>CANDMH010000165.1 GCA_947385785.1 uncultured Lachnospiraceae bacterium
ATGCAGTAACCTACAACGAAAGACCGCCAGCCAAGTATGTTCGTTTCAGGCGGAACAGTAAATCCTGGCGGTCTTGAGTATAACTGCACGCCAGTTAAATTTACAGTATGTTCCGACTGCAGACCGCCAGCCAGGTACCTTTCGGGTTGCGTTACTGTAAATCCTGGCAGTCTGCAGTATATTCAGGCAAAAGCCCGAAAGCAATTCCCGCGTTTTCGTAAATATTCGCGGCATTTCCCGTGATAACCAGGCGTATCTCATTTTCTCCTTTCCGCAGCTCTTTCACTTCAAAGCGATGCTGTCCCCAGAAGCTCACATCCACAAAGCTGCCATTGCGGTAACATTCCACCATTTCCTCCGCCCTGACGGAAAACCGTACTGTCTCAGAATCCTTTTCCGCCGGATAATTCATGCTGTAGACCGCGGTATTGCCGCTTTTTTCCAGAAGGGTAAATCGGTCTGTCCAGTCCGGATACTCTGCCAGATACCAGTCGGGTTTACGGAATTCCGCAATTTTCCCGGTTTCAAATCTGTCTGCCTCTGCCACGGAACATCCTGCCTGGCTCCCCTCTTCTTTTTCTTCCGCCCCGGTGTCCTGCATCTGCCCGGGCATACCGGCACACGTCCCGCCTTCTGTCACCAGCACCGTCTCACCGGGCCGCAGCCACACCGGAAAGGTTTCCGCCGCTCCCTCCACCTGATAACAGGCTCCTCTCCACAAATCAATATACAGCGGCGATTTCATGCCGGGAACCGTCACGTCCACACAGACTGCTTCACTTCCCTCATTGCCCAGAAGAAGCATATCCGTTCCGTATTTTCGCAGTGCCACTTTGCGAAGTGTCCTGCATGGCTGACTGAATCTGACCTTCATCCGGGGACCTGCCCCACTTGATGCCTTTTCATCCGTTTGTCCCGCTTCTTCTATTTGTCCCGTTTCTTCCCTGCTTTCCGCCGTCCCGTCTCCCGGCACAGCTGCCAGGCCTTCGGATTTCCTTCCGCTGCAGGCCGAATTCTGCATTTTATCTATAAAATCTTTTACCGCATCCGCTCCATTGACCGAAACGGTCCATAACAAATCCCCCAGTTTTTCCCGGAAGCGCTCTTCATATGCCTCCCCCAGCACATTCACCACACCCGCATACCCATAGCCGCCGATTCGTACCTTTCCGTCTTCTACCCTGGCCTTCTCCAAAAGCGCCGCCGGAAGATAGTTAAATTCTATCTGATTTTCATACAGACAGGCAATCTCCTCATAGGGCACCCGGTTATTGTCACAGAGCACCGCAATCTCCGCACCGTTTACCGAATCGGTCATCAGGAACGACAGCCGCTTCATGTAATCGGAAAATCTGCGGTAATGCTTCCACCAGATATTGTTGGGCCCCACATCGGGCGGACGCTCTCCCTTACGCGCTCCTTCCACACTGTAATAGAAAGCATGGGGCACATACAGGTTCACCCCCCGCAGGCCCAGCCAGTCAATATACCATTTCATATCCCCGGCCGTCATATACCAGGGGATTCCGTTCCGGCAGCACACGCCAAAGCATTCATTGGCATTTCTGCGCCTGCCCAGATGCCTGGCGATATCCGCCGACAGCTTCGCCTGGACGGAGTCAAACTCCCGCAGGCCTCCGGTCTCCGGGGCAACCCGCCTCATGATGAGATCCTGTCCGGGGATATGGAAGTACAGCTCCTCCTCTATATCATTGCTTTCCGCCGGATGCCCCATCAAAGATATGCCGTGTCTCTCACACCAGCCCGAGAGCCTTGCATAGAAAATCTCCCGCAGCTTCTCCTTGATAAGCCGCTGGTAAATCCGCAGGGTAAGGTTTTCTTCCAGCTCCACGACGTCCTCTCTGCCCGCTACCTTTTTGCCTTTACCGGAAAACAGGAGCGCCAGATCCTCCACGCTTCCGCCCGCCGCCTCCAGTTCCTTCTCCAGGCCGGAGACCCACGGCATATAATGGCCCGCGTTTCTCCCCAGCGCGCTCGGCTCGTCGGTGAAAAAGGCAATGACAGTGCTGCCGAAGTATTCCTTCAGCTCCTCATAATATCTGTCATGGGTCAGCCGGATAAAGGTATCCACCGCATCCGGATTCAGGATATCCGCGGCCTTCGGCGCTCCCGGCTCGCCGTCGTCCTCGCCGAAGTGAATCCCCCTGATGGTGCCGCCCGTAAAGCCGTACACAATCTGCCTGCCGTCGGGAAGGGCAGCAATCACCCGGGCGCCTTCCTCCCCCGCCAGCTTCGCGGCAGCTTCCTCCGCCTCCATCAAGAGTATCCCCCTGGACGCGTACGCCGGATTCTCCGCCACCACCATGCCGTGGGCGGAACCGGAAGGGTACATCCCCTCATCATAGAGCACAATCTTCATTCCCAGCTCCGCCGCCGTGCCGACGATGTACCTGACCGCCTGAAAATAGACTTCCGACAGATAGCGCATATCCTCCGGCACCCCGATCCTGGGATGCAGCACCAGGCCGTTCACCCCTTTTTCCACATAGTCCTCCAGCTGTGCCCTCACCTTCTTTTCATCGAAGGCATCATTAAAAAACCAGAAAGGAATCGGCGTAAATTCCGTATCCGGCTGCAGTATTTCCCTTAAAATCCTGACATCTCTCATTGGTAACCTCCACTTATCCTCATCCTTTTATGCCCTCTTCCCGATACAATCTCTGGACGGATTCACACGTCGAAACCTCAATGCGCGTTCAGGAGTTGTCTCCGGACAATCTTCATCAAAAGCAATCGGAATGTTTCTCGCCTTGGCAAGTGATTCCAGTTCTTCTTCTGAAAAAGCAAGCTCTTTTATCATTTCTGCTGTCATCCTATCAGTATTTACCATAATATAACCCCCATGATATCGTTCCGGAATTCTCTTTATCTATCACCGAGACACCTCACAATCAAAAACATAGTCTGATTTACTTCTATATGAGTATACCAGATTCTGACCTTTTTTACAATGTATGTTAAATGCGTTTTCCATACGAAAAGAGTTTGCATTCACTTCCTCTATAATCCTGTCACCGCCCAGTCTTCTCCATTCGGAGACAGCTGCCTGAGAAGACAGCGCAGCCCCTCCAAATCATTCCGTCGGCTGCTCCTCCCACAGCGGCACAAAGCTGATATTCAGGTCCACATCCCCCGCAATCCCCCGAACCCGGCCGGACTGGGAATACTGCCATACCTTGTAGTCATAAGGGTAATAAAAGACATCACTGTAGGCAGCAAACCATTTGTCATACTGCTCCAGCGCCTCCAGCCCCAGAAACATGACTCCCATCTCTGTATTATGGTAAATCATGGGCTTATATCCGGCGTTCTCAATCATCTGGCAAAACTGCAGGGCAAAGGCGGTCCTGTCCTCAATGGAGATACCGTTCATCCTTCCGTCCGACTCCGTTACCCGCTCCACGTCAAAGACCACGGGACATTCTATTCTGTAGGGCGCTATCTTTTCCAGCACAAACGCCGCTTCCTCCTGGATTTCCGCCTCAGTGACGGCCTGACTGTAGAAGTACACGCCGACTTTGATGCCTGCCTGAAGGGCTCCCGTGATATTTTCCTCAAAATACTCGTCTTCCATCATTTTTCCGCTGCCGTAGCCCCGGTACCCCACTCTGATAAAGGCGAATTCCACACCGTCCTGGGCCACCAGATTCCAGTCGATCTCTCCCTGATGCCTGGACACGTCGATTCCCTTATGGGAAATCACCGCGCCGTCCTGCAGATACTGGTACTCCCCTGATTCCAGCACATTCAGATTTGCCGCATCAAAGGAATGCATCTTCAGATTCCGGTTGATGGGGACAAAGTTGTACTTCCCGCCGCTGTATACAATCAGGTCATCGGGATAAAGCGGACGCAGCGTCTCCAGCACACTGTCCCCAGCGTCCAGACCGCCGCGGATAATCTCCAGAATTTCCTCTATAGCGCCCTCCCTCGCGCCCAGCACCTGGCTGTCCAGCTCCGCCTGGGAATAGCCCAGGGAACCCGACAATACCCCCAGCACGTTGCCGGAAGCATCCAGCACATTTCCGTCCTTATCCACATCTACATAGTTTATCACGTGTTCCGGGAGTCCGTCCGCCTCCCCGATTGCCGGCGCCGCATCCTCTTTCTCCTTGATTCTGTCCGCCACCCATACGCAGACGGAAGCCGTCAGAAACATGACAGCCACCATCGCCACAAGGCAGGCAGACATGACAAGAATGCGCTGCTTTCCACGTTTTTTACGCCTGCTGCGCCTTATGGCTCCGTTTTCTTCCGCCTTCTTTATTTCATCCTCCGTCATTAATTTCATAATCCTCTCCTATGTGTACTCGTCCAATGCATTTCAAACGGCGAACCGTATATTTTCACTTCCTTTCTTAATAGTAAACGAATTATCCTTATAAGGAAAGCCTATTTCCGCAATTTATAAAAAGTTAAGTAATCTGGCAGATGCAGGAAATCAGGAATTCCCATTTCCTTACGTAGCCTTCTCCCGCAGATTCCGCAGTATTTTCTTCTCCATGCGGCTCACCTGAACCTGACTGACTCCCAGTCCCGCGGCGACCTCCGTCTGTGTCTTATTCTGAAAATAGCGCATATAGATCAATTTCCTGTCCCGAGGTTCCAGAGTGCCCAGAAGCTGATCCAGCAGCATATGGTTCAGCAGTTTCTCTTTCTCCGCATCTTCCCCGTCGCAGCCTCCCACAGTGCTGCTGCCCAGGGAGCCGCTGCCGCCCCGGACCACCTTGTCCACCAGGTATACCTCGCTGCCGTCATCCTGGTAAACCGCGGAATATATGGACTCCACTGAGGCGTCAGCCTCCATCGCCAGCACCACATCCTCCACGGACAGCCCCGTCTCCTCCGCCAGTTCCTGCACCATCGGCTCTCTGCCCGCGGAAGCCTGGATGCGCTGTCTCGCCATTTTCACCTTGATTCCGTTCTCCTTGATGGTTCTGGATATCTTTACCGGACCGTCGTCCCTCAGAAAACGCTTGATTTCCCCTGTGATCATGGGCACCGCATAGGTGGAAAATTTCAGGCCCAGGGACAGATCAAATTTATCTATCGCTTTCATCAACCCTATGGTGCCGATCTGAAATAAATCCTCCAGGTCATGTCCCCTTCCGGCAAAGCGCTTTACAATATGGCGCACCAGCCCCAGGTTGTTTTCTATCAGTACTTCTCTCGCATTCCTTTCTCCCGCCTGTGACCTTGCAATCAGTACTGACATCTCTTCCATACACTGACCTCCGCCGCGGGAAAGACCGCCTGGTTTTGCCGGCAAACCTTCATGCGATCCATTCCCCGATTCCTATTTTTTTGACCATACGGACTTTTGTCCCCGCCCCCGGAACGCTTTCCACCTCCAGGTCGTCCATGAAAGCCTCCATGAAGGCAAATCCCATTCCCGAGCGCTCCAGATCGGGTCTGGTGGTGTAGAGCGGCTCCATGGCTTTTTCCACATCCTCAATCCCCGCGCCGGTATCCGTAATCTCAATATGTAAAATCCCGTTTTCCAGCCTGCAGCTTATCCGCACCTTTCCGGGATGAATCTCCTCCCGCTCTGAAGGACGAGCCCTGCCCGTTTTTCCGCAGCCCTGCAGGTTTCCGTAGCCGTGGATGATGGAGTTGGTCACCGCCTCGGACACCGCCGTCTTGATATCCGCCATCTCCTCCACCGTGGGATTCAGATGCGTGATAAAGGCCGCCACCGCCACCCTGGCAAAGCTTTCATTGTCAGAAACCGCGTCAAAGATAATCTCCATTTCGTTTTTCATGATTCCAGTACCTCCACAATTTTATTTAACCCTGACAGCTGAAAGATCCGCTCAATCTGCCTGTCCAGATGAATGGCATAAACCCTGCCGCCGAAACAGGATATCTTCCGGTAGCGGCCCATAATAATCCCGATACCGGAGGAATCCATGAACCTGGTCTTCTCAAAGTCAAATATCACATTCTGTACCTCCTCCCTGACCAAATACTTGTCCGCATTTTCACAGATAAGCCCGGCTCCGTGGTGGTCTATCTCTTCCGGAAGCCGGATCATAAGACAATTGTCTATCACCCGGAAATCTCCTGCCTTGATCTGTTCCATTCTTATCCACATCCTTTCTATATATAATATATTCGTAAGCGCATTCATTTTCCATTCTCAATTCTATACCAGGAAATTGACGGCACTTCCCAGGAAATTGATGGCACTTCCCAGGAAATCAGAAACGCTTCCCGGAAAAACGGAAACTGCTGCAATTTCCACTTGATCAGAGGGTTTGCGAAACGTTTCCTGTAACATTTTCAGGTAAAAACCCGAAAATACGATAAAACGAAAAAAGAACCCGGTCCTCCACAGGTTCTTTTCTTTCGTAAGGAAGTGTCACGAAATAAATTTGCAGACAATTCCCAGTCCAAACATGATTTCATTTGTGTTTTATCGTGCATATACGCGTTTCCTGCCGTTCATCCTCCCGCCAGCTGCGCCCGGTAATTCTGAGAACGCTCTGCCCGCCAGGAATCCGGAAACAGCTCGATCACCTTATCATAAGCAGCAATGGCTTTCTCGGTCTCGCCGGTAAACCGATAAGACTGCGCCATCTGATAGATTGCTTCCTCGTTATCGGCATCGTAAACAACTGCCTGTTCAAACGCAGCGGCCGCTTCCGCATAGCTTCTGGCATTGAACAGCCTGTTTCCCTCCTCCAGGTAAGCGGCAGCAACCTCCGGCAGGATGACTCCGCTGGCAGCCTCATACAGTCTCCGGAACCCCTCTGTCATCTCCTCCAGATTCACACGCTGGGCAATTGCTTCCAGTTCTGCCGCGGCAGCGGCTGATGCTGCCTCCTTATCCTCCGCCTCCATGTAGGCGGCAAGCGCCTGCAGCAGCACCTCCGTATTCTGCAGCGTCCCGTCCACACCCACATAGCTTTCCAGCTGTGCCTGAATATCCGCCATGCTCTCACTCATGTCGGCAGCCTGGCTCTCCAGCTCCTGAATCCGGGCAGTCTTGGCATCAGATTCGCTGCTGATTCTGGTAATCACCTGCTGCTCCTCGTTTCTGACCTTTGACTCCGCGGCGGGAACCACCAGAAAGTACATGGCAGCCAGGCCAATGGCCAGACCGATCACAATGTTCAGCAGAGAAGAGACACCTCCGCTTTTCGGTTCCTTCACGTTCAGCGGCTGAATGATGATCTCATTGTCGCTCTGATACCTGACCGCCTCGTCTTTTCTGCGCTTTGCAGACTGCCGCATACCCTCATCCGGCATCAGCATCTGCTCTACTTCCTTTAAATACGCCAGTGTCTGCAGATTGTTCCTGTCGATTTCCCTGCATTTACGCAGCTCCCGCTCCGCCCGCTCCCAGTCCTGTTTATCCATATACAGCAAAGCCAGCAGCTGATGCGCCCGCACAAATCTTGGATTCATCGACAGCACCTTTTTCAGCTGTATCACTGCCAGATCCGTGCTGCCCTGCTGGCACAGCGTCAGAGCCCTGTTGTACTTACGGATGGTCTGGTTGATCGCTTCCAGTTTCCCGGCATTGGCCTGTACCTTTTCTATATATTCGCCGGCAATATTTTTCCTGGGGCGTATGTTCTTGCTGATGACCCATTCCTGAAGGGCGCTTACGCTTTCCCCCATCTCAAAATACACAAGTCCCAGCAAATTCCTGGCTCTGATATTATTTTTATTAAATTTCAGGCTCTGACGCAGGCTGATGACCGCTCCGGTCAAATCTCTGACTCCCGCCTTCTCCAGGCCCTCGTTATAGTACATATTGGAGACATGTATCACCTTTTTATACAGGGAGACATCCGCCCCACAGGCAGTACAAAAGTCATGCTCCGATAAACGGCATCCGCAATTATAACAAAACA
>CANDMH010000166.1 GCA_947385785.1 uncultured Lachnospiraceae bacterium
CGGTCCTGCGGCAGGTGTTTATGGCGGTTTGTGCCGTCATATTGGAGGGTATGGGAAGAGGCGGAATGTTTTAGTATGAAAGGAAAGACAGAAAATCATGATAAGTGAGAAAATAAACGAAAGCACCCCCTGGCAGGATATAACAGAGGGCAATAAGATTTTCCAGGCGGCCACATCCAGGGAATTCTGTACAGGGGAATGGCGCACCGCCACACCGGTATGGAATCAGGAGAAATGTAAGCAGTGTCTTCTGTGTACGCCGGTCTGCCCGGATTCTTCTATTCCGGTGAAGGATAAGCTGCGCACGGAATTTGACTATGACCACTGCAAGGGCTGCGGCATCTGTGCCAAAGTATGTCCCTTTGGCGCTATCACGATGAGGGAGGGAAAATAAATGGCTGTAAGAGAACGTTTATCCGGCAACGAGGCAGTATCTTATGCCATCAGACAGATCAATCCGGATGTGATGCCGGCATTTCCCATCACGCCCTCCACGGAGATTCCCCAGTATGTGGCGAATTACATTGCCAACGGAGAGATTGACACGGAATTCATTCCCGTGGAAAGCGAGCACAGTTCCATGAGCGCCGCCGTGGGCGCTTCGGCGGCGGGGGCAAGGACGCTTACCGCCACTTCCTCCTGCGGACTGGCTCTGATGTGGGAGGAGCTGTATGTAGCGGCTTCCAATCGTCTGCCTGTGGTACTGGCGCTGGTAAACCGCGCCCTGTCCGGTCCCATCAATATCAATGCGGACCATTCCGACAGCATGGGCGCCAGGGACAGCGGATGGATTCAGATTTACGCGGAATCCAATCAGGAGGCTTATGATAATTTCCTGCAGGCGTACCCCATAGCGGAGCATAAGGATGTGATGCTTCCCGTGATGATCTGCCAGGACGGCTTTATCACCAGCCATGGGGTCGAGAATATCCTGCTGGTGGAGGATGCGCTGGTAAAAGAGTTCGTGGGAGAGCGTAAGCCGGAGCATTATCTCCTGAATCCGGATGAGACTCTGGCTGTAGGTCCCTACGCCGTATCCAACTATTACATGGAGACGAAGAGGGGGCAGCGCCAGGCGATGATAAATGCCAGGAGAGTGATCCTGGAGGTGGCCCAGCGGTTCCGCGCCATGACAGGCAGAGAGTACGGCTTTTTTGAAAGCTATTGCCTGGAGGACGCGGAACTGGCGGTGGTGATTATCGGTTCCGCAGCGGGAACCTGCAAGGCTGCCATCGACCGAATCCGGAATACCACCGGAAAGAAAGTGGGCCTGCTGAAAATCAGAGTATTCCGTCCTTTCCCGGAGGAAGAAATCGCGGCGGCTCTGGCACGGGTAAAGGCGGTTGCGATTCTGGACCGCTCGGAGATGTTTTCCGCTACAGGAGGCCCCCTGGGCGCGGAAGTGCGGGCGGCTCTCTACCAGGCAAAGTCCAGGGCGGAGGCCGTGAACTACCTTTACGGGCTGGGCGGCAGAGACATCACGGTGGAAGATTTCTGCCAGGTTTATGAGAAGCTGGAGAAAATTGCGGCAGAGCACAGGATTACGGATATGTACGAGTACATAGGGCTGCGCAGCCGATAGATGAATTTTTCTTATGAAGGAGCAGGATATGGAAGCTGCATATAATTTTAAAGAGATCATGAATAAGCCGGAACGTCTGGCGCCGGGGCACAGAATGTGCGCAGGCTGCGGCGGAACCATTGCGGTCCGGGGCGTGCTGCGGGCGCTGCACGAGGGAGACAGGGCGGTTATAGGCAATGCCACAGGGTGCCTGGAGGTTTCTTCCTTTATGTATCCCTATACGGCGTATGAGGACAGTTACATCCACAATGCCTTTGAAAATGCCGGCGCTACGCTTTCGGGGGTGGAGACGGCGTACAGAGTCCTGAAAAAGAGGGGGAAACTTCAGGAAGACTATAAATTCATTACCTTCGGCGGTGACGGCGGTACCTATGATATCGGTTTTCAGTCCCTGTCGGGCGCCATGGAGCGGGGGCATGATATGGTGTATGTCTGCTATGACAACGGCGCTTACATGAACACAGGAACCCAGCGCTCTTCCGCCACGCCCCGGTTTGCGGATACCACTACCACGCCTGCGGGAAAGGTTTCCAACGGTAAGGTACAGGTGCGGAAAGACCTGGCGGCAATCATGGCGGAGCATCATATTCCTTACGTGGGACAGACCACGTTTACTGCTAATTTTAAGGATCTGCACACGAAGGCGGAGAAGGCGATTTACACGCCGGGGGCGGCTTTTCTGAATATTCTGTCGCCCTGCCCCAGAGGCTGGGGATATGAGCCTTCGGAGCTTATGAACATATGCAGGACGGCGGTTGATACCTGTTACTGGCCGCTGTACGAGGTGGAAGACGGAAAGTGGAGCTTAAGCTATGAACCGAAGACAAAGCTTCCCATTGAAGAATTCCTGCGCTCCCAGCGCCGTTTCCGTCATCTTTTCAAGCCGGAAAACGAATATCTGATCGGAGAATTCCAGAAAGAAGTGGATAAGCGCTGGGAAGAGCTGCGGACACGCTGCGGCGGCTGATGTCAGATATTCCGTGCACACCTGCGGCAGTTTCAGAAGGGATGAAAAGACGTTTCCAAAAAACGTAATTCGGTATGAACCGGAAAAAGTATCAAAAAAGCACTCTGTATTACGGGTTTACAGGCAAAATTCGACAACAAAATTTGGAAAAAAATACAGTTGTATTTTTACAGGCTTTTTGTTATAATAACTTTAGCCTGAGATGTGCGATAACTTTTGTTTATTTTGAACCTACGCTACTTTAAACGGGATTCCTACATTGCCGAGTGGCTGTCAAGCCCTCACTGCACTTTGGGTGGAGGATTGGAAGGGAAGGCAAAAGCTCCGGTTGCGGTTACCCACCTAGCATTGCTAGGAGTCAGAGAGCAGAAGGCGGCATTTTGGGCCATAATACAGAAGAAGAGAGCAGTCCTCTGGGGCTGCTCTTTTAGACGTAAGTTTTTTCATAATACTCTATGGATTATCGTATAATATCTGTATGGTTGGGACATTCACAGTAAACCTCCATGCAAAAGGCCTACAGGGCAGGCCTGGCAGCACCACCATGCATGAAAGTCTGGGGGTTTACTGTGAAGATGCACACAAACCCGCCAAGGCGTGTCGCCTTTGGGAAGCGGGTTTGGCGCACAGCAGTCTCGGGATTTCGTGCAAAAGAGCACGAAGCGCCTCGCGGTGCCGTAGAGTCCAGTTTGAATACTTTCACAGGAAAAGGGAGAGAATTTGGATAGAAACAGATGGAATTTAAACAGGTCACAGAGGATGCAGATGAAAGCCTTTATCTGCATCCTGGGAATATTGCTGCTGGTGATTCTTTTGATTGGGAAGCTGGTTTTGCTTCTGATACATAAAGGGGAGGATGAGGAGGTTCCCGTGCCCACACCGGAGCCTCATATTCCGGTGATTCAGCTGATGACGAATGTGTGGATTATGGAGGCGGATGAAGAAGGGCTGATGATTTTCAGGGACGGGCAGAGTGAGCGCTATCCCTGGGGCATGCAGGCGGCAGACGTGCAGGCGGCAGCGGAGCCTTTCACGGATAAAGCGGAAGACGGTACGGCAGGCAGGGAGAGCGGTACTCCTGCGGAAGGGACGATCGGCCAGGCAGACGGTGCGCAGGGCTCAGACGGTGTCCAGGGTTCAGACGGTACCCGGACGTCAGATGGTATCCAGGGCTCAGACGGTACCCAGGCAGCTGATGATGTCGTACAGGAGAGGGAAGCGTCGGAATTTCCGGACTTCTCCGTAAGGGAACAGGTAGCGGACGTAGAGCTGACGGACGGCGCGGTCACTTCCGTGGAAGTTAAGAGAGAGAAGATAAACGGGAAAATTTTAAGCGCGGACGACACAGGGATTGAAGTGGAGGGATACGGAAGGCTTCCGCTGGCGGC
This sequence comes from uncultured Lachnospiraceae bacterium, assembly GCA_947385785.1. GTDB lineage: Bacteria > Bacillota > Clostridia > Lachnospirales > Lachnospiraceae > Acetatifactor. Next base: position 3,938 of record CANDMH010000166.1, read on the forward strand.
CGATTACAAGGGATACCGTCTCTATGACAGCCTGGAAATGTGCACTGCGGGTGATTTGTTTTTCGGATACAACTTTACGGATTTGTGCATGGAGAACGGAGAAATCTGCGCGGTTCTGATGGCGAAGGAAGAAGCCATGGAATACATCCGTGTGCTGATACGGGCCTCGGATTACAGCGGCAGTTTTCACACCGCGCCCCTGATTACCTGCGACACGGGCTTTACGGTGGTATACGGCCCCTATGACAATCAGAAGCAGGAGGCCCACGCGGCGGGAGAAGAGCTGGAATTCGGCTATGACAGCGGCTATTTTGAGACAGGGCGGGTCAGAATTGTGCCGGATGTGCTGACGGGAAAGATTATTTTTAAAAACTGTAACCGCAGCCAGGGCACGCCTTCCTACCGGGGGCAGATGGAATTCCTGCGGACGGAGGACGGCATTGTTGCAGTGAATGAGGTGCTGCTGGAGGAATATCTCTACAGCGTGGTGCCCAGCGAGATGCCGGCGACTTACCCCTTTGAGGCTCTGAAAGCCCAGGCTGTCTGTGCCAGGACCTATGCCTACGGGCGTATGGAGCATGCTGGTTATCCTCAGTACGGCGCTCATGTGGACGACAGCACGTCCTATCAGGTGTATAACAATGTCCTGGAGCAGGAGAGCACCACCACGGCGGTGAAGGAGACCTACGGCCAGCTGCTCCGCACGGAAAGCGGGAGCCTGGCAGGAACCTTTTATTACTCCACGTCCTGCGGGGTGGGCAGCGATGCCAATGTGTGGAAGACGGAGGAGGCGCCCACGCTGACTTATCTGAAAGGGAAATCCCTGAGCCGGACTGCGTTTGTGGAGGCGCTGGCGGCTGCTTCCCAGGTGGGGGCAGGCAGCGGCGCCGCCGGAAATGGAACTTCTCAGGAGGAAGGCAGCGGCGCTGGAAATGGAACAGATGCGTCAACTACAGGCGGAGAAGAGAATGGAACAGATGTGACGTCCGCATCTGACACGGAGGATTCCGCACCCGGACAGGTGGAGACTGACGGCAATATGACGGCTGATATCGGAGAATTGCTGAGGGACGAAGCAGCTTTTTCAGCCTTTATCTCCTCCGTCAATGAGGATGATTTCGAATCCGGAGAGGGATGGTACCGCTGGACCTACCAGGCGGAAGAGCTGGACAAAGCGCATCTGCTGGAGACGCTTCAGAAACGCTATGCGGCGAACAGCAAACTGGTTCTGACCTGGAAGGACGGCTCGTATGTCAGCGAAACCATTGACAGTCTGAACGATATTACGGATATTTACATAGAAAAGCGCGGCAGCGGCGGCGTGGCGGACGAACTGGTGATAGAGGCCGGCACGCAGAAGATCAAGGTCATATCCGAGCACAATATCAGATATGTGTTAAATGACGGGAAGGCGGATGTGGTGAGGCAGGACGGCAGCCGGGTGGCAAGCGCCAATCTGCTTCCCAGCGGCTTTTTCATCATAGAGACTGGAAAAGAGAACGGAAATGTGATAGGATATACTCTGACAGGCGGCGGATTCGGCCACGGCGTGGGCATGAGCCAGAACGGCGCCAGGGCAATGGCGGTCGACGGTTATTCGGCCGACGAGATGCTGCTGTATTTCTATGAGAACTGCAGGATTGAAAATATATATGAGTAGGAGCAGGTTTACGTGATCTGGAAGTTATACCTGAGGGTAAGAGATTTCTCTGCAAAAATGAAAAATAAGGACATCAGCACCTATGCGGCCAGCACTGCATTCTTCTTTTTCCTGTCGGTGGTGCCCATGCTGATCATGATCTGCACGATCATTCCCTATACGCCGCTGACGGAGGAGAATCTGGTGGAACTGGTGACCGACTTCCTGCCGGACCAGATTGATCCTCTGGCGGAAAGCCTGATCTCGGAGGTCTATGACAAATCGGCGGGCATTCTGTCTATTGCGCTGATTGCCACAATCTGGTCGGCGGCAAAAGGCGTAATGGCGCTGATGAAAGGACTGAATTCCGTGAATGGAGTGGAGGAGAAGCGGAATTATTTTGTGCTGCGTATCATAGCGTCCTTTTACACGGTAGTCATGTTGATTGTGGTCATTCTGTCTCTGTTTGTCATGGTGTTCGGCGACCAGCTGGTGACTCTGGCATTGCACCGCATTCCCCAGCTGCAGAGGGTGGTTTCCTTTGCCATGAATTTCCGTTTTCTATTTGTGTGGGCGGTGCTTTCCGTGTTGTTCGCGGCGATTTACGCCTATGTGCCGGACAAAAAGCTTGCCTTCCGGGAGCAGATACCCGGCGCTGTTTTTTCTGCCGTGGGCTGGAGTGTTTTTTCCTGGGCGTTTTCCTACTATGTGACTTACGGCAATTCCTACGGTATTTACGGCAGCCTTTCCATTATCATCATTGTGCTGCTGTGGATGTATTTCTGTATGTATATCATTCTCATCGGCGCTTATCTGAACCAGTATTTTCAGGCGGTAAATGGAAAGTGTTCACAGTAAACCTCCATGCATAAAGCCTATTGGCCAGGCCTGGCCGCACCGCCATGCATGGAAAGTAAGGCAATACAGGGAATTGCCTGGAGGTTTACCGTGTGCCTGCACCTGGCACACTGGCCTGCACACAAACCCGCCAGGGCGTGTCGCCTTTGGGAAGCGGGTTTGGCGCACTGCTGTCTTGCCGAATAAGCAAGGGAGCTTATTCGGGCTGCGCGGATTCCGCAGGCAGGTTACAGGAGGAGATACGATGTGTATTCGGGAAACGGCAATTCTTATGGTGAGCTTCGGCACGACACATTTGGATGCACTGGAGCGCAGCATCACGGCCACGGAGAGGGCGGTGGCGGAGCGCTTCCCTGAGTATCCGGTGTATCGGGCGTTTTTAAATGCGGCAGTCATTCGCAGCCTGAAAGAGCGGCATGCCCTGCAGGTTGACAATGTGGCGGAGGCACTGGCCCGGATGGAAGAGGACGGTTGCAAAAAGGCAGTCATACAGCCGACTCTGCTTTTGCGGGGAGCAGAATATGAACTGCTTGTCAGGGAGGCACAGCAGACAGGGATGCAGGTATCCACAGGCCGGCCATTGCTGGAAAATGCGCAGGATTGCGAGATTCTTGCATCTATTATTATAGAAGAAAACCCGCTGCAGGAAGGGGAAGCCCTGGTGCTTATGGGACATGGGACAGAGTATGAAGCCAATGCCGTTTATCACAGGCTGCAGGATCTGTTTGAGGAAAAAGACTATCCGGCATTTATCTGCACTGTGGGCGGGATACCTTCCTTTCAGGACACGGCAAAAAGACTGGCCCACCGGAAGGTCTGCCGGGCGCGGCTGCTTCCCCTGATGCTTGTAGCAGGCAGCCATGCCAGGAACGATATGGCGGGCGGGAGAAGCAGTCTGCTTGCGGCAGTGCGTGAGGCGGGGATTTTGCCGGAGCCCGTATTCCGGGGACTGGGAGAGAGCCGGAGCGTACAGGCGCTTTATGCGGAACGCGTAAATTCTTTGTCAAAGGACTTGAAAATAAATACAGTTGTGGTAAAATGAGCATATTCGGGATTTGAGCGGAATTCGTTCTGCTCAAATCTTTAATGTATACTTACAGTTGAAACATCTGCCGCTGTAAGGAAATGTCTGCAGATAACTGATAAGGGGGTTGTCAGAACAGCTTGTATCAGTTATTTTCCGGCAATTCCCGAATGTAAACAGACGGGGATTTCCGTCATGTGGCGCGGCAACGGCAGATGAATATGCTCACGGGTATAAGAAAGGAAACGGAAATGGAAAGAAAAGTAACTTGGGAGACCTATGACGCGGCGCAGCTGAAGGAATTGGAGGCGCTGAATCAGGAGTACAGGAGTTTCCTGGACAACGGCAAGACAGAGCGGGAGTGCATCGACACCATCGTGAACACCA
>CANDMH010000167.1 GCA_947385785.1 uncultured Lachnospiraceae bacterium
GAGCAGCTGCTGGCCGGGGGCGCTTTTTGGGACAGCAAAGCCGTTTTCCTGATTTTTCATGAAATGGATGAGGGGCGGATGGATGCAGTGAGGCGGCTGTCGGCGGGTTTGCCGGTGGTGGCGTATGCCGTTACGGATAAGAGCCAGGAGGCTTATATCCGGCAGGGAAGCGAGCGCAGCAGGATTGTGCAGGTTCCCGTGGAGGGGGAACTGGAAGGTGTATTATAGGAAGCGAAGGGATTGCTTCTGATAAGGCAGATGATAGAAAGCAGGTGCAGCTTCCTTAGGAATTGTCGGGAAATAACTGCTGCAATTTTTATTGATAACAGGGTTCGCGAAGCGGTTCCTGTAATATCCTTCTGATAACAGGGTTCGCGAAGCGGTTCCTGTAATATGTACAGGCAAAAGCGCGGAAATGCAGCAAAGCCTGCTGTAAACCTGCAGCAGTTGTTTGCAGACATTTCGGTATAATGGAGGAGGGATTAGTGTTCCGGGAAAAGGGAATCTACAGATTAGCCAATGCCGGACTGTTGACAGGTGTGGTATTATATGGCGGCGAAGGGTTTCTTGGCACAGGCGATATGAATGTTTCGCTGGCAGCAGAGGCTGTCGTAATTCTGATGCTGCTGGCAGGACTCAACTTTCTGCCTCTTCGGGGGAAATTCATCTGCCTGTCGGCGGCAGCCCTGGGAGTGGGGGCGGCTGTATCGGCGGCGGGTGTGCGGGAGACGATTTCGTTTATACGTTTCTATATTCCGTGGCTCATAGGGAACGGCGGACATGGGGAGCGGGCGTTGGGGTATGCTTTTTTACAGACGGCGGTTATCACTGCGCTATGCTGGCTGCTGCAGTTTGGCTTCGAGAAAATGCCTCGCCTGAAGCTTCTTTTCGCGGCGCTGCTTCTGCTGGGCGCTTTGTGTGCTTTGCCCGCCGGATGGCAGGTGCCCCATTTGGGGATGGCGTTCGGGGTATGCTATGTTGTGACGGCTTATGCGGAGTGGGCGGAGGAGCACTGGAAAAAGGTGAGGAGCGGAAATCAGAAGGCGTATATGCTGCGCATTATGCCGTTTCTGACGGTGTATCTTCTGCTGACGGCCTGTATGCCGGTTCCGGAAGAGCCTTATGAATGGCCTTTGGTGAAAAGTATTTACAATCAGCTCCGGGAGGCCTTTCAGGTCTATGCCCAGAAGATCAGATGGGGCGGCCGGGAAGGCTTCGGCATGTCCTTCAGCGGCTTCAGCGAGGGAGGGGAGCTTGGGGGAGATTTGACAGAGACAGCGGAAGAGGCCATGACGGTGCAGGCCCTGAACCTTACTCCGGTAAACGTGTATCTGACCGGAATGGCGTACGACACCTTTGACGGCAGGCAGTGGTGGCAGACATATCGCGGAGACCCGGCGGGGGTGTTTGTGGATACGGCGGAAACCCTGTGTGCTGTCAGAGCTTATGGCGGGCAGTACCAGAGGGATTATCTTCATGACATCAGACTGCGGATATGTTTCCGGGATTTCAATACCGGCTATGTGTTTGCTCCGCTGAAGGTCCGGGAGATCTCGGGCGAAGATGAGGCGCTTTCCTATACCTGCGAGGGCGGCAGCCTGAAGCTGGAGCGTTATCAGGGCTATGGAACCGCGTATGAACTGCGGTATTATCAGATGAACGGAGGACAGGAGGAATTTTATCGTTTTCTGGAAGAATGTTCGGGCGGGAGGGCGCAGCCCGGGGCGGCATTCGGCACAGACGGGGAAATCCTGAAGGAGCTGCGGGAAAAGTACGGCAGAGAGCGGGAATTTTCCGTGGATGATGTGGCGGCATACAGGCGGAATATTTATGAAAATTACCTGGGAGGCACGGCGTTCTCGGAAGAAACGGCGGATTATCTGAAACGGATTACAGCCGGGGCGAAGACGGATGTGGAGAAGCTGCGGGCCATTGAACGGAATCTTTCGTCCTTTCTCTATACGCAGACACCGGGGGAGCTTCCGGGATGGGTTACGGATGAGAGTAAATTTCTGGACTTTTTTTTATTGGAAAGCAGGCAGGGATATTGTACTTATTTTGCCACTGCTTTTGTATTGCTGGCCAGAGCGGAGGGAATTCCCGCCCGCTATGTACAGGGTTTCTGTGTTCCGGTGGAGGGAACGGAGGAAATTCCGGTCTATTCCAATATGGCGCATGCCTGGCCGGAAGCGTATCTCCCGGGGGCGGGCTGGATTCCCTTTGAGCCTACACCCGGATACGGAGGGGTACGGTATACGCCCTGGAAGCTCAGCAGGCCCAATGCAGAGTCGGAAGCTGAGTCCGGCGGGAGCGGGGCCGGGGCAGCCGGAGCGGAGGAAGAGCAGGGAACAGAGTTGGCCGAAGGAGAGACCGGGTCTGCGGAAGAAGCCATGGAGCCGGAGCCACAGGAAGAGGATGGCAGGGCAGGGCGTATCCGGAAATTGCTGGGCTATGCATTTCCGGTGATTCTGGCCGGGTATGCGCTGCTCCTGCTGGCAGACAATGCATGGGGCGGATACCGTTACCGTCGGATGTGCAGGGAAGAGAAATTCAAACTGGAGGTTTCCCGGAACCTGAAGCTTCTGGCGCTGCTTGGAATGGAGAGAGGGGAGCGGGAAACGCTGCAGGAACTGCGTGACAGATGCCGGAGCCGAATCGAACGGTTGGAAGCATCCGGCCGGGAGGAGAGAGCTGCCCTGACAGAAGGACCCGGCAGTGCAGAGAGGTCTGTTTTGACAGAAGGAGCTGTTCTGGAGGAGGAACCTGGCATGGTAGAAATATTCGGTCGGGAGGAAGCATTTGAATCGGGAGAATCGTTTGCTTCAGGCGGGCTTCGGTTCATAGAGGACTACGAGTGCGTAATATACGGCGGCAGGAATGTCACTGAAAATATGATAATGAATGCGGTAAACGAGAGGCGCGCACTTCTGGAGTTGTTGAAACGGGAAAGCCGGTGGGCATATGTCCGCTGGCAGATGCGGGCGTATCTGATACGGTAGCGATTAAGTGACTGATGCTGTGCTGAGAGGGCACCGTCGTCTTTCGATGGACGCGTTCTCAATTCCGCGCCGGATGATATCAGCGTCCTGGGCTGAGACGATGTACCGCTGAGCCAGTGTCATGCTCCTGCGCTGACCACCATTCGGATACATATCAGGGAACACCCTTGCGATGAAGGAGCTGGCCGGACTGGTCCAGGGCAGCGATACACCGGATTGCTGGAGAGATTATTGAGAGGAACTTCTGCCGGAGGAAGTAAGTCGGGATCGTCAATAGGTTTTACGCAACTTTTGAATAATCCATAACTGAAACATCCTGCATAAGCTGCTTCGCGCGATTAACAATAACTTCAAGCTGCTTTGCAACTTCATCACTATACTCGATCGCTCCACACTGCCCACACTCTTCACACGGAACATTTTTAATTACAATAACACAACCATAAACAATAAACTATACTCAAGACCGCCAGGATTGTTACTGTTCACGGCTTCGCCGCTCACAGCAACATGATGCACACAAAACGAGCAAAGTGCGCTTATTTTGGCACACGCAGTCTCGGGATTTTCGTGCAAAGTGCGCACGAAAACACCTCGCGGAGGCACCAGTGAACATTAACCCAGAATTTACTGTTCCGTCTGAAACAAACATACCTGGCGGTCTTTCGTTGTAGGTTATTGCAAACTTTAGTGGTGTGTAGTATAAAATAAGGAGGACACGAGGGCATTCCATCAGGTACTGCCGGAGCGTTTTCCAAGCTTTCTCTGAAGACAGAGTTCAGGAAAGCCTGTTTAAAACAGTCTATGAAGTCTTCATGAAACAATCCTGTCGGATGAAGTTTTCTTCTTGAAATTACTGAATGATATGATAAAATAGAAATATGTATCCGACGTGAAGCTGCCATCTGAAGCGGCTCAATCTATATTCCCTAAGCTTTCGTCCGTTATGTTGCCGACAGAGAGGCCTGGTCGCGAAAGGAATCAACAACCAGGTGCAGGTGTATCTGGATGAAGGGGAATAAAGGAACTCCCGAAAAAGATAAGCCGCAGGAGGGAAAGGACGACAGAAGAAAACATGGAACAGTTACGAAAAAAAGCACGCAACACAACATCTTCCCACACAAAGGACATGACCACAGGCAATCCCTATTCCCTGATGCTGAGCTTTGCCATGCCCATATTCTTAAGCCAGGTATTTCAGCAGCTCTACAATACGGCGGATGCTTTTATCGTGGGGCAGAACCTGGGGACCAACGCCCTGGCGGCGGTGACTTCCTCGGGAACGCTGATATTTCTGATGATCAGCTTTTTCGCCGGTATCGCCATGGGCGCGGGGGTGGTGATCTCCCGCTATTTCGGCGCTGGGGACCAGGAGCAGGTATCCCGTGCCATCCATACGGTACTGGCCTTCGGCCTGGCGGCAGGGGTGTTGCTGACCGTGGTGGGCGTAGCGCTCACGCCTACGTTTCTGGTCTGGATGCAGACGGACCCGGAAGTGCTGCTGGAAGCGATTTCGTATTTCCGGTACTATTTTCTTGGATCTCTGGCGCTGGTGCTGTACAATGTCTGCCGCAGCATCATGAATGCCCTGGGGGACAGCAAACGGCCGCTGCATTACCTGATTTTTTCTTCGATGCTGAATGTGGTGCTGGACGTGGTATTTCTGGCGGTATTTCGCTGGGGTGTCTGGTCAGCGGCAGTGGCTACGGTGATTTCCCAGGCGGCAAGTGTGGTTCTGTGCCTGCGGCACCTGATGCGAAAAGGAAATATATTCACTGTAGAGTGGAGAAAAATACGGTTTCACGGTGATATGCTGAAGGAAATCATCCATAACGGACTTCCCTCAGGCGTGCAGAATTCCGTGATTGCCTTTGCCAATGTCATCGTACAGTCACAGATTAATTCCTTCGGAAAACTGGCCATGGCGGCTTACGGCACCCATGCGAAGATTGAAGGCTTCGCCTTCCTGCCTATCACAAGCTTCAACATGGCCAGCACTACCTTTATCAGCCAGAACCTGGGGGCTAAGCAGTATGACAGGGCGAAGAAGGGCGCACGCTTCAGCATTTTCTCGGCCATGGTGCTGGCGGAGGCTATCGGTGTATTCTGTTACATATTTGCGCCGAAGCTCATAGGATTGTTTGACTCGAATCCCGGCGTGATTGAGCTGGGGGTCCGTCAGGCGCGTACCGTATCGCTGTTTTTCTGCCTGCTGGCATTTTCCCATGCGGTGGCCGCCGTCTGCCGGGGGGCAGGGAAAGCGTTTGTGCCCATGTGCGTCATGCTGGCAGTCTGGTGCCTGCTGCGGATTACTTACATCATCACGGTGATGAAGCTGACAGGTGAGATCGGTTATATCTACTGGGCCTATCCGCTGACTTGGGGAATCAGCTCGGTTATTTATCTGTTTTACTACCTGTGCTGCGACTGGGTGCATGGATTTGATAAGGCGGAGGAGAAGAAGCAGCAGGCATAATGACGCTACGCGCAGTATTTACAGGCTTTTTCGAAACAGGATGTATCAATTATTTTCCGACAGTCCCTGAAGTATGTGGGAGAGGGAAATTCCGCGCAAATCGAGTAGGGGAAAAGCCTTTCCCCTACTCGCGCGCCGGGCACCCGTCAGCCTCTGCTGACATATTTCCTCTGGGTGCCCGTGTGCATAAAACAGCCGCATAGATATTTCGAGGATATCTGTGCGGCTTTAAAGCCACCATAGTAATGGTGGCTTTTGCAGGTTACTGCAAATTTTATCGACATGCAATATATACTCACTGTCTAAAACATTTGCATCGGCTGTTCATTCACGGATTCACAGCAGGAATGTGCCACGCCTTTACTTACTGGAACAGCTTCACTACCATGGAATCCTGATTCATCTGTCTCTTCAGCATCAGCGTCCTGTATTCGCTGAGCAGGTCTTCCTTTTTCTTCTCGGAAATCGCCTTCGGCATATCCAGATCCTCGATGCGGCTTCTGGAACTGAGCTGTTCCAGACTCATAGTCGCGTTGTTATTGTAAGTATGCTCCAGGCGATTGGTGGCTGCCCCCAGGCTGCCTCTCTGTCTGGACACAATGTCCATGGCATTGTCGATGGCGTCCAGGCTGAAGTTACCCTTCGTCACATCCAGATCGGCTATGCCAAGCGCTTCCAGAGTAGAATTGGCCATACCTATCCGCATGCCGCTTCCGTCAGGATTGGTGGCCAGATACATATCGGCCATGCTTCCGTCCAGGAGTTTCTGCTCGTTCAGAGAAGTGGTTTTGGACATGGACTGAATGCCTTCCTTCAGCTGGTTGATCTCGTCCTGGTAGTATGCCTTGTCTGAGGACGAGGCAATGCCGTTCATGGAACGCAGGGCAAGATCGCGGATCCGCTGGAGAGAATCCATTACGCTGCCCAAAGCTCCGTCGGCTACATTTAATGCGCCCATGCCGTCCTGAGCATTCTGGCCACCCACGCGCAGGCCGGTCTCTTCCTGCCGCATTTTCTGTCCAATGGCAAGTCCCGCCGCGTCGTCCGCCGCCCTGTTGATACGCAGGCCGCTGGAAAGATGAGAGTAAGTATTAAAAATACCGTTGCCCGCAGATATCGTATTCATAAATTCACCTCCTGATTTCACTTCCATATATCCCGTCAGTATCATTATGGTAAGAACGGTTACTACTCTTATTATATTATTTATTGCCAATTATTTCAATAGATTCCTGAGAAGCAAACGTGAAATTTTTGTGAAAATTTCTACAAAAAATGAACGGAATCTAAAGCGGGAGATTTTACGTGAAATTTTATGTTGCGAAAGCCTGTGCATACCCTTGACGCTTTCCCCAACATACCTTATAATAAGAGGAAGTATACAGTGTATCAGTTCTTTGATTTTATACTGCACGCCAATTGGATTTGCAGTAACCTACAACGAAAGACCGCCAGCCATATATGTCCGCTGAGGGCAGGTTTGTAAATTCTGGCGGTCCTTAGTATAGTTATGGGGGGCATGGTGCCTGGACAGGAGCATTTATGATTAAGAGCATGACCGGTTTCGGCAGATGCGAGGTGGCCGAGAACAGCAGAAAATTCACGGCGGAGATAAAATCCGTCAATCACCGTTACCTTGACGTGAACATCAAAATGCCGAAGGCGCTGAATTTCTTTGAGTCAGCCATCCGCAGTGAGCTGAAGAACTATATCTCACGGGGCAAGGTTGATGTGTTCATATCTTATGAAGATTTCTCGGAGAAGAATTCCACGGTACATTACAACGGGGAGATCGCGGCGGAATATCTGAAATATCTGCGCCGGATGTCGGAAGAGTTCGGCCTGGAGGATGATGTCAAGGTGTCCGTGCTGGCCAGGTTTCCGGAAGTATTTACGATGGAAGAGACGGGAGTGGACGAGGCGGAGTTGTGGAAGGAGCTGCAGAGGGCGGTAACCGGAGCGGCACAGATGTTTGTGGACACCCGTGTGGCCGAGGGAGAGCATCTGCGGGAGGACCTGGTCGGGAAGCTGGAGGGAATGAGCCGGATGGTGGATTTTATCTCGGAGCGTTCTCCCATGATTGTGGCGGAGTACCGCAGGAAGCTGGAGGAACGGGTGAAGGAGCTTCTGGAGGATGCCCATGTGGACGAGGCAAGGCTGGTGACGGAGATTACGATTTTTGCGGATAAGGTGTGTGTGGATGAGGAACTTGTAAGGCTTCGCAGCCATATTGAGACGACGAAGAGCACGCTTCTGGCAGGAGGCGCCATCGGCAGGAAGCTGGATTTCATTGCCCAGGA
>CANDMH010000168.1 GCA_947385785.1 uncultured Lachnospiraceae bacterium
CACGAAACGCCTCGCGGTGCCGCAGGGTCCAGTTTGAAGACTTTCACAGTAAACCCCCATGCAACGAGTTGCACCACCTTGCATAAAAGTCCGGGGGGTTACTGTGAAGATGCACACAAACCCGCAAGAGCATGCGGTTTGGCGCACAGCAGTCTCGGGATTTCGTGCAAAAGAGCACGAAACGCCTCGCGGTGCCGCAGGGTCCAGTTTGAAGACTTTCACAGTAACCCTATACCGCCCAACCCCAGCAGAACTGAAATCACATACAGCAAAAACAGATGTACCGGATAAAACGCATAGAAGAAATATTTCATCTTCAGGCCTCTCTTTCCATTGTACAATGCAATGGGAATCACCGCCAGGAAGCCCGGAACCTCGCTGACTGTCAGGCATGTCAGCACCACACAGCCGGCCACCATGGCGGCCACTCTGTGTTTTCGGAATATGTACATGGCTGCGATGGTCAGCACACCCATCCCGCCGTAATCCGTACGCAGATACTCCGCCAGAAACATCATCGCTGTCAGTACCGTGATGTCCGCACATACTGTCTGCACACGGCGGAACCCTTTTTTACTGCCATACAGAACCAGCACCAGGACCGTAACGGCACACAGTATTCCCAGCGTTATCAGGCGCTCCCCCGTCCCGTAGCCAGTCGGGGCCGCCACGAATACCGCCACAAAAGCCGCCGGCGCAAGCGCTCCCGTAACTGTAAGAAACATGCGCAAAACCACCGGAAGCTCCTTCTCCGCCTCCTTCTCACATCTGTCAAAAAAAGCATACCCCCACATCCCCAGAAGCCCCAGCAGCAATGTAAAATATACATTCTGGTACCCCGGATGGAAAGGATTTCCCGTGATTGCCAGATCAAATGGAATCTCCGAAATCAGCGCGAAAATCCCCAGACGCAAAGCATATTTTCTCACATCCCGTGTTCTCTGGAATCCCTCCACCAGCAGAAAGCAGAAAACAGGAAACCCAATCCTGCCGATCATCCGCATAATCTGCATCCCGTAAAACAGCGCCGCATTCTCCGTCAGCCAGCCAATCAGCTGACTCTGCGTCCCCGAGACGGCATTCAGATAACCGTTTGCCATAATCTGCCTGGTCAGAACCGCCGCCGCTATATGATCAATCAACATGGCAATCACCGCCACAATCTTGACTGTACTCCCGCTGATTCCCTTCTTCTCCCCCGCTGTCTGCCCGAACTCCTGTCCTGCCGCGCCGGGCGTCCGGCTCCTCAACTGCACTCCATCCATTTTCTTCCTGTTTCCTCCTGTTCCGGTTCCGTGAATGTCCTGACCAATACCTTTAACAGCAGAGCATTTCCGGCCGCTTAAATATGCGTCCGTAAATCCTCCGGGCACTGGTCAGAACATTCTCTGTTTCTCCAGTTCCACGTATATCCTGACCAATACCTCTATAAGCAGACACTTCCTTAATATCATAAAATATGTCCTCACGTTTGTCAATTACGGAAAAAAATTAAAAAAGGGCAGACCCTTACAGCCCGCCCTGAAACCAACCCCCGGCTCAATTCATCCTACTTTATATCCATTTCCCCAGACCACCTTCAGATATCTGGGTTCCTTGGGATTCTTCTCTATCTTCTCCCTGATATGCCTGATATGCACTGCTATGGTATTATCGGCGCCGATGGCCTGCATATGCCAGATATTCTCGTAAATCTGACTGTTGGAAAATACCTTTCCCTTCTGCTGTACCAGCAGACGCAGTATCTTATATTCTATCGGTGTCAGCCGTACACTCCTGCCCTCTACCGTCACCTTCCTCTGGACATCATCAATCACCAGCTCATCCACCTTATAAATCCGATCGATATTGGCGCACATATTCACCAGCTGGATGTACCTGCGCAGCTGGGACTTTATCCTGGCCAGCAATTCCAGCGGATTGCAGTCCGCCGTGACGTAATCGTCCGCCCCCGCCTCCAGAGCCATGATTTTCGCTGTCTCCGCAGACTGGGCTGAGACCACAATCAACGGTATGCTGCTCTTATTTCTCAGATTCGCAATCATCTCGATTCCCTTATCCCAACCCTTGTCGTTCAGTTCCACATCCACCAGCATCAGATGAATCTCCAGCCGCTTCAGTATTCCGTACAGATCCTCCACATCCGCGGCTACCACAACGGAGAGCCCTTCTCCCGCACACAGAGGTATCATCTTCTCGGCAATTCCCGTCTGATTGTTATATATCAAAATATTTTTCTTCATCGTATCCTCTCCATCCTTTCTTATATCATAACGGTCTGTGATTCCTGTAAAACATGCCTCCCGCCAGCGCAGAACATCTGTTTATTCCTGAAAATACACTGACAAATCCAGTCCGTACAAAACCTTCTCCACCGTGCTCTCATCAAATCCCTCAAAGGAAAGCGTCAGGTCTCTTCCGTTCACGGATATGGCCGCATGCACAGATATGACCGTCTCATTTTCATCCACCGAATCAATCACCACATAATTCATCCCCTGACCGTTGGTATAGCTTCTCTCATTTCTGCTCTCTCCCATGTAAGCAGTGGCGGTACTGTAGCTTTCATATCCCCTGTTATCGGACTGTGTCATTGAAAAGTATATCCCCTCATCCTCATTGTACAGGGAAATAAATACACGCTTTCCTCCATCTATGACATGCACACTCTCGTCTGTAAATTCCACCCCCAGAAGTCTTCTGTCCAGAAACGGCACTTCTGCAGCCATGTCAGACTGCGCCAGGAAAGTGTCCAGTGAATCATATTCATCCACCTCAGGATAGTATTCCACCACTTCCGCTTCCTCCGGGATGTCATCGTCAGGGATACCGTCCTCTGTGGAAAATACCCCCCCTGCTTTTAAAATAGACGCGGTATCCGGAATCCCCTTCCCGTGACCCGTATCCGGCATGGCATTCTCGCTGGTAATGACAAACCCGTTGTCGTTTACTCTGATAATGCTGTCCCTGATGCTCTTCGCCGCCACAGTTCCGGCGCCGCACAACAGGAATACCGCCGCTGCGGTGCATCCCCTTGTGATCAGGTATTTCCTGCCCTGCTTCAGCATTTTATAATGATGCAGTTCGTCCTGTACCCTGTCCGCATCCATATGAAACTCCGGCAGCTCCTCCACTGCTTCCCGATATGCTTCCTGAAATTTATCCAAAGCCATTCCCCTTTCTCTTAAGCCAGACCCTCTGTTACATTTCATATGCGGAACGCAGCGCCTTCCTCAGCTGATCCCTTCCCCGGGTGAGCTGCGAAGTCACCGTGGATTCCGCCCGTCCTGTAATCTTTGCAATTTCTTTCACAGAAAGCTCTTCATAGTAAAAAAGGTGAATCACATCACGATACTTTGCAGGCAATGCCAGCACCGCGTTCAGCAGACGGAGCTTTTCCTCCTTACGAACCAGGGTTTCTTCCGGCCCGGGCTGAGAGACATCGAGATGCGGACAGAACTCCCCGTCCCATACCCCGTCTAACGCCTCCCCGTCCGGCTGCCAGTCACTGCGGTGCCGCCGCCAGGCGCTTCTCCATATCTTACGGCAGGCGTTCATGGTGACCTTCAGCAGCCAGGCTTTTTCATGTTCCGGACTCTGAAAGGATTCCTGGTTCTTAAGGTACTGGTAAAATACCTCCTGCACCACATCCTCCGCATCCTCCACATTCTGAAGGCGTATGTAGCTGAGCTTGAACAACATATTACCATACTGGTCAATTTTCAGTTGTAGATCTCTCTCATCCGTACCTTCCACCGCCATAAAGTTTTATATGTGACCTTTTCTTCTATTTATTAATATCCCACAGCATATCGTTTTACTGCAAATATTGTAAAATACTTTTGTATCAAAGTTGCATAAATTCTTTCGCCATCTTGTAAAAAACTGACTGAACTGCACAGGCATTCCAAATCTGTTCGATGCCATATATATACTCGTGAACGCATTTAATTGCCGCTTTCGACTCTGGAATGCCGATGCGTTCACTCGTTATACTATGCAGCCTCTGCTGACATATTTCCAGGCGTTTTGGCGCTTTGGGTGCCCGTGCGCAATCGAGTAGGGGAAAAGCCTTTCCCCTACTCGCGCGCCGGGCACCCGTCAGCCTCTGCTGACATATTTCCTCTGGGTGCCCGTGTGCATAAAAAAGAGCATGCCATCCGCACGCTCTTACTATATAGACTGCATTTCAGCCGAAAAAGTTTCACTTTCCGGAAATATTTTCAGATTTTTCCCTGTCCAGTTCTCCAGCAGCCCTCTCGCTCTGACACCGCATCGCTTCCACCTCGGATAAATCCTGCTTTCCCAGGCTTCGGAAACGATTTACTCCCGTCAGCAGAATCAGAATACTGTTCTTTGTAGTCTCGAAAGCGCCGTCCTCATAGAGGGTATATACCAGCAGCCCCACAGGCACAGCCGCAATCATTCCCACCACACCGCCCACCTTATAACCGATAAACAATAAAAACAATGTAGGCAACGGCGGTACACCGATGGAATCCCCCACGATCTTGGGCTGTATCAGCTGTCTCGCCAGCTGCCCTACCCCCCATATCACCAGAAGCCCTATGGCCGTCTTGTATTCCGCCGTCAGAATACGGATCACCGCCCACGGGATCAGCACTGTTCCCGTCCCCAGGAAAGGCAGGAAATCAAGTATGGCAATTCCCAGCGCGATAAGACCGAAATAATTCACTCTCAATATTCCCAGTCCCGCGAGCAGCAGGAAATACATCCATATCTCTATCTTCAGCTGCGCCTTCAGATATCCTCCTACCGATTTCACCAGGCTGTTTCTCACCATGCGCCAGCGCAGCAGCACAGAGGCCGGCATATGTTTTCGGAACCATTCATTGATATGATGCCGCTCCGCCACAAAAAAATAAGAAGACAGCAATGCCATAATCACTCCGATAAAAATTGCCGGAAGCTGCTTTGCAAAATTCCCTGCGGCCACAATGGTAGGCGAACCCACCTTTTCCAACAGCTCTCCTATATAGGAATCCAGCTCCAGCACATTTTCATTCAGATTCAGGTGCAGTCCCCCGGGAAGCTTTCCAAGCAGCTGATTCAGATTCAGCACTATGCTGTTAAAGTCCTCTTCCGCCTTTTCCAGCATTTCCGGCAGGGCTCCCATCAGTCCCTTCATCTGCTCAAAAAGCTGCGCGCATACGATATAGATCACCAGCACCACCAGCGCAATGACCGCAATGATTACAAATGCGCTGCCTATTTTTCTCTTTAATTTTATTTTCTCTTCAAAAAAACGCACCAGCGGGCCTGCAATCAGCGCGATCACCCATCCCGCCACAAAGGGCGCAAAAAAGACAAATACTCTCGGAACCAGCCAGACGATGCAGAACAATACGATTGCGGCTACCGCCAGGTTCACCAGAGCTTTCCAGTATTTCCTCATACATTTTCCTCCAGGACAGCATCCAATATCCCGTATATCTCATCCCGCCCCTGTTTCGTCTCTGCCGAAAACGGAATGATGGTGTCGTCTCCTCCCATGCCCAGAACGCCGCGTATCTGTTTCAGCTGATTCTGTATCTGGCTGCGTTTTATCTTATCCAGCTTGGTAGCTATGATGACAGGCTGATAACCGCTCTCCGTAATCCAGTTGTACATGATGCGGTCGTTTTCCGAAGGCGCATGTCTGATATCCACCAGAAGAAACACCCGCTTCAGCTGCCTGGACTTATGCAGATACCTCTCCACCATTTTTCCCCACTGGGCCTTCACGGCCTCATTTGCCTTCGCGTAACCGTATCCGGGCAAATCCACAAAATAAAGGGCATTGTTGACATTATAAAAATTGATTGTCTGGGTTTTTCCGGGCTGAGAGCTTGTACGTGCAAGCGCCCTGCGGTTCATCAGCGCATTGATCAGGGAAGATTTCCCCACATTGCTCTTGCCGGCAAATGCCACCTCCGGCAGCACCGACTCCGGCAGCTTACTGGTGACACCGCACACCGTCTCCAGACTGACCTGCTTGATTACCATTCGCCACATCCTTTCTCTGAAACTAATCGAGTATTCTCCACTACTCGCCGCGCGGCCCGCACGCCGCCTTAGCGGCATATTACCTTTGTGCGGGCCTGTGCATAATAAACTTCCCCGATGCAAGCATACGGGGTATCCGACCCCAGCTTCCTTTTTCAGAACGCTGCAAGCAGCGGGGTATTAAACCCGTGAAGGAATAAACTTCCCCCCAGCAGGCTGCAGGGTATGAACCTCAACCATGTTTTCTCCGGTAAAATTCTGGTCGCAGCAAGACCGGGTATCCGGCCCTGGATTCCTTCTTCAGGACGCTGCAGGCAGATTCTGCATCTATACTCACAGCCGGACGCAGAACGTATCTGCGGAGCGGAAAAGCGTAGATAAATGTGCCTGCAAATACAAAATGGGAAAACGGGGGCAAATGCATCCGCGAGTACAAAACGGGAAAACGGGGGCAAATGCACCCGCAAGTACAAAACAGGAAAAGCGCCGTCACCCGGGACAGCGCTTTCCATCTGCACATTCAGTACAATCCAGCCATCCGGGTGATTGTACCGTCAATCCTTCAACCGGCTATATGGCTTTATTCAAACCTATCCTCCGCTCATTCCTGTGAATGGTCAGGGGCGCATTGCCTTCTTTCACCGTATCTTCTGTAATGATGCATTCTTCAATGCTCTCATCCGAAGGAATCTCATACATGGTATCCATCAGAATATCCTCCATGATGGATCGCAGGCCTCTGGCTCCCGTCTTACGCTCGAAAGCCCTGGCAGCGATGGATTCCACCGCGCCCTCATCAAAGGAGAGCTCCACTCCGTCCATGTCAAACAGCTTCTTATACTGCTTGATCAGAGCATTCTTAGGCTCCTTCAAAATGCGGACCAAAGCTTCCTTATCCAGTCCCCTCAAAGCGACACAGATGGGTACACGACCTACAAACTCGGGAATCAGCCCGAATTTCACCAGATCCTGGGGGGTCACTTCCTGAAGGATATCCCCGATTTCCCTGGTTGTCTTCTGCGATACTTCGGTATTAAAACCAATGGCCTTCCGATCCAGCCTGGTCTCAATGATTTTCTCCAGCCCGTCAAAAGCGCCTCCGCAGACAAACAGAATATTGGAGGTGTCAATGGAGATCAGCTCCTGATGGGGATGCTTTCTGCCTCCCTGGGGCGGCACATTTGCCACTGTCCCCTCCACGATTTTCAGAAGCGCCTGCTGAACGCCCTCCCCCGAGACATCCCGGGTAATGGACACATTCTCTCCCTTTTTTGTGATTTTGTCAATCTCGTCGATATAAATCATGCCATACTGGGCGCGCTCCACATCATAATCCGCCGCCTGAATCAGCTTGAGCAGGATATTCTCCACATCCTCTCCCACATATCCGGCTTCTGTCAGTGTCGTCGCATCCGCAATCGCAAAAGGAACATTGATGATCTTAGCCAGTGTCTGGGCCAGGTAAGTCTTGCCCGATCCCGTAGGCCCTACCATAATGATATTGCTCTTCTGCAGCTCCACGTCATCCAGATCCCTGGGCGCCATCACTCTCTTGTAATGATTGTAGACGGCTACGGAGAGCACTTTCTTCGCCTCCTCCTGGCCAACCACATATTCGTCCAGAAAATTCTTGATCTCAACGGGCTTCAGAAGATTGATGTCGGGACGGACAGATTCCTCCTCTTCCTCTTCCTGCAGCTCCTCCTCCA
>CANDMH010000169.1 GCA_947385785.1 uncultured Lachnospiraceae bacterium
CGGACGACAAACCCGTATGCAGGCATCTATTATGTCCTGGACGCAGTTCTGTTCCAGACGCAGATTATTGTAGGGAGAGAATTGAAGCCGGAGGGGCATATATGGATGAAGGCCCTGTCAGGGCGGATGAAAAAGCAGGAAATGCGTGAACTGCTGGAACATGTACACGGACTTACGCATAAGTATGACAGAGAGCTGGCAGATTCTGTACTGGAAGTAAGCATTGGTGCAAACTGGAAGGTAGTGAAAGAACTGAGAGGAGATGAGCGTATGTGCAAGGCATTGTTAGAGCTTATGGAGCCGGAGATTAACAAAATAGTGGAATCGGAAGTGGAAAAGAAGCTTCGGGTAGAAGTGGAGGAAGTGGAAAAGAAGTTTCGGGTAGAAGCAGATATGGAAGCGAAAAAAGCAATTACAAATGCTGTGAGAGGATTCCGCGATTTGGGCGCGGACAACAAGCGGATACAGGAAATATTAGTGAAGAATTACGAGCTTACGCCGGAAGAGGCGGCGATGTATCTATAATGCCGGCCCTGTTTCGGCTTCCATGGACTAAAACTTAAGTTGAAGGGCTAATGGATTACCAGAGAAAACAATCCTGTATTTTAATAAGTCTGTAGAAGAGACCATCAGATAATTGAATAGAATTTTATAGGAAAGGGAGCATTTCTGTGCAGGAGATGCTCCCTGTTGTTTTAACAGGAAAAAGAAAGGAGGGATTCATTGGCTCCGATGGGGAATGGTGCTTACCGGGGGGAAGGAGCCTTTCTTTTGATGAAATGGTGAGGAATGGGATGGAAAGGATGGCAGAGACATAGGGATGGATGTGGGCTTACCATGGTGTGGCTTATGATGTTCAGCAAATTTCATTGAAAGACAGCAGGGATTATGGTACTATAAATACACAGGCAGGATTGTGTAACCGGTATAACGAAAAGGAAGTGGATAAAATGGCGGACAACAATACTGCATCTTCAGGGGATGGACAGCAGGCGGATGTAATGAAGCGCACAATCTAGGACAGTGTCTTCACAAATTTATTTCAGGATAAGAAATATCTGCTGCAGCTGTATAAAGCCCTTCATCCGGAAGACAATAAGATTACGGAAGATAAACTGACAGACATCACAATCAGAAATGTGCTGACAGATAATATTTATAATGACCTGGGCTTTATAGTAAATGAAGACAAAATGGTGATATTGGTTGAGGCTCAGGCCACATGGACGATGAATATCATCATCCGGGCACTGATGTATATGGTACAGACATACCACGATTATTTCAATCGTACAAAGCAGAACTGGTATAAGAGTAAAAAGGTGAAGATACCAGTCCCGGAGATATACGTCATCTACACCGGAGACAGGAAGACCAGGCCGTCAGAAGTTTCCCTGGTGCAGGAGTTCTTTAAGGGAAAGAAAAGCTGCATCGATGTAAAAGTAAAGATGATATATGATGGTAAAGAAGGTGATATCATCAATCAGTATGTCATATTTACAAAAGTGTGCAACGGGCAGATGACGATTCATGGCAGAACACAGAAAGCCGTCCTGGAGGCAATCCGTATCTGCAGGGACAGAAATGTGCTGCGGGAATATCTGACCAGTAAGGAGAAGGAGGTAGTTGATATCATGATGATGCTGTATGACGAAGAGGAAATAATGAAGTCTTATGTGGAGAGTGAAGTGTATGAAGCGACAAAGAATGAAAAGATTGAGACAGCAAAGGAAATGCTGCTGAATAATGAGCCAATAGAAAAAATCATTAAGTATTCCAGACTTTCTAAAGAGACGATATTAAAGCTCCAAAAAGAACAAAATCTGCAGACAATTTAGAGACAGCTGATATCACGGCAGTATACAAACATAATTAGCAAACCCGTTGCGGGTATCTATTATGTCCTGGACGCAGTTCTGTTTCAGACGCAGATTATTGTAGGGAGAGAATTGAAGCCGGAAGGGCATACATGGATGAAAGCCCTGTCAGGCCGGATGAAAAAGCAGGAAATGCGTGAAATTCAGCTTTAAGAGGACAGGCAGAGTATCTGTAACGAATAAAGAGTTCGGAGGGTAAGGACAGGCTACCCTCCGGATTTTTCATTTATAACAAAAACAGGTAAATATGGAGACAGTAACCAGAAGTGGGAGGACTCATGTGAGCCCTCCCTTTTTTAGAAACTGTCGGGAAGTAACTGATGCAGTTTGTCCAGGAAAGGGCCGGCACTTCCCTGTGCCCGGAAGGAGGTGAGGAAGGATGGAAAGCAGCAGCGACAGGGGCACATAGCGCCTGCTAAAGGAAAACGGCAGCAATTACAGGATACTGAAAGGAGCATGGAAAGATGGAAATCAAAATTTTTGCAGAAAAAGTGCGCGCTGCAGCAGCGCAGGAGCTTGGAACAGGTTATGAGGTAATGGTGCAGGAGGTAAGGAAGAACAATGGTGTTTTAAAGACAGGGCTGGTGGTTCTGGCAAAAGGCGGAAACATGGCTCCCACCATTTATCTGGAAGGCTTCTATGAGGCTTATAAAAACGGGACGCCTGTTGAAAGGATTGCCGGTATCATAGTGCGCATCTGCCGGGAGAATCCGGTAAAAGGGAATATCGACCTGGAATTTTTCCGGGATTTCGGGAGAGTGCAGGACAGAATCTGCTACAGGCTGGTGAGAAAGAGGGGGAATGAAATCCTCCTGGAAGGGGTGCCCCATCTGGAATACCTTGACCTGGCCATATGCTTTTTTTATGCCTACTACAGTGATGAGCTGGGGGAAGGAAGCATCCTTATACATAATTCCCATATGGAGATGTGGCATACATGTCCGGAAAAGCTGTTTCTGCTGGCCCAGGTGAATACGCCCGTGCTTTTTCCATGGAAATACGGCACACTGTGGGAGATACTGATGGAGAATATCCGGACAGGTCAGGAAGAAGGCGGGAGCGGAACTGCCCTGCAACCAGCTGTGCCTGACGATATTCCCATGAGGGTACTGACCAACAGCAGAAAGAGTTACGGTGCTGCAGCTGTCATGTATCCCGGGGTTCTGGAGGAAGTGGCGGAAAGGATGGGAGGGAGTATTTATATCCTTCCCAGCTCTGTCCATGAAACAGTACTCCTGCCTTATGACGGGATGCTTTCAGCGGAATCCATGAAAGATATGATATTTGATATAAACAGGGCACATGTAGACCCGGAAGAGGTGCTTTCCGACAGCCTGTATTATTACGATGCGGAAATGAAGGAAATCAGGCTGCTGTAAAACAGGGAGAAAACTGCTGCATGAGTCTGCCGGTGCATGGATAAAATGTACCGGCATCTGAAGGCGTAGAAGACTGAGAGACAGTAAAGGCAGTGAAAGGCGATATGGCGCTGAACGAGTTGTTTCATATATACATGGAGACAAAATCTAATTTGAGAAAAAGTACCAGATGGTTCTACACGACGGCATGGCGTAACAACATAGAGAATTCCGCTCTGGGCAAAATGAGGGTTTCACAGATAAAGCAGCTTCATATAAAAACGTTTTATGCGGGGCTGGCAAAGCAGGGGCTGGCACAAAATACAATCAGGGCGTGCCACAGTATGATTTTGCCAGTGCTGGAGATGGCGGTGGAGTCTGATATCATCCGGAAGAATCCGGCAAAAAATTGCGGAAAGGATTTAGGCGGCACAAAAAAGGAAAAAACTTCCTTAACAGCAGCGGAGCAGGAAAAGCTGCTGGTTTTCATGGACAATGAGGACAGATATACCGTGCATTATCCATTGGTGCTTTTTGCGCTGTCCACCGGACTTCGTATCGGCGAGCTGACCGGGCTCAGGTGGTCGGATGTAGACCTGGAAAGCAACATAGCACATATCAGGCAGCAGCTCGCATATCTGGATTACGGGGATGGATATAGATTTCATGTTCAGGACTTAAAGACGGAAGCGGGACGGCGCGACATACCTTTGACTGCGAACGCAAGGAAGGCCCTGATAAGGCAAAGGGAACTGGACCTTATGCTTGGAAGGTCGGCAAAGCGGCAGGAAGTTGAGGGGGTTTCTGATTTTGTCTTTATCAACTCACAGGGCAGGCCCTATCCCACAGGAGCCATTAACCGTGCATTGTATGATGCTGTTAAGGCATATAACAGGCGGGAAGAAGAGAAGGCCGTGGATGAGGGGCGTAAAGCACAGCGGCTGCCGCATATATCAGCGCATACGTTACGCCATATCGCCTGCAGCAGGATGGCAGAATCAGGGCTTGACCCCAAAGTGCTCCAGTACATTATGGGACATTCCAATATATCAGTCACAATGGATATATATACACATTTGGACTTTGCGCAGATTCAGAAGAAAGTGAATGCGCTGGAAAGGGATGAATGAATCATATAATGCATGCAATCATCTGGCATAAAAGCCGGATGGCGGACGGTTCCTTTAGAAAAGGTACAAAAAAGGTACAAAATGAAAGCGGCCGCACAGACGGTATTCAAAAAAGCCCGATTCCAAAGGCCTTCCCCGGTCAGTACCCCCAATCATTACATAATTGATACATATTTGTAACAATTTGGAAGGGAAAATTAAGATTTTTTTAGTTGTCAATATGCTCATGACAGGATACTATAATATAGAGAGGAGAGCTTTTCGGGGAAGATGGGCTCTCCCGGCAAACGACGAAAGATGTGATGAGCTTTGATATTCAGCAGTATAGAATTCTTACTCTTCTTTCTTCCGATTTTTTTAATCATGTATGGTTTGACTCCGAAAAGGCTTAGAAATGTGACACTTCTGTCAGGAAGCCTTATTTTTTACGCCCTTGGGGAGCCGGGATACCTGCTTCTGCTCATGATTTCGGTGATAGTCAATTACTTTTTCGGACTGCATCTGGAGCGCTGCAAAGAGAAGAAAGAGAAGAGCGATCAATATAATAAGAAACGAAATGAGAAACAAAATAAAAAACAGAATAGAAAACCGAACAGAAGACGGAATAGAAAGCAGAACATCGTTCTGGCGTTGGCGCTTCTGTTCAACATCGGACTTCTGGTGTTTTTTAAGAGCGGTGTGGGAGGAGTGAAGCTGCCGCTGGGAATCAGCTTTTACACATTCCAGATATTGTCCTATCTGCTGGATGTGTATCGGGGTGACCAGAAGAGAGAGCAATCCTTCCTGATGCTGGCAGGCTATATTACCATGTTCCCGCAGCTTCTTTCCGGACCCATTGTTAACTATGGGGAGGTTCGGGAGAGTTTAAGGAACAGGACGTTCAGTGTCAGAAGCGTGCAGGAAGGCCTGAAGCTTTTTACCATGGGGCTGGCATCAAAGGTGCTGCTGGCGGACAGGGTGGGACTTCTGTGGCAGGAAGTGCAGGTAACCGGATTTGAAAGTATATCCACACCCCTGGCGTGGATTGCGGCGTTTGCCTATTCCATGAAGATTTATTTTGATTTTTACGGGTATTCGCTGATGGCGTCGGGATTGGGACGGATGCTTGGCTTTGAATTGCCGGAGAATTTCCGGAATCCCTATATGGCTTCTTCCGTCAGGGAATTTTATCGCAGATGGCATATAACGCTGGGACGGTGGTTTGCAAAATATGTGTATATTCCGCTGGGGGGAAACCGCAGGGGCGAATTCCGCACGGTCTGCAATCTGCTGGCAGTCTGGGCGCTGACATCTGTGTGGCACGGAACCACCGCCAACTTCCTGGTCTGGGGAATGCTCCTGTGGCTGGCAATCGTGTTTGAACGGCTGCTGAAGGGCCTGGGGAATGCCGCGTTTTGGAGGAAGCTGCCGGGGAGGATGCTGCCTCATCTGTATGTGCTGGTGTTTATCCCGATTACATGGGTGTGCTTTGCCATTACGGATATCAGCCAGCTCCAGGTCTATCTGGGCAGAATGTTTTGCGTCATTCCCGGCCAGGCGGTGCATGGCGGGGACTGGAGGAGAGCGTTGACGGATTACGGAGGCCTGCTTGCTGCAGGTATGATTGCCTGTACACCGCTTGTGCAGAAACTGTTCCGGCGGCTGAAGGAGACTCTGCCCGGAATTTTGATTCTGGTCGCACTGTTCTGGCTGTGTGTCTGGCGGCTGCAGGTCGAGGGACATAACCCGTTTATGTATCTGGATTTTTAAAGAATGTAACACTTTTCTTGCTGAACTGGAAAGCAACTCCGTCCCGCACAGTGCCCGGAGGGTTTACGGGTGCATCATTTGGCGACCGGAAAGCCTCTGCCGGAGCAGGGTACTGTGAGGGACGGATGCGGAACTGGAAAACAGCATCTGTCCCGCACAGTGCCCAGAGGGTTTACGGGCGCATCATTTGGCGACCGGAAAGCCTCTGCCGGAGCAGGGTACTGTGAGGGACGGATGCGGAACTGGAAAACAGTATGGGATTGATACAGCGCGGGACGTTTGCGGAACTGGAATAGGAGAAAAGAATGAAGTGGTTGAAAAAATGGTGTTATTTTATACTGCTGATAGGAGGCGGAATCGTATATCTGTCCTGTGTGGATCACTGGCAGGTTTATGCGGAGTCTTTGCAGAGGGTGCGAAGCTGGTATCATGAGTTGGGGAGGGTCGATTTATTTTCCGGCGGCCGGACAGAGGAGACCTGGGGTTCAGCGGACGGCAGTGTATCCCCGGGATCGGACAACGGCGTAAGCGGACGGAACACAAGTTCGGGGAGCGGTCTGGATAATCCATTCGGAAGCGTAGCAGAAAACGGAAGTGATGGAAGCCTGGGGGAAGGAAACACAGGAAACAATCCGGCGGGCACGAGCGGGAGCGAAAATACGGCAGGTAATTCCGGGTATATGAGCGGAAGCGGAAATACAGGAAGTAATCCGGGGGGCATGACAGGAAGCGGAAATACGGGAATCTATCCGGGAGGCGCGACAGGAAGCGGAAATACGGGAATCTATCCGGGAGGCGCGACAGGAAGCGGAAATACGGGAAGCTATCCGGAAGGCGCGACGGGAAGCGGAAATACGGGAAGCTATCCGGGAGGCGCGACGGGAAGCGGAAATACGGGAATCTATCCGGGAGGCGCGACGGGAAGCGGAAATACAGGAAACAATATCGGCGGAGTAACAGGAAGCGGAAATACGGGAAATTATCCCGGCGGAATAACGGGAAGCGGAAACACAGGGACTGCTTCCGGTGTTCCTGGCGGGGATTTTGGAGAAAATACCCTTCCGGAAGTACAGTACATGACAGTGGAGGATGATTATTTTGTGGACGCCGTATTCATCGGGGATTCCAGGACAGTGGGAATGTTTGAATACGGCGGCCTGGAGGAAATATCCACTTTCTATGCATCCAAGGGATTGACGGTATACAGGCTGTTTGACGCCGACATCGTGTCCGTGCCCGGAGAGCGGAAGCAGATTACCGTGGAGGAAGCCCTGCAGCAGAACAGTTTTGCCAAGATTTACCTGATGATCGGCATCAATGAGATGGGGACGGGCACAGTGGAGAGCTTTCTGGAGAAATACCAGGAGGTGGTGACGCATCTGCGGGAACTGCAGCCGGATGCAATCATCTATCTGCAGGCCATCATCAAGGTGACTGCGGAGCGCTCCGCCAAGGGGGATTACATAACAAATGAAGGAATCACTGCCCGGAACGAAGGAATTGCCAGGCTGGCGGACAACGAGAAGGTTTTCTTCC
>CANDMH010000170.1 GCA_947385785.1 uncultured Lachnospiraceae bacterium
CGGGCAGGGTGAAGTCATAAGCGGCAGTGCAGGCGGCATCGGTATACCAGCCGTTGAAGGTATAGCCAGAGCGTGCAGGGTCAGAGGGCATGGTCACAGCGCTGCCGGAGTTAACCGCAGCGTCTGAGACGGAGCTGCCGCCCTGAGAGTCAAAGGTAACGGTATAGGACACCACATCTGCCACCCATCCTGCATACAGGATCAGGTCCCCTGTGACGGGCAGGGTGAAGTCATAAGCGGCAGTGCAGGCGGCATCGGTATACCAGCCGTTAAAGGTATAGCCGGAGCGGGCAGGGTCAGCGGGCATGGTCACAGCGCTGCCGGAGTTAACCGCA
Organism: uncultured Lachnospiraceae bacterium; assembly: GCA_947385785.1. GTDB lineage: Bacteria > Bacillota > Clostridia > Lachnospirales > Lachnospiraceae > Acetatifactor. Next base: position 336 of record CANDMH010000170.1, read on the forward strand.
GCGTCTGAGACGGAACTGCCGCCCTGGGAGTCAAAGGTTACGGTATAAACATTGGCATCGGCCGTCCATCCTGCATAGAGGACCAGATCCCCGGTAACAGGCAAATTGAAATCATAAGCAGCCGTGCAGGCAGCATCCGTGAACCATCCGCTGAAGCTGTAACCGGAGCGGGCAGGGTCAGAAGGCCTGGTTACGGCATCGCCGGAGTTCACGGCAGAGCCGGAAACGGAACTGCCGCCCTGGGAGTCAAAGGTTACGGTATAAACATTGGCATCGGCCGTCCATCCTGCATAGAGGACCAGATCCCCGGTAACAGGCAAATTGAAATCATAAGCAGCCGTGCAGGCAGCATCCGTAAACCATCCGCTGAAGCTGTAACCGGAGCGGGTGGGATGAACCGGTCTCCCTACTTTGTCGCCGGAAGTGACGGCGGAGGCGGATATGGAACTGCCGCCCCGGGAGTCAAAGGTAACGGTATATACATCGGCATTGGCCGTCCATCCTGCATAGAGGGTCAGATCCCCGGTAATGGGTGAACTGAAGTCAAATGCGGTGGTACAGGCAGCATCAACAAACCATCCGCTGAAGCTGTAGCCGGAGCGGGTGGGATGAACCGGTCTTCCTACTTTGTCGCCGGAAGTGACGGCGGAGGGGGATATGGAACTGCCGCCCTGTGAGTCAAAGGTAACGGTATAAACATCGGCATTGGCCGTCCATCCTGCATAGAGGGTCAGATCCCCGGTAACGGGTGAACTGAAATCATATGCAGTGGTACAGGCAGCATCAATAAACCATCCGCTGAAGCTGTAGCCGGAGCGGGTGGGATGAACCGGTCTTCCCACCCTGTCGCCGGAGTTCACGACGGAGCCGGATACCGGGCTGCCGCCCTGAGAGTCAAAGGTGACGGTATATGTTTCCGCAGGTATTGGCTCATTTCCGCCGATACCGACATATACCAGGCGATAGTAGCCTTCACTGTCGAGGCCCTCTGAAACTGCCCAGGCAGTCACCGGCCTGCGCAGATCGAACTGCCTGGCCTGGATCAGGGCTCCCTGCGTGGGAACCAGGCTTCCGTCAGAGATAAGGGTGCCTTCCACCACAATTCTGCCGGTGGCAGGAACGATCAGCCTGTTGCTGTTGACCAGATTCTGCCCCACCTTAAGCGTGTTGGCGCTGGTGACAGTGAGGTTTCCCCGATTTTCCACTGCGCCGGAATGATTCAGGGTACCGTCCACCCGCAGGCTCTGTCCCTGATCTATACTGATCAGGATTCCGGGTTCCATAGCCAGCGCCTGACCGGCGGGAATTGTGAGACCGGAGTCCACCAGCAGAGTATTTTCTCTGCCGTTATCGGCATAGTCAGGATTTTTCAATATGTATACGTCCGGATCCACATCCACGATGGCCTGCACCTCATCATCGGTAAGAGGCATCATCAGAGGCCGTGCTGTGGGAACCGGGCTGGATACAGGTTCTTCTGTAGTTCCGGGCGCGTCCGTACCCGAAGGGGTAGTGACAGGGCCTTCCTCAGTGCTGCCAGGCGCAGGGGTGCCCGAAGGAGCAGATTCTTCTCCGAAGTCAGATCCCGATTCGGGCTCGGGACTTATGACAGGAGCCGGCGTCATGGCAGGAACGGGCCTTCTGACAGCAACGGGGATTTCCACAGGAGCAGGCTGCCTGCCTCCTGCGGACGCCTCCTCCCCATTTGTCCACACCAGATCCACAGAGCTTTCTTCCTCCTGTTTTCTCGCAATTTCTGACAATTCTGTCAGCTTTTTGCGAACAGCATCTTCATCTTCCAGCAGTCGCTTTTCAACTTCCTCTTCCGTCAGATTACGCAGATCGATACCGGTGTCCTGATAGATTTTCTCCACCAGGGCGGCGTCAGGAAGCAGCTCCGCCAGAACAAAACCCCGGATATCCTCTTTCTTGCATCTCTCACGCAGGATATCGCATTTATCTCCTTCTTTCGTCTGCTCGTAGACGATGCAGATCACCGTCTCTCCGGCTGTGACGATTTCTTTTTTGACCTGTCCGGTCACCGGATCGATGACGCTTACTTCCACAGTCCCCTCCAGCAGCGTCAGCCGGACTCTTTTCTCATCCAGGATCTCGATCCAGCCACAGGTGCCCCGGATGCCTACCACCATGGTGGAGATGCGGATGTTCAGAGATTCTTCCTCCTCCAGAGGCTCTGTTACATTGAAAAAGAGGTTACCGGAATCCACAAGGATCTCCAGCTTCTTCCCGCTCTTGCGGACGCTTGCCTCGCTTACGGCGTCCAGCTTGGCCAGCTTGGACTTGTCCAGGTTGATCCAGGCATAACTCTCCTCCATGGTTTCCAGCGAATAGCCATTATACAGCCGCATATCGTCGATCAGTGTAATACTTTTTCCGCTGCCGCTGAGGATGTCCACTGTTCCTTCCGTCTTCGTAAGCTGCATTGTGGATGCCGTATTCTCTGCCGCCCGGGCTTCCGGCACATTGGGAAGCAGCATTAACACCGGCAACAGTATACACAACAGGTACTTTTTCCACCTCTCCATGGTGTTTTCTCTCCTTAATGATAGTTTGATATTTTTCATTATATTCGGAAATATGGTGATTGTCAAACACAATATAACAGTTTGTTAACGTTCAGCCTTTACTGCATTCGTTATTTGTAAACACTTCCTTAGGAACAAAAAGCTTAGGTACAAAAAATAAAAAAGAGAAAATTTATCTTGCATTTCCCGCAAAACTATTTTATAATAAGGATATTCTGAAACGGCAATCAGAATATTCTAAAAATCTTAAATTCTTACATTCAAAGAAAGGAAGGTAACATGTCTAAAGAAAAATTTGCTCAGGAACTGCTGGCAAGACTGGCAGAAAAAAAGGAATGGGGAATTGACCCCGAAAACGTAATGTATTACAGGGATGGCATCACATCCCAGGGAGATTCACAGCTTCTCGATTTCATTCACAACACCAATCTTCATTACCACAAATCGGAATCGGATGTCTTAATCGGCAGTTTCCTCGTTATTAAAAAGAAATGCAGCAACGATATCTGGAGTATGTGCAGATTTGATATGGATTATCTGTACCGGGAATTCGAAGAACGCGGCTGGAATGCGGTGTGGAAGCAGATACGACCCCAGCTGGAATCCGGAACCAGACTCACGGAAAACGGAATTTTCTCTTCCATCAATGATTATGAAGCTGTCAGGGAACATCTGATCATCCGTCCTCTCAATTACACAGACCATCAAATGGAGCTGAAAAACTGCATCTACAGAGTAAGCGGCGATATCGCACTGGTGCTCTACATCATTTTTTCCAACGATACGCAGGGACTCAATACTTCCAAGGTTCAGAAAACCACATTTCAGGAATGGAATATGGATGAGGATGCAGTGTGGGAAAATGCCCTTATGAATACCTGCTCCATGGCGCCTCCCAGATTGTATGCCAATCCTCTGGATGCCGATCATGCACCCTATGCCAAAGGCGCGTTCATGACAGCGGAACATCCCGTGAAAGTCCATCCTCTGCAGGTTCCCATGGTCACTACCACACAGCAGATCAACGGCGCCATCGCCCTGTTCTACCCCGGCGTCAGGGAACGGATTGCGGAGATTATGGGCGGAAGCTACTATGTAGCGTTTATCAGCATCCACGAATGCATGATTCACCGCAGCGGCACCGTCTCGCCCCGCCAGATACGCCGTCATCTGGCCGATGTGAACAATGCCTTCAGCCCGGAAGAAAACCTGTCCAGAAAAATATTCTATTATGACGCTGTCAGTAAAGTCTTTTCCTCGTTAGATTAACCTGCCGGTTGTCCCGGAACTTTTCAAACCGTAAGCTTTGTCAGACCTAAAAAGGACCGGGTGGTATGCCGGAATACGGGATACCGCCCCAGTCCTTTTTTGAACAGGGTATACGCAAAAGTTTTCCTGCACTTTCTTTCGTATCAGGAACTGCCGCTAAGACAGTTTCCTTAGCAGGCCAGTATCATGGACAGCATTCCCGGCCCGGTATGGGCCCCGATAATCGGTGAGAGCATGGTTCTCCTGATGCGCACTTCAGGCGCCGCTTCCCTCACTTTCCCTGCCAGGTTCTCGGCCAACTCGGGCGTATCCGCGTCACAGATATAAATGGTATTGCATACTTCCGGATTATAGTTCTCCTTAAAAAAGGTAAACAGAGCTGACATCGCCGCTTTATTGCCGCGCTTTTTGTCCACAGTCACCAGCTTTCCGTTCTCATCGATTTTCAGTATGGGCTTGATATTCAGCGCCGAACCCACAATGGCTGTGGCCGCGCTCACACGTCCGCCCCGTTTCAGGTACATGAGATCCTGCACCATAAAGTAATGACGCAGATGAGGGACGAAGACTTTCATGTCTTCATAGTTCTCGCTGATTGACATCCCATTCTTCCTGTTTTCAATGGCACGCTCCGCCAGAATGCCGATGCCGCCTGTGGCAGCCAGGGTATCCACCGGGAAAACTCCGGCTTCCGGATACTGTTCCTTCAGGTTTTCCGCCGCCAGCAGAGCACTTTCATAAGTAGAGGACAGCCCGCTTGACAGGCAGAAATACAGCACCGACTTTCCCTCCTCCAGGAACTCCTTGAAATATTCCTCGTACATGAAAGGCGGTATCTGGGATGTCCTGGTCAGGTCGCCGGCCCGCTGCCCGTCATAAAACTTCTTCAAAAGCGTATCTTCCTCACATCCCCGGGATGTCCGCATCTCATCTCCAAGGGAGTATTCCATGGGCACGAAGGCAATCCCGTTTTCTTCGGCAGCCTCCCTGATAATATCTCCGGATGCATCCATACAGATTATATAATTATTGGCAGGGTTCTGTCCCATTCTATCGTCCTCCATGTATACTTCTATCATTCCAGGTTCCATTGCATGAATCCCTGCGTAACAGGTACCTGCTGTCCGCACCGGTACTGCAGGTCTACGTTCCGCTGCAGACTGCCGGATGTGTGTCATTGGCACACAGTACCGTCGGCAGACGTATCCACTGTATCGCCTCCCTGCTCTGCCTTGTCCTGGTGAAGACAACAGGGCCAATCCCGCAACGCTGCAGACAGAGGGGTATAAACCTCACCGGAATCAGAATTCATTGCCAGGGAATCTGGGAATACCGTCAAATCCAGGCTTCAGATCTTCATCCGAAGGAATATAATCAGCCATTTCGCCGTTATTGAATTTCTCGTAGGCAACCATATCAAAATATCCGGTTCCGGTAAGTCCGAATACAATGGTCTTCTCCTCTCCGGTCTCCCTGCACTTCAGCGCTTCGTCTATGGCTACGCGAATGGCATGACTGCTCTCGGGCGCGGGAAGGATTCCCTCCACCCTGGCAAACTGCGTCGCCGCCTCGAACACTGCCGTCTGTTCCACACTGACAGCATCCATGATACCGTCATGGTAGAGCTGGGACAGAATGGGACTCATGCCATGATAGCGCAGGCCTCCCGCATGGTTTGCGGAGGGGATAAAGCCGCTGCCCAGGGTATACATCTTCGCCAGAGGGCAAACCTTTCCAGTATCACAGAAGTCATACGCAAACACACCTCTGGTAAAGCTGGGACAGGATGCCGGCTCCACTGCAATGATTTTATAATTCTTCTCACCCCGGACGATTTCACCGGCAAAGGGAGAAATCAGGCCGCCCAGGTTGGAACCGCCGCCTGCGCATCCGATGATGATATCGGGCACAATATTGTATTTGTCCAGAGCAGCCTTCGTCTCCAGACCAATCACCGTCTGGTGCAGCAGTACCTGATTCAGCACACTGCCCAGCACATAACGGTAACCCTCTCTGGTCATCTCCGCTTCCACTGCCTCGGAGATGGCACAGCCCAGACTTCCGGTGGTTCCGGGATGCTCCGCAAGTATTTTCCTTCCGACCTGTGTTGTAGTACTGGGGGAAGGCGTAACGGTAGCCCCGTATGTCCGCATGACTTCACGGCGGAAAGGCTTCTGCTCATAAGAAACCTTCACCATATATACCAGGCAGTCCAGCCCGAAATAAGCGCATGCCATGGAGAGCGCCGTTCCCCACTGGCCGGCTCCGGTCTCCGTGGTGACACCCTTCAGACCCTGCTTTTTGGCATAATAGGCCTGGGCAATGGCGGAATTCAGCTTATGGCTGCCGCTGGTATTGTTTCCCTCGAATTTGTAATAAATCTTAGCCGGTGTCTGCAGCTTTTCCTCCAGGCAGTACGCCCTTACCAGCGGGGAGGGACGGTACATTTTGTAAAAATCCTGTATCTCCTGCGGAATGGGAATATACGCCGTGGTATCATCCAGCTCCTGGGCTACCAGCTCGTCACAGAAAACACCCTTTAACTCTTCCGCCGTCATGGGCTGTAATGTTCCCGGGTTCAGCAGCGGTGCGGGCTTATTCTTCATGTCGGCACGAAGGTTGTACCATGCGGTAGGAATTTCGCTTTCCTCCAGATAAATCTTATAGGGAATTTTTTTGGTTTCGCTCATTTCAAATCTCCATTCTAAAATTTACTTTAGGAATTGTCGGAAAAAACTGATACAATTTATTCAGGCCCGGAAATACAAGGAAAACAGCTTTAAACTCGTATCAGTTATTTGTAGACACTTCCTTATTAATTCTATAACTGTATTGAAACTTATGTCATTTCCATGCTTATGTTAGCACAGGTAGCGGAATATCGCAAGACTTAATGCTCATCATTTTCACTGCACTTGGAAAGGGCCAGGGTTCCTGTGCGTGCCACTTCCACGATGCTGATGGTCTGGAGCATTTTGATCAAAAGCTTGATGCGTTCCGGCTCATCACAGATCTGTATCATCATGAAATGCTTGGACATATCCACAATCTGCGCTTTCATGATCTCACACAGCTCCATGATCTCACGGCGGTTGTTCTTGTTGTATTTTATCTTGATCAGCATCAGCTCTCTGGTGATGCACTGGTGCTCCGCAAAGGTTTTCACCTTGATGACATCCACTTTTTTGTTCAGCTGCTTTTCAATCTGCTCGATGGTTCTCTCGTCGCCGCTGCTCACAATGGTCATGCAGGATACCGTTGAATCATCGGTCTCGCCCACTGCCAGGCTGTCGATATTGAAGCAGCGTCTTGAGAAAAGTCCGGCTACCTTGCAGAGCACACCGGAGCGGTTTTCCACCAGTACGGAATAAATTCTTGTCTTCATATTTCACTCCTTATTATTCCAGTTCCGCATCCGCCCTCCCAGACTCTGGCATGGGCAGAGTATTTCCGGCCGCTTAGTAATGCGTCCGTAAATCCTCTGG
>CANDMH010000171.1 GCA_947385785.1 uncultured Lachnospiraceae bacterium
CATCCTCCGATCCCACACATGCCAGATACCCGATAAAATTAGCCTCGTCCTCATAAATATATCCCCGCAGGTGGGCCAGCTCATGGCACATCGTGGACGGAAAGTTCAGGACATGCATCACATCATTATAATTCGCCTCCATGGAAAAAGGGAAATAATAACCCTGCATATGCTGCTGACACATGAAGTCCGAGGACAACAGTGCCTTGGGCCTGGGATAGTAGCCGTCCAGCTGCGGATACGTCTCACCCAGCTGCCGCATCATTTCCCTGGCCATATCCTCCATGTCCAACAGCCTTCCGTCCTGTCCCGGACTGCCGCCGTACACCGCCATGCCGTCCTCGTCCCGCCTGATCTCTTCTGCAAGGCGGTTACACTGCTCCGCCACCATATTGTATACTTCAATCAGCTCCATAAGCGAATATTCTCCCGTATCTTCTCCGAAATAATGTTCTGAAAAAGTCGATGCATGATAAAGAATAAAACAGTTCAGTGTCATGACCAGGCAGACAATTAAAACCGTCCATGCAAGGAAATATCCAAATCCTCTGCTAAAGCGCCGAAATCCGCCGAAAATCCTCTGCTGTCCCGAACCCGCCGTTTCCTCTGCGCCCGCCACTCCTGTCTGCTCCGTGCAGCCACCCTCTGCCTCAGCTGTCAGTCCTGTCTGCTCAACACAATCGTACTCTGCCTCAGCTGTCAGTCCTGTCTGCTCCGCAGAACTGCCCTGTGACATATCCGTCGGTTTCACGCGCTCCCCTTCCAGTCCGGCCTTCCTCCGGCTGGCGTCACAATAAATTCCATGCACACCTGCAGCCACTCCAATCACCGCCCATAACAAGCCCAGGGCTACAGCCAGCACCACCAGTATGACACCCGCCGCAAGCATCCATTCTCCTACGGAAAAGGGAAAAAGTCCCGTCACGCGCCCATACACATTCACCCAGACAGGAAAAATATGCTTAATATACCAATCCGAAAAAAGCGTACTGTTCCATGACGCCACATTCAGCAAAACAACAAGAATCAAAATTCCCGCATATATCATCCTGCTTTTACGTAAAAATTTCTTTCTTCTCACATCTGCCATCTCTGTCGTCACCCTTTGTCTTTGCTTCTTTCACCCGGCAGGATATATCGAATCGTACTTTCCGGAAACCGCACCTTCCGCATATGGGGCAGCATGTTCAGTCCCTGAGGAAGTGTCTGCAAATAACTGATACGAGTATAATGCGATTTTTCTTGTATCCCCGGGCTTTTGCCTGAAGAAATTGTATCAGTTATATTGCGGCAATTCCTAAGCAAAAACGAAGCCGTCCGTTCATTCCCCGGACAAAAACAGAACTGTCCATTTAATCCCCAAGCAAAAAAAGATGAACACATTTCCATGTCCATCTTTTCAGGTATTGTCGGAACAGGAACTTTTACTTGATAACAATGCTGTCCCACGTATCCGACGGCACAATCGCGATATATGTTTTTCCCGTGTTAAGCTCTATCTCTTCCCCCGTTGCCGTATTGTAATAAACAGTCGGTGAAGTATCCGAACCCTTGTACCATGTCACCTCGATTGCCTTGCCATTTGTAATATAATATCCTTCATTCCCTGAGTTATCGATGATATTATAAACCATATATCCTTCCCCAAGGTTCGAAAAAGAACAGCTCTGAATCAGCAGATTCTTGAATGTAAGCTGCGCATTATCATGCTGAGGATCCAGGTGAGGCTCCCCATACTCATAATAGTCATAGGTTCCCTTTTCTTCATTATATATCAGCGTGGAATTATTATGCGGAAATGGCTTCAGCTGAATTTCATTACAGGTTATCGCATTCCCTGCATCAACCAAATCCAGTTCCTCATTTGAAAAAGTATAATGGGGTCCCTCATAATACTCATTGTACTCAACACTGTAGCCTTTGCTGTTGAAATTCTTTTCCAAATCCCCCGCTACGACATACTCTGTATATTCTCTCTTTTTACCATTGGCTACCCGGGAAAAAGTACCTGTAAAATTATCGCAGTATTTCTTCTCTTTCACCAGGTCCATTGTAAAGAAAGGACCACCGTCATGGCAGAGCACGGCATTCCACTCTCCCACCAGATAGACATTGGTGGACCTGGTGCTCCGTATGCTTCCGAACTGTTCAATCTTACCCCAGTCCTTGACTATCGCCATGAACCGCGTAATCCTGTTATTCAGAGTACTGTTCATCATTTCATATAAAATATCAGCTTCCGTCAGACCATAATGAGGAAGAGCGACCTTTTCATTATCCACCATTATCGCAACAGGCCTCTGGTTCTTTAATCCTTCATCGATCCACTCATTGGTAAGCTCACTGCGGTACATGCCTTCACGGGTTTCCTCCGGTTCTTCCTGCTCCTGTTCTGATTCCGGTTCCGATTCTGATTCACCGGACTCAGAAGCAGGCTCCTCTGTTGACAGGTCCACAGGCTCCAGATCAACTATAATCGGAGAAGACGAGTCTTCTCCCTCGCCCCCACATCCGGAAAGAACAGCCATCGCTGCAATCATTACTATCAGTACTTTCTTCTTCATCGACTCTTCCTTTCTTTTACTTTTATGAAATGCTTCTCTTCCATGGAATATTCTTTTTCCATTGAAATGTTCCTTTCACATTGGAATTCTTTTCTTCCATGGTATACTCTTCTTCCATTGTATCCCCATTTGCCCGGCTTTGTCCATAATTCTGTAAAATATTACAAAAAAATTAAGAATTCTACGCCGCCGGGCCGCAACCTTCCCCTTTCAGACTATTTCAGGCATAAAACTCTGGCAATGGGCGCGCTCTCATATTTCTTCGCCTCCAGCACCACCCGGTATCCGCCTGCTTCCCTTGAGAAGGATATAACCTTGTCCTCTCCCATGGCGGTAATCTCCCGCACTTCCCCCTCATAGGGAATCCACGCTGTATTCTCCACAGAATCCGTTTCCCGGGCAAAAGTTTCAATCGCATATACGGTTTCCCCTTTCCTGGTAAAACCGATATTTCCCGCTTTATAAGGGGCACACACGCGGGTGCCGTAAATCGCCTCGCCGTAGACATCAAGCCATGCCCCCATTCCTTTCAGCGTTCGGACTGCTCCTGCCGGAAGGCGGCCGTCAGGCTGAGGGCCCACATTGATGGCCAGGTTGCCTCCCTTTACCACAATGTCTATCAGCAGATTGATAATCTCTCTGGGCGACTTGTATGTGTCCTCATATTTAAAGGAAAAGGAAGTTCCCAGAGTAATACAGCTTTCCCAGGGAATGGACAGCGGTTTCTCGGGAACACACTGCTCCGGCGTCACATAATTCTCATAAGGTCCCCCTATCGTGCGGTCCGCGCACAGCATTCCGGGCTGAACCTTCCTGACCTGCTCAATCACCTCTCCCAGACGGATATCCTGCCCGGCACGCTCGCATACCCAGCCTGCGTCAAACCACATGGCATCCAGTTTTCCGTACCCCGTGGCAAGCTCTTTAATCTGATTGTGGGTAAAAGTCACAAAACGTTCCCATTCCTCCGGCTCTTCAGCGGGACGGTAAGACGGCCCTCTGCTTTTGAATTTTCCTTTCGGCGTGTCGTCCTTCCAGTAGCTGTCCACATGCCAGTCCGCCTTGGAAAAATAAGCCGCGATGCCGATTCCGCGCTTCCGGAAAGATTCAAACAGATGAGCGCAGATATCCGCGTATTTATGTGTGTGGAAAGGACAATCCGGTGCCGTAATCTTATAATCGGAATACTGTGTATCCCACATACAGAACCCGTCATGATGCTTCGTAGTAAAAAGCAGGTACTTCATGCCTGCTTCCTTCGCCAGATCAGCCCATTTCTCAGGCTCGAAACGAAGCGGGTTAAAGGTTTTGTTCAGGTTAAAATATTCCTTCTTGAAATCCTCTCCCGTCACTTCCCAGTCGATGCCGTCCCTGGACCAGTCAGCATCGGCGTCACTCAGCGCCCAGGACTCCACGATTCCCAGCTGGGAGTAGGGTCCCCAGTGCATCATCAGCCCCAGCTTCTGGTCCTGGAACCATTCCAGTTTCTTCGCAACCCTGGGGTCTTCGGGCCAGACATAGTCCTCTTCTCTGCTGTAATTGTGGACTCCCGCCACCACCGCTTCCTTCTCTCCGGCTGTCTGGCTGTCCTTTGCTCCCGCTTCCTCTTCCCCTGCTGCCTGACCTTCCTTTACTGCCGCTTCCGCTTCGGCAGTTTCCACATCCTGTCCGGGTTCTTCCTTTTGCATAATATCTTCGCTCATTTCCGTTTCTCTCCTTCTATTGCCGGTTTTATACCTGTCCCCCTGTTAACGCAATTTTATGTCTTTAGCCCTGATTCGGCTCCGTATCCCTGATAATCGGCGCAATCTGAGACAGCATATTATCCACATCCTCGAACATGGCGCTTTTGGTGGTTCCCAGGTTATTCGCCCGCTCGATGTGCTTTACCACATCCTGATACCGGCCTTTCATCCCGTCAAAAAACTGGCAGATCTCCTGCAGCCCCCTCTGAGACTCTTCTATCACGCCCGAGATCTCCGCCTGCACGGAAGCGGCGCCCTCCGCTACTTCCGTAATCTGCTGAAAGGATTCGGATGTCCCGTTTACAATGCCAAACCCCGCTCCCAGTGTCTGCTGGGATGTCTGTATACTTTCACTCAGCTGTACGGCACCGGTTTCCACCGCCTGCACGCCGGTATCCACGTCATCGGTCAGCTCCTTGATCTCTCGCGCCAGCTCCCTGACCTTCTCCGCCACCACCGCAAAGCCTTTTCCCTGCTCACCGGCTCTGGCCGCTTCTATAGATGCATTAATTGCAAGAATATTCGTCTCGTCTGCAATGGAGCCTATCCTCCCCATACAGTGCTGAATCTCTTTCACCGCCGTCTGCAGATGCTCAAAGGTACTTTCCATGGCGCTGTAGGACGCCTGCACCTGAGCGGAGACCTCTTTCAGCTCCTCCACCATATTCTGGGCCTCGGATACCGTCTTGGTAATATCCTCCCGCACCTGGCCAAACTGCCCCGCCGCATCGTTAATACTGTTAAAAGACTGCCCGAAATCCTGCAGCCGCTCCTGAAATTGATCCGTCTCGGCCAGCACGCCGGAAAAGGAAGTCCCAACCATGCTCAGCTCGGACAATGATTCCACTTCCTTCCGGGCCAGCTCCTTCTGGTATTCCTTCAGACTGCCAACCACATGCAGAACCGGATACAGACTCTTCTCATTATGCCATATCTGTCCTGGTTTCCCCCGGCCTTTTTTTGAAAACATCATTTTATCCTCCACTCTGTTTCCGCATCTGCCTTTTCGTTATGTAGTTTCAGAACGGAATTGCGGCAGATGCTCTCTTCATTTTTTCTGAGAACGACATAATAGTATACGATTTGACATTTTCTTATTCAAATACCACACATGTCATGGACTGGTTCACAAAACAGTTGTTGTAATGCTCCCCATATCCCACAAAACCGGCATGACAACCCAAAGCTGCCATCTCCTTCAGGTAAGTCTGCATGTAATTATTTTCGCTGAACAGTTTATACCGGAAAAGGCAGTTCACGGAAAAAACCGCCGAACGCCTGGGAAAATCCCGGCAGATACTCCGTATGGTCTCCTGCACCGTGGCTCTGTAGTCCCCCAGTTCCAACAAATTCAGTACATCCGAATCGTTCACCTGGCGGAAGCATGCCAGCGAGTTTCCGCTGACCTCTTTAATGGAAATAATGCAGGTGTCATCTCCGTTGATTTTCCCGAAGGGATTCTTGAAGGTCTGGGTCAGAATCTGCTGGTCCGTCACATGGAGGATGTCCTTATATACCTGCTTTGCCGGCATTCCGTTCAGGGAACCGATCATGCACCTGGCCCTGTCCGTATTGGAAGCGATAAACCGATAACTTCCATGCTGCCTGTAGATATTTTCTTTATACGTCTTAACGCGGCCGTTCAGGTTCCGAATGATTCCGTACGCCGCCGCATCCTGATAAATCCTGCCGTTGGCAGACACCTTTCCTCCGTCTCCCGTGCCCCCCACCAACTGGATTCCGTTCTTCTTCAATACCGAGTAAACCGTAGTCAGCACGCAGGCGTCATTTCCGCTGCAAAAGTCGATGCACACCGTATCCCGGTTCGTTCCGCCTGTCTTCGCCACATCCTGTTCCAGGCGGCTGATGTACTTCACCGGCATGACAGACACCTGCTCCAGTACGTTTGCCGTCGCTTTGACTCCATCGGAAAATGCAATCACCGCAACGCCCTTTTCCACGATTCCGGTATCATATCCCATTCCGATACACCCGATACTCGGAATCCCAGGATAGATTGCCTCCAGCGCTTTCACATGCGCTTCAAACTGCGCTTCATTTGACAACAGCATAATAAACTGGGGACTGTTCAGCCCGCGGACCGCCTCTTTCAGGTCTCCGCTCCGGCTCATACCATAAAACTGCCTCATTCCGCTGTCTTCCTCCTGCCTTCTTATATTTTCATTCCTGTTAATCAGCTGATACTTTTCCCAGGGAGCATGGTATAAATTATACCTTATAGCAGGCGGAGGCGTCAACCTTTATTCTGTAACTGCCGATAACAATAATGAGTCCGGAAGTCCCGGCGGCGGCGTGCGTCATATCCAGAACGGCAGCCTGCGCGGAAAGCTGATGCATTCAGGAAGGAAAGGAGTTTTAACAAATGATATTAGCAGTAGATATCGGAAATACGAATATCGTAATCGGATGTATAGAGCAGGAAAAAATATATTTCGTGGAAAGGGTATCCACAGATACTTCCAGGACAGAGCTGGAGTACGTAGTGGAGTTCAAGACTCTGCTTGAGCTGTACCGGATTGGCCCCGGCGAGATTACCGGATGCATCATTGCCTCTGTCGTCCCTCCACTGAATAATGTGGTAAAAACCGCCATGGAAAAGCTGTTTCATCTGACCCCCCTTCTGGTGGGACCGGGCATTAAGACAGGACTGAATATCCTGATGGATAATCCTGCCCAGGTAGGTGCGGACTTAATTGTCAATGCGGTGGCAGGGCTGCAGTACTACGGTGCTCCCATCATTATGATCGATATGGGAACCGCCACTACCATCAGCGTGGTGGACGAGAAGAAAAATTACATCGGCGGCATGATCCTGCCGGGCGTCAAGGTATCTCTGGATTCCCTTGTAAACCGCACGTCCCAGCTCCCCAGGATCAGCCTGGAACCCCCGAAGAAGGTGATCGGCAAAAATACCATAGACTGTATGAAAAGCGGCATGATCATGGGACAGGCAGCCTGCATAGACGGCATGATCGAACGCATCCGGGAAGAGCTGGGATATCAGGCAACCGTAGTCGCCACAGGCGGTCTCGCCGGCAGCATTATCCCTTACTGCAAGGAGAAAGTGATTCATGACAACGAATTGACCCTGAAAGGCCTGAATATCATTTACCATAAAAATACGGAGCAGGAATAAGAAAAGGGAGAAACGAATATGCTGCGCGGAAAATATATTGTACTTGGCGTAACGGGAAGCATTGCCGCATACAAGATCGCCTCTCTGGCCAGTATGCTAAAAAAGAAAAATGCAGATGTCACAGTCATCATGACACAGAACGCC
>CANDMH010000172.1 GCA_947385785.1 uncultured Lachnospiraceae bacterium
TCATGATAGATGGCCATCCGGCCGTTTCCTTTCAGGAATAAGGTTATTCTACCATGAGCAAAGCGTCGCTCATGATAGATGGCCATCCGGCCGTTTCCTTTCAGGAATAAGGTTATTCTACCATAACAAAGCTTCAGATACAAGCCTGCAGGAGCACCAAGATATGTCAATTTACGGCAGGTATTACGTTTGAAACGAAAAGGAAAACACCCTGAACACGGTGCCTGGTTCAAGGTGTTGTTGTTTATTTTTCTGTTTATCCGATTATTCTGCTGCTGTCACAGAAATAATGTGAGGATTTACACCCTCATACCAGTACAGGAAGCCTTCCATATCAATCTTGTCGCCAACCTTCAGATTCTTCACCGCGGCGTATACGTCTGTGGTATTATCACACAGATAAGACTCTACAGTGAAAGTATAGGTCTGTCCGTCCAGGGATACATTAAAGTACAGGTCGTTTCCGTCCTCGCCGGAACCATCCCAGTTATAAAGGAAAGCGTCCTCGCTGCCCTCACTTGCAGGCTCCACAGTCATCCCCTTGAAGGATACGAACTTATTCTGATGGTCAATCAGCTCGTCCGTGCCCAGAAGCACGGTAACATCCTCAGCCTCGGCTATAAAGCTGTCTCCGCCCTCCACGATCTCGAAGGTGGCATCCATAATCTCCACTTCGCCGGACCACTCGCCCTTGAATCCGGTCACCTTAATCTTGGTTCCAGGAGTCAGCTTTGCGTAATCATCCTCGGTACATGCTGCGTTGTATACAAAATAAGCGCCGTCCTTATCCTGTGTATAGAGGGTAGCCTTGTCCTCCCACCAGGACTGCTTTGCCTGCACATAGGTCTCTACAACCACCTGGGAATCCAGGGGCGCTGCCACATAATCAGCGTAAGACATCACTTCACCGGCTGTCTCGCCGCCTGCCTCCGTACCGGCGTCAGAAGCCTCACTGGATTCTCCGCTCTCAGCGTCGGAAGCCTCGCTGGATTCTTCGCTCTCAGCGCCTGAAGACTCACTGGATTCTTCGCTGCTCTCTACGCTGCTCTCACTGCTGCTTTCTTCCGCAGAAGAACTTCCTGATTCACCTGAACCTGCGTCATTTCCGCAGGCAACACATGCGGTTACAAGCGCTGCAGACAAAAACAATGCTGCAAATTTTTTCATTTTTTTCATTTCAATCAATCCTCCCGTTTTCAGTTCCGCAACAGCCCTGTTTCACACCAGTACTCACTGATCTTCTCCTTCTAAACAGGATGCAGTGTGACTGTAAATTTTCTCAGGACTCAGACGGAACTGCTGTTGTTTATTAAGCTTCCTGACAGCTTTCTCCTATAGAAAAGCTATCCGAAAACTTTGAACTTATTATACACGATATTTTCAGGAAAACAATAGTATAATCGCTCATTTGCTTCCGGGAATTCAGCCGGGTTGTTGCTTTTTTGCACATGAAAAAATCCCCGGATTTTTCGGTCCGGGGAACTTTTGGGTAATATTTGCCATGCATGGCACTTTTTCGGGATTTTCCGGGAAATAACTGATACCGCTCAGCGCTTCCTTCTGCTCCGCCAGACCACATACAGCAGGATAAAAGCCCATGCTCCCGCCAGAGATAACAGCAGGATTACCGCGGTCCGGGGCAGCTCTCCCAAATCGGCCTTGCCGCCGGCTGATGCCCCCTGGCCGCCCAGCTGGTCCAGGCGGTACAGAGAAATTGTGTCACTGTACAGCTTCTCCATATAGGCATCGTCAACCGTCTGCTTCCTTCTGACAGACTTTACCGTGTTTTCAATCAGCTGTCCCGCCGCGTCCCGAAGAGATGCCGAACCGTTGAACACCGGTGTGACAAAGGTATGCTCCACATTGTCCAGCAGCAGCCTGGCCGCCTGGATTTTGACGCCGTAATACAGCTCGTTATCCTCGCCGCCTCTGGAGAGATAGTCCTGATATTCGGCGGAATCCCTGGCTTTTAAGGTCACCGGCACATAGCCCTCCGTCTCCGAATAGGCAATCTGAACCTCATTGGTCAGCAGATACTGGGCAAAAAGCCAGGACGCCAGCACCTCCTGCGTATCTTCTTTATTGAAAATGCAGACCGAAGGCCCCTGAGATATCATTGCCGGGTTAGACGTGTCAAACTGCGGAATCGTCATAACCGCCGTCTCAAAATCCACCAGTTTGTCCTCGCTGATGTCGATCAGAGGCGCGTCCGTCCCCATCCAGGTAGCACCCGCAGTGGAGTCCACCGCAAAAATACACTGTCCGGCATTCAGAAAATTCGCCGGATAGCTGGATATCTTAAAGGTGGAAAAGACGCCGGTGGCGGCATGCTCCGCTATGTTCATCAGCAATTCTTTCGTCGTGTCATGGAACAGCAGGATTTCCCCGGCATCCGTGGAGTAGTCCGCGCCTTTCTGCCGCAGCATCTGTATCATCATATTGTCAGTGGACTTATAGATAAAGGGAATCATCACCTTCTGGCCGTTGACCAGATAATTTCCGTCCCCGTCCTGCGCCATGGCCGCCTCGGAAACCTCCCACACGAAATCCCAGGAGAGCGTCTCCGGCAGTGTATATCCCAGGGCTTCCACATATGTCTTATTAATATAGCAGGCCTCCGTGGAACGCATGTAGGGTATGGCGTAATAATGTCCGCCAAAGGAGCATTCCTCCAGGAATCCGGGAATTACCTCATCAATCCCGGGAGAATCAAACCGTACCTCGCTGCCTCCAAGCCCGTATTTTTCATCGGCAAAAAGCCCCTCCAGCGGTACCACCTGATTCGTTCCGGTCAGATAGGTGGCAATATGATCCGGATAGGTGATGCATACGTTTGGCGTGGTATTCGTTGCTATATTTGTGATTACATCGTTATATATTCTCCCATAATCCGTATACAGACGCAGATTCACGGTGATATTCGGATACAGCTCTTCAAAATCCCGGATAGCCTTCTCATAGATGTCCGTCTGGGTCTTGTTGGTATCGTTTTTCGCCCAGAAAGTGATTTCGTGCTGTTTGCCTGTATCAAATTCCTCCGGAATCTCGAAAGCGGCGCCGCCCCGGGAGCCGTGGCAGCCTGTCAGAGCTATGGCTGCATACGTAAGAATACCGCCGCCTAAAAGCGCTCTTCTCACCTGTCTGCGGCAGGTTTCCCGCAGTTTTTTCCACAGGCTGCAGGTTAATTTTCCTTTTTCCTGAAAGCGATTCCTCATCCCTTCGTACCTCCTCTTGACACACCTTCCATAATCTTATTACGGAAGATCAGAAACAGTACAATCAGAGGAAGCGAAATCACAACAACCGCCGCCATCATGGCAGGAATGTTTTCCCTTCCAAAGCCGTTCTCCCGAATTTCCTGGATTCCGTTCGAGACAAGGAAATAGTCGGCATCATCTGTGATCAGCCTGGGCCAGACATAAGAATTCCAGCATTCTATCACCTTCAGTATGGTCACGGTAATCAAGGTTGGCTTTGATATGGGAATCATGACCTTCAGCAGATATTTCATGTCCGAAGTTCCGTCTACCTTTGCCGCGTAGTAGAGGCTGTCCGGTATCTGCTCGAAATTCTCCTTCAGCAGATAAATGTAGAAAACCGAAGTGACGGAGGGCAGTATAAGCCCCGGAAATGTATTGCGCATGTCCCAGTTGGTAATGGTCACAAAGTTGGTGATAATCACCAGTTCATTGGGAATCATCATCAGGGAAAGGAACAGTACGAACACGATATTCTTCCCTCTGAATTCCAGCCTTGCAAACGCGAAGGCCGCCAGCGTAATTACCGCCAGCATAATCACCGTAGTCACCACGGTAAAAATCGTGGTATTCAGAAGATACCTCCCCAGCGGCACCGCGGTAAAGGCATCCGCATAGTTTTGCATCGTGGGGGACAATGTAAAAAATTTCGGGATGTACTCCGAATTGTACGCACTGTAGCTTTTTACGGAGGTAAGAATCATCCAGTAAAAAGGAAACAGCACGATTATCCCCCAGAACGTCAGAAGCACATAGGTGACTATGTTCGTCGTCCTCTGGCGAATTCTGGCGTCTTTTTCAATTTTTTCATAATCCGGCTTTCCCGCATCCGTTTTTTCGTCTTTTACACCGTTCCGGCTCATCGCTTTGTAATCCGTACTTTCCTTCCTCTCTCCCATCGTCCGCCATCCTCTGCTTCCATTTTCGTTCCTGCGTTTTTATTCCTGCATATTTATTCCCACACTCCGCTGTTCACTCTGCTCTACGCTGTCGTTCTTATCCGTATCCGGGCTCACACGCTTTCTTCCCCAGCTTCCGTTGCCTTCCGCATCTCATCCGTTTTTGCCGCAGAAATACCTGCTTGCTGTCCCTGCGGTTCCCTGACAGGGGATATCCGCCTGCCTCTCCATGGTTCTTCCGCAGAGGATACCCAGCTTTCTCCCTTACGGTTCCTTCGCAGAGGATACCCGGCTCTCTCCCTTACAGTTCCTTCGCAGAGGATACCCTGCTTTCTCCCTTACAGTTCCTTCGCAGAGGATACCCGGCTCTCTCCCTTACAGCTCCCTTCGCAGAGATACCTGACTCTCTCCCTCACGGTTCCTTCGCAGAAAGGCCTGCCGTGTCAGTAGTGCACCTTCTTATTGCTGACCAGCAGGTTAATGCAGGTAATGGTCAGCACAATAGCGAACAGTATAATTGCCGCCGCGGAAGCGTAGGACGGATATCCTCCGCTGTCGCCGTATAACATATCGTACACATAGCCCACTATGGTATTCATGCCCGCCGCATTCAGGTCTGTCCCGAACAATGCCACCGCGTCGCTGTACGCCTTAAAAGCGCCGATAAACCCTGTGATCACCAGATAAAAAATCATGGGCGAAATCATCGGAAGGGTAATCCTCCGGAAAATCCTGAATTTCGATGTGCCGTCCACCCTGGCCGCATTGTAGTACTCCTGATTGACCGAAGAAAGCGCGCTGGTCAGAATCAGAATTTTAAACGGCATTACCACCCATATGGTATAAAAGCACAGAACAAACATTTTCGCCCAGTAGGGCCCGTCAATGAAATCCACGCTGCTGCCGCCGAACCAGGAAATCACCAGGTTGACAAAGCCGTCAGAATAGGCCGTCTTTTTAAACAAAATCATAAACACCAGCCCCACTGCCAGCGTATTGGTCACATAGGGCAGGAAATACACGGTCTGGAAGAGATTTCTGAGCGGTGTAATGGAATGCAGCCCCACGGAAATCAGCAGAGCGATGCCTGTGGAGAGGGGCACCGTAATCATCACCAGAAGAAACGTATTTTTCACGGCCTGCAGGAAATAGGGGTCGTGCAGCACATAGGAATAATTGTATGTACCCACCCCGTAGTAAGTCTGGGACGCGGAATTGTACCCTTCCTCAAATGAATAAACGAACACATCGATCAAAGGATACACCATGAACACGCCCAGAAAGAGAATCGCCGGCAGGAGATACAGCCAGGCTTTCAGGCTTCCACTGTTCCACTTTCTCTTCATATCAGTCCCCCCGGTTCACGTTCTTAAGGAAGTTCCGGCCATTCCTGAAATAAATCCGCTTCTCGCTCTCTCTGTCAAACAGCAGCACTTTGCGGGGAATCAGGCCAAATCTGACTACGCTTCTTTCTTCGTTTTCTCCATTTCTGCCGCTCTGTCCGGAAGCACGTTTCTCCATACCTGTCCCCCCGTCACCGCGATTTTCTGCGCCGATGCCTTTTCCCGCATTGCCGGCTTTTCCTGTGCCACCGCCTTTTCCCGCATTGCCGGCCTTTCCTGCGCCACCGCCTTTTTCTGCATTGCCGGCTTTTTCTGCATTGCTTCTTTCCAGGGAAAAAATCCTGTCCATATTCTCTGTCCCGATAATGGAGCGGACCGTCGGATTCAGGGATGCCTTATTTTTGGAAACCACGCTGATATCCCGGCCCATTACCTCCACGCCGTCCAGCTCACAGCGCAACGGCCCGTCTTCCTGAAGGAGGAAGCCTTCCGGGCGGATTGCGGCATAAACCTTACCATCCGCAATTTTCCCGCTGCTGCCCGGAGTCTGCCACTTACCGCTTTCCTGCGCCTGCCCACTGCTGCTTCCTACAGAATTTAGATCCGCAGAAAATTTATCCGCCGCCCTGTCCGTTTCCAGAGCCGCAGAAACTTCCGCCGCCCTGCCCATCTCCAGCGCCGTGGAAACTTCATCCGCCACTCTGCCCGTCTCCGATGGCTCCAGGACCTCCAACACCTCGTCCTGTCCGATATATAATCTTCCGTCTTTGATACTCCCTTCAAAAACATTGACAGGCGGCGTCCCCAGAAACCTCGCCACAAACAGGTTGACAGGATTGTCATAAACCTCCTGAGGTTTCCCAATCTGCTGGACAATACCGTCCTTCATAACGACAATCATGTCAGAAATGCTCATGGCCTCTTCCTGGTCATGGGTCACAAAGATAGTCGTAATGCCGGTTTCCCGCTGAATCCGCTTGATTTCTTCCCTGGTCTGAAGCCTCAGGCGGGCATCCAGATTAGACAGCGGCTCATCCAGCAAAAGTACCCTGGGACGCTTCACCAGAGCACGGGCAATCGCCACGCGCTGCTGCTGCCCGCCGGAAAGTTCCCCGGGTTTACGGTCCATCAATTCCTCTATCTGCACCAGCTTTGCCGCTTCAAAAGCCTTCTCCAGCATTTCCGCTTTGGACAGCCTGTCCTTGCCTTTCAGGTTCTCCAGGGGAAATGTAATATTCTGCCTCACCGTAAGATGCGGATAAAGCGCATAATTCTGGAATACCAGCCCGATTCCCCTGTGCTCCGGCGGCAGATCGGTAACGTCATCCTTCCCGAAAAATATCCTGCCGCTGGTCGGCCTGACCAGGCCGCTGATCAGGTTCAGCGTGGTACTCTTGCCGCAGCCGGAAGGCCCTAACAGGCCAATCAGCCTGCCGTCCGGAATCTGAAACGTAAAATCATTGACCGCAATCACATCCCGGCGGTTCTTTCTGTCCCTGCTCGGGAATTTCTTCGTCAGGTTCTGTAATATGACTTCCATACCGGTTTTCCTTCCCATTCTTCGTCCGCTTTATTCTTCTGGCATCTTACATCTATATCTAAACTTTTGCGACTTTTTCAATCACGCAGCTGTGTTTTCTCTTACCTTCCCGTGCATCCCTGTCATAATGAATACCTACAAGCAAAATATACGCTGCGCAGGGCCTGTTCATTAATAAATTCCGTTTCTTATCACCTCAAAACCACTGTTGCCCGGATTCAGATAAGTTCCCATATGCTTCTCCCCGCATCTGCAGCTCCCCATTCGTCTGCCTTGACCCTAACTTACCTTACCACAAACACAGCAAAAAAACAAGCGTTTCTATTGCATGGAAAAGCCGCCTGCTTCTCTCACATTCCTGAAACAGGCGGCACTCTTCAACTGCATGGGCCTGCGGATATTTCCCAGGGAATTGGCTCAGACAATTCCCTGGGAACTGGCTCAGACAATTCCCTACGGCCTCTGCCCCATGCCGCCTTCCAGCGTGATGGTTTCGCCGGTCATATACTTGAAATCAGGGGAAGCAAGCTGTACGCATACGCGTCCGATTTCAAGCTCTGCATCGCCGT
>CANDMH010000173.1 GCA_947385785.1 uncultured Lachnospiraceae bacterium
ACTGATAATTGAAGATAATCTGAGCTTTGGGAAGGCTGCTGTGCGGGAAGTGCAGCCGGGGGGGAGACAGGTAAGGACGGGCATACTTTTAAGAGCTCGTGGATCATTTTATCAGGAGGACAGCTATGAATAAATGGATAAAACTATTGAAAATTACGTCAATCATGCTTGCAGCGCTGCTGTCGCTGTCCGCCTGCGGCAGGGAAGAACGGCAGCGGGGGATTGACGGCTGCATCTACGAAGCGGAACTGCTCTCCGGAACGGAGAAATGGGGGAAAAATTTTAAGAGCGGCGGCAACTGGCTGTATTACATAGGGAATGACAGCGCTTTATACAGGATTCCCCTGGATGGGGATGGGAAACCGGAAGGGGAAGGAACATTCTTCCAGAAAGAAGTTCTGGACTATACGGTGGATGAGGAGGGCTGTGTCTACTGTTACAGGGCCGGGATAAACTGGCCGGACTCCGGCAATGTGGAACTGGCAGAAGGGACGCTGAGCAGATACCGGGAGGATGGCAGTGAAGTTTACTGCATGGCCCTGGATGGCAGAAAAGCGGTATACGGCAGCCTTTATTCAGTTCCCGGCTTTCTGGCCTGCGGCAGTGAAGGGCAGGTATTCCTGCTGTGCGGGGATTCGGTTCTGGTGGTGGACGGATCGGGTAAAATGATCAGCGAGGCCGATATCAGCGCCCATCGTCCTGATACCGGATATTTCGGTGTGGAAAAACTGCTGGAAGGGAAGGATGGAAGAGCCTGTTATCTTGCAGAAGACAACGGAAAACGGTTCCTTTATGAGTTTGCAGACGACACATACCGCCCGCAGGCCATATCCCTGAAGGGGCTGGAGGGGAAAGATACCTTTCTTGGCTCTTTCTACGGATCCCCATATGGAGTTCTGTACAGCGGGTCGGATGGCATTATGTACCGGTTTCATGCGCAGGACGGTATCTGGCAGGCGGTCATGCGGTGGAACGACAGCAATCTGCCGGGAGACGCCCAGGAACTGGTCTGGGTTTCAGAAGACAGGCTTGTGGCTGTGTTTTTGTATTTTGAAGGAGATGAATATTATTTCCTGGACAGAAAGTATGTGAAAGATCTGCCTGAGAAGGAAGAACTGGTTCTGGCCTGTGCGGATCATTATTCAACGGACCTGGAAGATGCGGTAATGCGGTTCAACCGGGAAAATGCCGGCGTCCATATTACCCTGCAGATATATGAGGGAGAAGAGGGGCTTGTAAGGCTGGATGCGGAGCTGGCTTCTTCGAATCCACCGGATATGCTGGACCTGACGCGCCTGGATATGGCAAAATATATGGAGAAGCAGGTGCTGGAGAATCTGGAACCGTATCTGAGCGAAAGCAGCGTGCTGAAAAGGGAAGATTTTCTGGAAGGAGTTCTGGACGGATATACGGTGGGAGGCAGACTGGCGGGGATTCCCGATGAATTTTTGTGTTCTGTGCTGCTTGGCCGCACCGCGGAGGTTGGCACCGGGGCAGGCTGGACAGTGGAGGATGTGGTGGCGCTGACAGAGGCATATCCCGGAAGAAAACTGAATGGAAACAGCTTTTACTATAATCTGGACAATTTCTTTTGGGATTATATCCTGGAACAGTTCATTGACAGGGATGGCGGAACCTGTGATTTTGATTCGGAAGAATTCCGGGATTTTGTAAAGTGGCTGTCCGCACACTGCGGAAGCGGCACCGGCTATTATGACCGGGAGGAGGTGGATGAGCCTCTGATTATCAATGAGGGGATAGCTACCTTTCTTGATTATTTAAGGTTTGTGACACGGGCTGAGGGTGAGGAGATGACCATGACAGGCTTTCCCTCCGCAGATGGAAAGCTGCTGTATCGGGCACTTTCCCTGAATGCGGTGGGGATTGTATCAAAATCACGGTACCGGGAAGAAGCGTGGCAGTTTATCGAATTTTTCCTGTCCCGGAAGTGGGAAGATTCCTGGGATGCCCCTTTCTACATGCCCTGCCGCAGAGATCTGCTGGAGGGGATACTGGAGGATGCCGTCACCCCTGAATACTGGATGACAGATGGGGAAATACAGTTGGATCAGAATGGAAATCCGGAGGAAAAGTGGAAATGGCTGTTCAGCTATCAGAATGAGGATGGGGAGGTTGTGAAATGTATTTATGACTGCGCTGACCAGGAGGAAATAGACGGGTTTCTGGATATGCTGGGGCATACGGATTTCTCTGCGGATGACAGGATGCGGTCGGAAGTGACGGCCATTATCGCGGAGGAGATGGGAAGCTATTTCAGCGGGGATAAAGCGCTGGAAGAAGTGACGAAAGTGATACAGAACAGAGTGAGTACACTGGTGCAGGAGTAATAGATTATGAAGTATGGGCGACGTTCCTGACCGTCTGCGGCAGGCAGGAGCACCGGTGTAGGATTGACGGCTGTGTCTATGAGTTGAAGACAGCCGAATTCTGAAATACAAAAGCGGAATTCCAGGAGGAAAGGCAGGGGCGCTGTGTGGAGAAAGATACCGTTAAAACTGTCAGTTTTTATATGTCTTCTGTGTGTGGTTCTGTCAGGCTGCGGCAAAAAGGAGAACATCCATGAACTGGGTATAGATGGCTTCGTCTACGTGGCGGAGCAGGTTGAACTGCAGAATATACCGGCGGATAATTTCCGGGTAAGGGACGGCTACCTGTACTATCGTTTCGGGGATTACGGCAGCGGAACCGATCTGCGCAGGTTTCCCATAGAAGAACTGCTTTCCGGAAATGTGCAAAAGCTGCCTGCCGGGGAGTCCCTGTTTGCGGCAGGCAGCCGTCCGGATTATATTGTGGATTATACGATTGACAGGGAAGGATGGATTTACTGCCTGGAGGAAAGGCGGGATGCAAGGGAAGTGCCCCTCATGCGTCCCCTGGAGGGGATGGACGGGTACATGCTGGATGAGACGGAAATCAGCTATGTACTGGTAAAACGGCGGCCGGACGGGGAGGAAGGGTACTGTGTTTCCCTGGCGGATACTCCGAGATGTCTGGCGGCAGGGGAGCAGGGCATGGTCTATGTGGCGGCAATAGACTCTATTTACGCGGTTGACGGGGAAGGGAGGATGCTGGACAGAATTGCCCTGGATGCCGATACCGCAGGGGAATTGCTGGAGGGGGAGGGCGGCAGTGTCTACTATGATCCCATGAATGGCGGGAATGAGATTTATGAGATTGATGCGTCGGATTCCTTTCGGCTGCAGAGAATGGAGGGACCCTGTACAATGGGAGGCAGCTTTGCAGGTTCCGGGGATGGGCTTTTATACAGCGGAAATGATGGGCTGCTGTACCGCTGCGGGAGGGCTGCCGTCTCCTGGAAGCCGGTGCTCCGCTGGGGGGACAGCAGCCTGTCTGTCAGGGGGTTTGGCTGGGAGGTATTCCCGGTTTCGGAAGACCGACTGGGGGTGAGCTGTTCCGTTTCCAGGCGGGACGCCGTGAACGGGAAGGAAGTCTATCTTTTGACCAGGACACCTGTGGAGGAGCTTCCGGAGAAGGAGGTTCTGGTGATGGCAGGCAGCCTTATGTACGACAAACTGGAGCAGTATGTCATGTCTTTTAACAGGAACAGCAGGGAATACCACATTATCATTCAGAATTATGGGGAGGCGGAACTGGATGCCGCGCTTGTGTCCTCCGACCCGCCGGATCTGATCAATCTGACGGGTCTGGACCATGGAAAATGCGGGCAGAAAGATGTCCTTGAGGATTTGACACCCTATCTGGAGGAAAGCAGCCTGTTGGACAGGGAAGCGTTTCTGGAAGCGGTTCTGGAGGCAGGTACCGTAAAGGGGCGTCTGGTATGCATTCCCGATGAAATCACCTGCACCACGGTTGTGGGACGGAGCTCCCAGGTGGGAACCAGTGCGGGGTGGACGGCGGCAGACGCCATGGCCCTGGCCGAGGCGCATCCGGAGGCGGAGCTGTTTATCAACAACAGCTTTTCTGCCATGGTGGGGGATTTTTTCGGGGATTATATTCTGGAACGGTATGTGGACTGGGAGAAGGGGAAGTGCAGTTTTGACGGTGAGGAGTTTGTCGCATTCATGAAATGGGTTGCGGAACATTCGGGGAGCGCGGACAGCGGGGCTATCCCCATGGAAACCCTGATCGGAACCATGCCGGAAGAACGCCTGCTCAGCATATGGTCCGATATCAGATCTCTGGACAGGCTGCTGTATGACAGGGCCTATTTTGGGGAAAAAGTGACTGCGGTGGGATATCCT
This sequence comes from uncultured Lachnospiraceae bacterium, assembly GCA_947385785.1. GTDB lineage: Bacteria > Bacillota > Clostridia > Lachnospirales > Lachnospiraceae > Acetatifactor. The sequence goes on from CANDMH010000173.1 coordinate 4,245, forward strand.
GCCGCAGACGGCAGCGTTTGCCATCATGGAACCTTAATCAATCATATGGGGATTGTAACGGCTTCGGAGAGGAAGGAGGGCGCGTGGCGTTTTCTGGAATCCTTCCTGTCCCGGGAGGACGGTATCTATACCTTTCTGCCTTCCCGGAGGGACCGGCTGGAGGAGATGGCCCGGGGGCTCATGGCAGAGGAAAAGGAGGACGGGTCCTTTGAGGCCAGGGTACGGATTTTTATACCGGACAATATAAATCAGTACTATGCCGGCCTGACCGGGGAAGAGGTGGATGAGGTGCTTGGGATTATAGAGTCTGCCGACTTTACTCCACAGGAGGGCGTGCGGAAGGATATCCTGAATATCCTTGTGGAGGAAATGTCCCCCTGCCTGAACGGGGACAAGACCTATGAGGAGGCGGCCGCCATTGTGCAGAACCGGGTGCAGACCTGCCTGAATGAGCGGTGAGGGAAATCAGGGGCAAAATATGTTATAGTATACTTGTCGGAAGACAGCTGAATTCCAGGAGGAAAGGCCGTCATGACACTCCGTAAGTGATAACCACTGTCAAAACTACCGTATAGAACAGGATTAATATGCTCCGTCCTAAGCGCCTGCAGTGCTGGCTATGGACGGGGCAATTTGTGCAATAAAGAAGTTTCATCAACAATTCCTTAAAAAGATTATCAGGAGGACATCATATGAAAAAGAGTAAATCCCAGGGATTATGGTATCTGCTTTTGGTCCTGATCTGCTTTCTGTGCGGATGCGGAAAGGCGGAAGATGGCTATGAGGGCGATTACTATGAGGCTGAAAATGTAACTGGTTTCAATGATATGTATCATGTAAAATATCGAGATAGTTATCTGTATTATACAAAAGGGGGAAACCTGTACAGGAAGCCTGTAGACACATCAGGCGAAGGGCTGGGGGATGCGCGTGAAGAGTTTGTGTGCGGCGGAATGGGTGCGCTGAGGGATCTCGTGGTGGACGATGGGGAAATCTATTGCTTTTCCACGAAATCCAGCTTGGGGAAAGGGCTTCAGACCATTATTACGGGCGCTGTCCTGACAAAGATACGGGCTGACGGGACGGTTGCATGTGAGCTGCCTGTTGAGGATGTGGGAACGGATTTATACATGAACGAGAGCCTTCTGGCAGCGGGCGGGGATGGCAGCATATTCTTATTTTCCGGCAGCACCGTCTATGTGCTGGAAGGAGAAGACGGCTTCAGCGACATGCTTGACATCGGCGAAGTCGCTCCCGGCGAGAAGGGATTGGGAGAGCAGATAGTGGAAGGGGCTGGGGGCAGGGTATACTGCCATATAAAGCGGCCCGGCAACAATATGATATTTGAGGTGGCAAAAGACGGCGGCTCCTATGCCCTGAAGAAAATGTCCGGTGAGGAGTGGGAGACGGCAAACGCGGAGGACGGGAAGCTGTACGGCTCACCATGGGGCCTGCTTGGCAGTGGCGCGGAAGGCGTCCTGCGCCAGTACAGTGCGGAGGATGGCCTCTGGAGGGACGTATTGAACTGGAGCGCCTGCAATCTGGGAGGCAACATTTCAGATGTGATGCAGCTTTCAGAGGAAAGATTTCTGGTAACCTTATCTGATTCATTGGAGAGTGAAATAAAGACTTATGTGCTGGACAGGAAAGGTGCAGATGAAGTCCCGGAGAGGGAAGAGCTGGTTCTGGCCTGCTATGAGGATATGGCGGTGCACCTGAAGGATCAGGTGGCGGCATTCAACCGGGCAAGCGGGGAATACCGGGTGGTCATTCAGGTGTATCAGGGAGAAGAGGGGATGGTGAGGCTGGATGCGGATCTGGTGTCCTCCAACCCTCCTGACCTGCTGGACCTGCAGTGGCTGGATGTGGAGAAGTACGCGGGGCGGATGGTGATGGAGGATCTAGCGTCATACCTGGAGGAAAGCACGGTACTGGCCAGGGAGAATTTTTTAGAGGGCGTCCTGGACGCGTACACCATAAATGGGCGCCTGGCATGCATCCCCAGCTCATTTATCATCTATACCGTGTTGGGGCGGGTGTCCCAGTTTGGGGAAGAGGCTGGCTGGGATATGAACAAAGCCATGGAGTTGGTAGAGCAGTATCCGGACTACAGCCTTTTTGGAAGGATGGGATTCATGGCCAACCTGGAGTTCTGCTATGCGGATTATGTCGTGGACAGGTTTGTGGACTGGGACAGCGGGACATGCAGCTTTGAGGGCGGGGAATTCTGCCGCTTTATGGAATGGATAGCGGAGTATTCGACAGGCAACGGGTACGAGTGCGAGGAGGGGCAGGATGAATTCTCAGGCAGGATGGCGGTTCGGGAATGTCTGGGGATGACAGATGAGCTGGTACGGCTTCTTGGCCGCTTCGATGAGAAAGCGACAGTCATTGGGTACCCTTCTGCGGACGGCAGGCCCCTGCACCGCACCCAGGTGTGGGACGCGGTGGGCATCACTGCAAAGTCGCGGCACAAGGAGGGTGCATGGGAATTCATGGAATATTTCCTGTCAGGGAAGGCAGGAGGGCAGGCTCTCGGTCTTTGCACCAATAAACACGCCCTGGAGCAGGCGTTGGAAGAGACGGTGATCTATTCAGAAACCCCTCCCCGTCCCATATCTCAGGAGGAAAAAGAACAGGTATGGGAAGTCATCTCAGAGGCAGACTTTAATACCGCGGTCAGGAAGGCCAGGAAGGACCGTGTTATAGATATGGTCCTTGAGGAGATGGAGGGATATCTGGAGGGATACAAGTCCATTGAGGATGTGGCGGCAGTGCTCCAGAACCGGGTGGAGGTAATGCTGCAGGAGGAAAAGTGACGGATGGCTGCAGGAGTATTGGCGGTTTTTGATACACTGATAATTGAAGATAATCTGAGCTTTGGGAAGGCTGCTGTGCGGGAAGTGCAGAAATGGATAAATACCTTTCTTGGCTTTTTCTACGGATCCCCATATGGAGTTCTTACAGCGGGTCGGATGGCATTATGTACCGGTTTCATGCGAAGGACGGTATCTGGCAGGCGGTCATGCGTAAGTGATAACCACTGTCAAAACTACCGTATAGAACAGGACAAATATGCTCCGTCCCAAGCGCCCGCAGGGCTGGCTATGGACGGGGCAATTTGTGCAATAAAGAAGTGTCATCATCAATTCCGGAGAAAGAACCTGTATTTTTCGGCTCCTTTAAACGCCGCTCTTTACGGGTATGACCCAATGTCATTTACTTAAGGAGTTGCTGCGATTCAGAACAGCATGAGTTGTTCCA
>CANDMH010000174.1 GCA_947385785.1 uncultured Lachnospiraceae bacterium
AGTTGCATCAGTTATTTTCCGACAGTTCCTAAGTAAGCTCCCGGCTCCGCCCGCAGCCTCACTTCACCCCGGACATGTCACCGCACAGCCTCAGGAACATGCCGGTCCGCCCGCTTCCACTGCCAATGAAACTTCCCGCTGCAAGCTGCCGGGAATGAAACCCTCTTTAGGGTGAAACAGTTCCTCAGGAACACTTCCTTAACGCCGGAACCTGGCTATAAAGAAGCCGTCCGCCTCCATGTAACCCGGAAGCAGCTGGATACATGCATCGGCCTCTTCCTTCGTCAGCCCTGCCCCCGGTTCTTTTCCGGCTTCCCTCACTTTTTCTTCCAGGCGTCTCCTGTCATCGAGCACCGCTTCGGGAAGGACGCCCTCCAGGGATACGGGCTCCAATCCCAGTTCCCGCGAGATGAACCTGACCATATCCTCATTCTCTTCCCTTCGGATGGTGCAGGTGCTGTATAAAAGGGTACCGCCTTTCCTCACATATCCCGCCGAAGCCGTCACAATCTGTCTCTGAAGCTTCTCAATCTCTCCCATGCCTTCCTTCGTCACACGGTATTTGATATCCCGCTTCTTTCCCATGACGCCCAGGCCTGAACAGGGCACATCCAGCAGAACCACATCCGCTCTTCCCAACAGGGCTTCGTCCGTGCAGGTGCCGTCGAAAACCTGAACTTCAATATTCCCTACCCCCATGCGACTGATATTTTCCTCCGTAATGCCCCTCTTTTCTTCCGAGATATCCCTGGCAAGCACTCTGCCGTTTCCGGCCCTCTCCGCCGCAAGGATGCTCTTCCCTCCCGGGGCGGCGCAGACATCGACTACAAAATCGCCTTCCTTCACTCCCGCCGCCTCCACCGCCAGCGCGGAACTCACATCCTGGACAGTGCACTTACCCCCTGCAAAAGCGGGCAGCTTTGCCGGATTCTCCGTATACCCCCCTGTCAGGTACAGATAAGGCAAATACGGACTCTGTGTTGTCTCCATCCCCATTCCACCAAATTCCCTGCAGATGCTCTCCCGCTCCTCATCGGATATCAGAGTGGAAAACCTCAGTGAGACAGGGTGAATCGCCAGCAGTCCCTGTAAAAGTGTTTCCGTAATCTCTCTTCCATATTCATCCATCCATATCTCCACAAGCCATTCCGGCATGGAATATTTTATGGACAGAAAACGCACCGGCTCCTTCTGAACGTCCGGCATGGGCAGAGAATCCTTCCGGCGGGAAATTTTGCGCAGCACCCCGTTCACAAAGCCTTTCAGACTCCCGAATCCTCTCTTCGCCGCCAGCCTGCACGCCTCATTGCAGACGGCACTGTCCGGCACGGAATCCATATAGAGCAGCTGATACACGCTCATCCGCAGCAGGCACCGTATCAGCGGTTTCATTTTCCGCACCGGAAGGCTGGAAAAGCAGTCCAGATAATAATCCAGTTCCAGCTGCCGCTCAAGCGTCCCCTCTGCCAGCCGCTTGATAAAAGCCTTATCGCGGGTCTCCAGATAATCATACTTGTCAAGCACAGACTTCACAAGCCTGTGAGAGTAATCGCCCTCTCTGTCCAAAGCAAGCAGCATATCCAAAACAATTTCCCGAGTATTCATTTTCTCTCCCAACTGCCGCAGTCCGGCGTTTCCATTACAGAAGCCGCCCCATTGAATTCCAGGCAGCCTCCGCTTTTGCGTACCCTGCATCGTGCGGCTGGCGGTCTTTTGTTATCGTTTCCTGCAAATTTCATCCACGTGCAGTAGATACTCACAGTCGAAAACATTTGCAGGAAGACTCCGTTCTACATCAGTCGTCCCTTCTCCGGTTACCGCCGAACAGCAGAATCAGCCGCAGCAACTGCAATATGGAAGACGCCGCAGCCGCCACGTAGGTCATGGCTGCCGCCGTCAGAACCTTCTTACACCCCTTTGTCTCATTGCCGTTCAGCAGCCCATACTGGTCAATCTTCACCACGGCCCTGGCGGAAGCATTGAACTCCACCGGCAGTGTCACCAGCTGAAACAGCACTGCCAGTGAAAATGCCCAGATCCCGATCTCTATCAGCACCCGGTTCCAGCTCAATATTACGCCCAGCAGAATGAGAGGCATCCCCAGGGTACTGCCGATGTTCGCCACCGGCACAAGGGCAGAACGGAAATTCAAGGGAGCATATCCCTTTGCATGCTGAATGGCATGGCCGCATTCATGGGCCGCAACCCCAACCGCAGTCACGGAGGGCTGATTATAATTATCCTGGGAAAGCCGTACCGTATTGGTTCGTGGATCATAATGGTCTCCGCTTCCTGACTTCAGGCATTCAATCTGCACATTGTACAGCCCCTCGCTGTTCAAAATACGCCTGGCCGCTTCCGCCCCTGTCATGCCGGTGCTGTTGCGCACTTTACTGTACTTTCCCATAGCGCTGTTCACCATCGCGCTGGCTCCCAGGCACAGCACCATACCGATCAAAACCAGAATATACGTAGGATCCCAATAAAACATACCCATATCATGTCACTCCTTTCCCATCAGAAACTGTCTCCTTCGAAACTGCCGGAAGCTAACTGGAATCTGTTCAATGTGCACCCCCAAGCACTTCCCCGGGCCGCATCCTGATTCCCAGCAGAAAATCATGCGCCGTCATCCGCTTTCTGCCCTCCAGCTGAAGCTCATAAATCCGCAGAGCGCCTTCGCCTGCCGCCACAGTCACGGACTCTTTATCCGTACTCAGAATTTCCCCGGGCACCCGCCCGGAAGTATTCATGGATAGCGTATCCATCGATAAAGAATCCGTGGATAAACTATCCATGGATACTCTATCCACGGAAGAAACAGGCTCCGCCTTCCAGATCTTCAGCTGCTTCCCCTGGTAGAAAGTATAAGCGCTGGGCCAGGGCGTCATGGCACGTATCCTGCGGTCCAGAGCAGCCGCTCCCTGGGAAAAGTCAAGCTCTCCCATCTCCTTGCCAATCAGCGGCGCGTAACTGCTTAAATTCTCCTGCTGCTTCTTTTGCGTCAGTTTACCCTGCTCCAAAAGCGTCAGCGCCTCCGTGATGGCCTGGCCTCCCAGCACCGCCAGCTTATCGTGAAGTGTCTCGTAATTATCGTCATCCTGAATCGGAATTTCCTTCTGATACAGGATATCGCCGGTATCGATTCCCGCGTCCATCTGCATGATGGTAATCCCCGTCTTCTTCTCCCCGTTGAGAATCACATGCTGAATGGGAGAAGCCCCCCTGTATCCGGGAAGCAGGGAAGCATGGATGTTCAGGCAGCCGCAGGGCGGAATATCCAGTATCTCCTGAGACAGAATCTGCCCGAATGCCGCCACCACATAAGCATCTGCAGGATACTGCTTCAGTTCCTCTATTGCCTCCGGCTTCTTGATACGGCGGGGCTGCAAAACCGGAATTTCGTATTTTAATGCGTGGATTTTCACCGGCGGCGGAAGAAGCGCTTTACTTCGTCCTTTTGCCCTGTCCGGCTGCGTCACCGCCGCCACCACTTCGTGCCCCGCGCTGACTATGGCCTCCAGCGCCGCGGCCGCATACTCCGGAGTCCCCATAAACACAATCTTCATATAAAACCTCCGATTTATTCCTCTTCTTCCTCTGTGACGGCATCCTGCAGAGGCCCCTCTACCTTCTCCACATAGAGATGTCCGTCCAGATGATCCAGCTCATGGCAGATGGCACGGGCCAGAAGCTCCGTCCCCTCCAGTTCAAATTCCTTCATGTTCACATCCATAGCCACCGCCTTGACATAGTTTGGCCGGGTAACCTGACCGGTTTTGCCGGGCACGCTCAGGCAGGCCTCCTGGCCGGTCTGTTCACCGCTGCTCTCCACAATTCTGGGATTGATCAGAATATGAGGATCCTCCCCGGTGGTATCGATCACCACAATCCGCTTCAATACCCCCACCTGAGGCGCTGCCAGCCCCACACCGTTGGCCTCATACATGGTGTCCAGCATATCCTCGATCAGTTCTCTGGTCCTGGGCGTCATCTCCGTCACCATTTTGCATTTCTTCCTCAGTACCTCTTCTCCCATTTCCCGTATATTCCTGATTGCCATTTTTCTACCCTTTCCTGTCTGGCCTGTGTTCTGTTCAGACAAAAGCCCTGCGTTCCAAACCTGTTCCTCCCGCCGCCTGTCAGAACGCAGACACTCTACTCTGCCGCACAGGACGGATTGCGTTCAAAAAAACAGGCACAGGCTCATCTCTACATGATATGTACCGGATTGAAATCAAACTGCACCATCAGCCCTCCCGCCGGCGGCTGCCTGTGCAATTCCTCCTCCAGCATATCCTTTATCTGTACCAGCTTACCATATTTTGCGCTTTTCACATAGAATACAAATCTAAAAATATCATTAATTCTGCCGATGGTGGCCGGTGCGGGCCCAATCAGCTGAAGCGGAAGCATATGCGCCTCTCTCTTGCCCTCATCCGGCTTTACAAACTTTTCTTTCACCTCGCCGGCAAGCCTTCCGGCCATGGCGATGCCCGCTTCCTCCGTCTTTGAGAAGACCTGCACCGCCAGCATATTGGATACGGGCGGATACCCCACCATTTCACGGTAGATAATCTCCTCCCCATAAAATCCTTCGTAATTCTGTTGCGCCGCGTGCACCACCGCGTAATGCTCCGGCTGGTAGGTCTGAATCACCGCCTCCCCGGCAAGCTCCCCTCTTCCTGCCCGTCCCACCGCCTGGGCCAGCAGCTGGAAGGTTCTCTCTCCGGCACGGTAATCGCTCATATTCAGCGACAGATCAGCCGCCAGCACTCCCACCATTGTCACCCTGGGAAAATCATGTCCCTTTACAATCATCTGGGTGCCGATAAGCACATCTGCCTCACCGTTGGAAAAAGCGGACAGTATTTTCTCATAGCTGCCCTTCGTCCTGGTGGTATCCGCATCCATACGCAGTGTCCGTACGCCGGGAAAAAGCTGTCTCAACTTTTCCTCCACCTGCTGGGTACCGGCACGGAAGCCGCTGATATATCTGGAACCACACTGAGGGCAGAGCCTGGGCATTTCCTCCGTATAGCCGCAATAGTGACACATCAGCCGTCCGCCCGCATGCTCTGAAAGCGACACGTCGCAGTGCGGACATTTCATCACATGGCCGCAGGAGCGGCAGGAAACAAACCCGGCATATCCCCTCCGGTTGAGGAATAAAATACTCTGTTCCCCCCTGGACAGCCGCTCCGCCAACAGTTCCTGAAGTGTTCTGCTGAAAATGGAAGTATTCCCCTCCTTCAGCTCCCGCCGCAGGTCCACCACATGTACCTGAGGCAGACATCCCTTAAGCCTTTCCTTCAGGAGGAACAGCTTATATTCCCCGCTTTCCGCCCGGTAGTAGGCCTCCAGGGAAGGCGTGGCGGAGCCCAGCATCACACTGGCCCCATGGAGTCTGGCCACCTCGATGGCCGTCTCCCTGGCATGGTATTTGGGCGTGGATTCACTCTTATAGCTTCCCTCATGCTCCTCGTCCAGAATAATGATACCCAGTCTGGGAAACGGGGTAAACAAAGCGGAGCGGGGACCTATGATTACATCAATTTCGCCGTTTCTGGCCCGTTCGCACTGATCATATTTTTCCCCGGGAGAAAGGTTTGAATTCATGACACTGACCCTGTTCCCAAACATGGCATAAAAACGCAGCAGCGTCTGGTAAGTCAAAGCGATCTCCGGTATCAGCACGATACATTGCCTGCCCCGCTCCACCATTTCCTTTACGATCTGCATATAGACAAAAGTCTTGCCGCTTCCGGTAATCCCGTGCAGCAGATAGACATCCGGCTTCCCCCCGTCGAAATCCGCCATCACTTCATCCACGATCCGCCTCTGCTCGTTGCTGAGGAGCCTGCCCTGATCCGTTTTCTGCTCCAGCTTCACCGGATTGCGCAGGGTGTGGCTGCGGAGGATTCTGATCACGCCGGCTTTCTCCAGGCTGCTGAGCGTCTGCGGCGATACCCCCAGCCTGCCTGTCACCCACTCATAGGGAATGGATTCCTGTTCTGTCAGCTCCCGTAGCAGCCTCTCTTTTGCAACCTGCCCGCGTCTACCGCTCTCCCCCATAAGGGAGATGAGCTCCTCTCGTCCGCAAATCCGCTGAATGGTTCTGTGCTCCACCTTTTTGACTGACTTCTTTGCCGGAAGTACGGTTTTTAGAGCCTGTATCATCGTAGAACCGTAATTCTTCCGAATCCATCCGGCCAGCGAGATCATTTTGTCCTCTATGCTCACGCCGCCTTCCACCACGCCCCTGACTTCCTTTATCCTGGCCGGGTCAAATTTACATACCTCTCCCATACCGATACAGTAACCCTTACGCAGCTTATTGCCGTTTCCAAAGGGAACCTCCACGCACATGCCTGTCTCCAGCACATTTTTCAGCCTGTCGGGTACACGGTATTGAAAGGGCTTATCCAGTTTTTCATGAGAAATATCAATAATTACATCTGCATAAAGCTCACTCATCCTCTTCCTCCCGGTTCCCGGCACTTCCTTTCCGCTTATGGCTTCCAGGAACTGCCTGCTTTTTCATTCCCCTCTTTATGCAAAAGTTTTTCTGTACGGAACCTTTGAAACCGGAAGCTCCTGAAAAGACGCCATGAAAACCTGCCCAAAGTTCTCATGGAAACTGTCGCTTCACAGGTCTAAATATGCGTCAGGCCGGAATCCAGAAGTTCCTGTATGATTACCCGCTCGTCCATGGGATATTTGACCCCTCTGATTTCCTGGTAATCCTCATGCCCTTTTCCGGCCAGAACAATCAGATCCCCTTTCCTGGCGTTGGAAATGACATAGGCGATGGCCTCCCTTCTGTCACAGATCTCCACATATTTCCCGTCGGTTCTGCTGATTCCTTCACGGATATCCGCAATGATGTCCTGCGGTTCTTCAAAGCGCGGATTGTCGGAAGTGATAACCGTAAAATCCGCCAGCCTGCCGCTTACCTCTCCCATCTCAAAGCGGCGCTGCCTGGAACGGTTCCCGCCGCAGCCAAACATACATACCAGTCTTCCCGGGCGGTATTCTTTCAGCGTTGAAAGCAGACTTTCCAGAGCCATGGCATTATGGGCGTAATCAATCAGAAGCGTAAACTGATCGGAAATCCTGACTCTCTCTATACGCCCCTTTACATGTGCCTCCTTCAATGCTTTCTGAATATCCGGAACGTCAACCCGGAAATGGCGGCATATAGCAATGGCGCAAAGCGCATTATACACGCTGAAACGGCCGGGGGCAGGCATGTGCGCATCAAAATTCATCAGGCCTGACACATGAAAGTTCACCCCGAGCTCGCCCGGATTCTGCACCAGCTCCAGCTTTTCCGCTCTGAGCATGCAGCCCGCTCCCGTACCATAAGTCTCCACCTCACAGCTGTGTCCCTTAAGCAGCTTCTCCGTATGGGCATCGTCGCCGTTCACAATACCCACGCGGCACTGCCGGAATAAAAGCCCTTTAC
>CANDMH010000175.1 GCA_947385785.1 uncultured Lachnospiraceae bacterium
CTCCATTCATATTCATAATCTTCCGCATTTTTTCCTTCAAAGTCTCAGCGTCCAGGTGCCGCATCAGCTCGCCCTCATGAGCAATGCTGATACCGCCCGTCTCCTCAGACACAATCAGCGTCAGAGAATCCGTAACCTCAGACACCCCCACTCCCGCACGGTGCCGGGTTCCCAGGTCCTTGCTCAATCCCAGGTTATCGGACAGCGGCAGATAACAGGTCGCATATGTCACCCGGTTGCCCCGCACAATCACCGCGCCGTCGTGAAGCGGCGTATTATGTTCAAAAATATTGATCAACAGCTGACTGGTGATGATTCCGTCCACCTCAATCCCCGTACGTTCATAATCCTTCAGGGATTCCGTCCTCTCAATGACAATGAGGGCACCGGTCTTCACTTTTCCCATCTCCACGCAGGCCTTGGTAATCTCATTCAGAGATTTTTCGGAAAAAACATCCTCTTTCTTATTCGATGAACCCGAAAAGCCTATGGACGGCAGGAAATTTTTCTCTCCCAGCAGCTCCAACGCCTGGCGAAGCTCCGGCTGCAGCACCACGATAATCGCCGTGACGGCAAAGCTCAGCACATTCTGGGTTATCCATACGATATTGTCCATCTTCATTACATTTACAACTACGAGAAACACAAAGATGACAATAAGACCTTTCAGCATCCGCCATGATCTGGTTGTCTTCATCCATGCCAGAATATAATACACCAGAAATGCGATGATCAGTATCTCAAACACATCGAATAAATCTACCGTATTAGCATATGTTCTGACATCCTTCAGATATTCATTTACTGTTTCAACCCACTGCATTTTAATCAGTCCCACTCTTCATTCAACTATTATGGCCATTCGTCTTCGTCAAAATCTTCCTGTAAATCAACCGTTCTCCCAATGGTAACGCTCCGTCCCTGGGTACGTCCCGTATTTCTGACACCGCTTCTGCCCGGTGCAGTCCGCTCCGACGCCGAGGTTCTCACGCCCTGGCGCCCGTTTCCACTCTGTCCGCCTCTCTGCGCGGACCCGTTGCCGCCGCTTTGTCGGACATTTCCGCCTGAAGCAACCCGCTCCGTTATCACCGTCCTGCCGCTCTGGCGGCTGTTTCCGGCTGATACAGACCGCTCCGTTGTCACCGTTCTGCTTCCCTGTCGCCCGCTTCCCACCGCATAGGCAGAACCTTCCCCCGTATCTGCCTCCGCCTCTCTGGTTCTCTGTGAATTAATCCGCTTTACAGTCCTTGTCTGCATGGGAACAGCCATCTTCGGAACCGCTTTCACATAATAATAATATTCGTCATCCTCAAACTGAACCTTCTCAGTCCGGCTGTAATCCACGCAAAAACGGAAAAATTCAATCACCTTTGCCACCACAATGGCCAGAAGCGATCCAAGCAGCACGCTTCCCACCGCGAGATTGATGTCATAGTACAGATCCCCTACCAGAAGCACCACGATATTCACCATGGTTCCTGCAATCATGGCAATGGTCCACGCATAATTCACGGACATCCTGCGGATCAGATAAACCGTCAATACCGTAATGGCAAATGCCGCAATGATTACCAGCATCGCCTTATTCGCAAGTAAGCTTTCCACCAGCATACGGATTTTCGCCAGAGCCTCTTCCTCTCCCATTGTTCTGATGTTGGGAGCGCTTTCCGATACAAGCTGAAGCAGGTAATAGACCGCTACACCGCATCCTACAGACACCGCCGAGGAAGGCGCACACAGCAGGCCTACCGCAATCGGGATTACATATGGTATCTTCAATGCACATAAAAGGGGGGTAACTGCCACTACAAGGGAATCCTTGGGACTAAAGCGGAAAAACAGCAGATACATAATCAGATATACGCACAATCCAACCAGCGCCACCTCCAGGGAGAGCGCATACATATGCATCAGGCTGAATACCGCTCCCAGTAAAACGATAGCCCCCAGCGGCAGAAAGGAACATGCCAGCGCTGCAATCAATACAATTCCCATATCATCCAGAAGCGCCATATAACCCATTCTGCTGTTTAAAGTGTTAAAAATAATAAAAGCCAGCAGAAATTTTGCGATAGGGACGATGAATACATCGCTTTTACTGTATATCAGCTTTAGTCTTTCTTTCATTTCCAGTAAAACTGTCATTGTGACCTCCGGCCGGGTATTTCCCCGAAAGCTTTCCCTGCTCCCGGGTTACCTTTCATTATACATGGAACCCAGCTTTTTTAAATTATGATAATAACATTTCAGGCTTTTCTTTGCCGACACATACTTCCAGGTACAGATAATATAGGTAAGCACCCCATATCCGCCAACCATGACACAGAAATACGTCAGCACATCCTTTGCAAGCACAAGAAGCTCATCTATATTATACAGCTTCTTCATGAGTTCCTCGTAATTGCACAGCACGTATAATCCGAACATGATCAGAAATGCCACAATCGCGCAGACTACGGCCTTCAGAACCTGTACGGTAATGTAATCACTGCGGAAGTAATTCCCGATCTTTACATTTTTCCTGCCTTCTCCCTGCTCGTAGGAAGCCATCCTTGTCATCAATATAATGCGTTCTTCACTGAGCACAATACACCTCCCGCCGTGCTATTTCAAATACCGCATCTTGGCGCTTTCTGCGTCATGCTTCACAGGTTTGGATGCTGCCGGCTTACCGGCATTCAGCACTTCCTGAAATCCCCTGGTCATATTCAGGGTGCATTTCTCACAAAATCTTCCGCTTTTAATGGGCTGGCCGCAGTTTTCGCATGTCAGGTAAACCCCCGACTCGGCTGAAAGCTCCAGGCGTTCCTCTCTCAGCCACTGGCGGATCTGTCCGGCATCTACCTCGCAGGCTTCCGCCACCTCAGGGATGCCCACCCCCTTGTTCTCCCGAATGTACTCTTTCACTTCCTGGAATTTCTTCTCCAGCTTTTCACGGCAGGCAGGACATGTCACCGGACCTGTGACATAGTTAAAAATACATCCACAGCTTCTGCAATTTCTCACATTCATAGTCTCTGCATCTCCTTATTCCAGTATCATAAAAAATTTTCCGACAGTTCCTAAGGAAGTGTTACGAAATAAATTTGCAGGATTCCGCACGGAAAGACACATATATACTGGTATTTCATTCCTGTAAGCGCAAATTTATTTCTTCACAATTCCTAAATATCCGGATGATACCTGCCCGTCCCCGTTCAGATACCTGCTCCGATTGCCAGTGTGACAAAGCAGACCTCTTTTACACCGGCGCCCTTCAAAACCCGTGATACTTCATCCATCGTACTGCCGGTCGTAAAAATATCGTCAACAATAATTACCTTCTCTAATTTTACATCATTTCTCGCTATATTAAAAGCTTTTTTCAAATTATTTTGCCGTTCCTGCGGATTTTCATACTTCAAAGGTATCGTGTTTTTCTCCCGGACAAGGAATTTTGCATAGACGGGAATGTCCAGCCGCTTCCCGAGCGCCCGTGCGAGCAGTTCCGCCTGATTGTATCCGCGCGCCGCTCTTCTTTTCCTGTGAAGCGGAATGGGAATCAGGCCGTCCGGCTGTATGCCCCGGATGAAGTTCCCCAGATATTCCGCCATCTCCCCACCGAAATACTCCGCATATTCCTGTCTGCCGCCATACTTGAATCGGTAAATCGGCAGTGCGGCACTCTCATACTCATAGAGAGCCCTTCCTCTCTGGAAAGTATGAGCTTTCCGCCTGCAGTCAGCACAATACTCGCCCTCTTCCCGCAGCTTTTTACCGCACTTCATGCACCATGGCGGTGTCAGAATTTTCAGTCTGTCCAGGCATTCCAGGCAGATCCGTTCCCCCGCCGGCTTCACAATCCTGTCACAGACCGGGCATCTGAGGGGATAGAGCAGCTGCAGTATACCCGAAGAAACCGCCTTCACCGCCCCGATTCCCTTTGCGGCGTCCTTCCGCTTTCTTATCTTTGTTTCTGTTCTCATCGGTTTCGAATCCTCCGTTCCGAAACCTTCTCCGTCCTGACCTGAATATATCCCTGGAGCTGCTCACTCTGCCGCTGCCTGCCACACGGGCATCCGCGCCATTCCTTCCATGCTCCAGTCCTTCCCGTTCTATTCTCTGCCTGCACTTGCACGCGGATTAACGGATTCCGGGATTACCCTCATTCTGCCTCTTTCCTGCCCTTCCTCAGGGTAAGGAAGTGTCTGCCGCCAATTCCTAAGGAAATGTCTGTCGCCAGTTCCTAAGGAAATGTCTGTCGCCAGTTCCTAACACTTCCTTACATACCGCAGACTTCGCTGATTCTGGATGCCAACGCCGTATATCTGCGGTTTTCGCTGGCATTGTCAATCATCCCTCTGACCACGCTGCTGCTCCCCAATATGGTGACACAGCTTCTGGCCCTCGTGATGGCAGTGTACAGGAGATTGCGGTTAAAAAGCAGCCTCGGCCCCGCCAGCAGCGGCATAATCACCGCAGGGTACTCGCTTCCCTGAGACTTGTGAATGGTGATGGCATATGACAATTCCAGTTCCTCCAACAGAGAAAATGGATAGGTGACCCGCCTCTGTTCATCATATTCCACCACCAGGCAGGATGCCGCCTCATTGATCTCCAGAATTCTTCCCATGTCCCCGTTAAAAACGCCCACTCCTTTATCCACAGGAATTCCGTAGCGGCTGACGACCTCCCACTCCAGCTGATAATTATTCTTAATCTGCATGACCTTGTCACCCTCACGGTAAACGGTATCACCGCTTATGTGCTCTTTCTTCTTCCCGTCTGCCGGGTTCAGATATCTCTGAAGAATTCCGTTGAGAGTCTCACATCCCAGACTCCCCTTCCGCATGGGCGTCAATATCTGAATGTCGTAGGGAGACGCTTTTACATACCCGGGCAGTTTTTCTCTGACCAACTGTATCATATGCTTATATATGACATTTATGTCATTCCTTTCCAGCAGAAAGAAATCCTTTGATTTGTTATCCAGAGATATTTGTTCTCCCCGATTAATCCGATGGGCATTGACAATAATGTCACTTTTTTCTGCCTGCCGGAAAATTTTTCTCAATTCCACAGTGGGAAAGCATTGACTGCAAATCAAATCCCGCAGCACCTGCCCCGGCCCCACGCTGGGCAGCTGGTTCACATCTCCCACCAGTACAAGCCTGGTTCCCGGCACTATCGCATCCAGCAGCGATTGAAACAACTGGATATCCACCATGGACATCTCATCTATAATAATCACATCCGCTTCCAGAGGATTCTCACGATTCCTTCCGAAACGGACCTTCCGTGAGTTCTCCTCCGGAAGCGCGCTGTTCAGTTCCAGCATACGGTGTATGGTTTTCGCCTCGAAGCCTGTGGCCTCCGTCATACGCTTCGCCGCGCGCCCTGTAGGCGCCGCGAGGAAAATATCCATGCCTTCCGTTTCAAAATATTTTATCATCATGTTGATGGTAGTGGTTTTCCCCGTCCCGGGGCCTCCCGATAAAATGGTCACACCGCTGCGGATGCTCTCGCTCACTGCCCGGAACTGCAGTTCATCCACTTCCATAGCTTCAATCTCCACAATGCGCTTCAGTGTTCCCGTATCAGGCATGGTCTCCTCTGATACAAGCGGAACATTCAGGTCATGGAGCATGCGCGCGCAATTCAGTTCAGCGTAATAATATGTCGACAAAAAAACCTGTTCTTCTTTGATAACCACCTTTTTATCCATCATCAGGTTCTCTGTCTGCAGCCGCACATTCTCCCCCGGCACCCCCAGAAGCTCCGCAGCCTTTCCCATGAGGTTTTCCATGGGCAGATAGCAGTTCCCCTCGCCCACCGCCTGCATCAGTGTATACAGGATGCCGCTCCTGATGCGATATTCCGAATCCGCCCTGACTCCGGTTCTGGCAGCCAGTTCATCCGCCATCTTAAACCCCACACCATTGATGTCTTCTGCCAGACGGTAAGGATTTTCCTTCATAATACTGTACAGCTCCGTACCGTAAGCTTCATATATTTTGACCGCAAGGGTATTGGATATGCCGTATTTCTGCAGATAGACAACAGCATCCCGAAGATCCTTTTTTTCTTCCATCTGAACCGCGATTTCTCTCGCCTTACGTTCACTGATTCCTCTGATCTCCGTCAGCCGCTCCGGCTCTTCTTCTATGATCCGAAAGGTATCGTCCCCAAACCTTCTCACAATTCTGGATGCCAGTGCGGGTCCGACTCCCTTGACGGCGCCGGACCCCAGATACCGCTCCATTCCCGCGCTGTCTTCCGGCATTACGATACGGTAACTGCTCAGCTTAAACTGCACCCCATAGGACGGATGCTCCACATACTCTCCCTGAGCCGTGATATTCTCTCCCTGCCCCAGTCCCTTACAGATACCGACACAAATAATCTCATCACCGTCGGACACCAGATTCATCACCGTATAACCGTTGTCATTATTCTGAAAAATAATATGCTCTACATACCCGTTAACCGTTTCCATCCAGTATCCCCTGTCAGCCCAGGCAAAAACCCGTTATTTTAGGCCAGTTCCCTGCGCTCAAAAACATTTGCCAACATTAATATACAGTGAACATCTGCCGTCCAAACACTATACATATCAGAACAAGGCTGCCTCTACCTCCGGGCAGCCTTATACCGAACCTATGCTTTCTTCCTGTGATACAACCTGATTTTTCGGCGGTCTGAAAGCCACTATATTGATAGTGGCTTGCCACTGTATTAATAGCAGCGTACCTCTATATTAATGGTGGTTTACCTCTATATTAATGGTGGTTTACCTTTATATTAATGGTGGCTTTGTTATAGTTCAATGCAAATTCTATTGGCGTGCGGTAGAAATAAATTTGCAAACACTTCCGCAACGTCAAAGCACAGTTGCCGTTCCATTTTCCAAAGGAACTTCCGGAACGCCGAAATTGCGCTTCATCTGCTCATAGAGCATCTGTGCCAGTCCGAAACCGCCGTTCTGATTACTGGTTTCCTCCGCCACACTCTGAATCATCTGATCCTTATAAAAATCCATCATGGAAGAAGTATAATTAGATGTCTCCTCACTCTGAGGAATGGTCTTCATCATCCCTTTATACATCTGCTCAATAAAGTATGCCTCAAACTGCCTGCATGCGTTCATCAGTTCCACATCTGATGCCCTGGAATAATCCGCATCCGTCAGCTTATTCTGAAGCCTGGACGCACTCTGATTCGCAGCGTTGGAATACATATCGCTGTATATGCCTGTTATATTACTGAAGTCTGTCATCTCTTCTCCTCTCCAACCGTTACGGATACTTTCCCTGACTGTCAGCCACTCTATCCTGTCTTCCGGACAGCTTTCTGTCTCAGGCACAATCAGCAGCAATCAAAGCATCGAAACGGCCCGGCTTAGCTATTTGCAGACACTTCCTTAGGAACGGTTTACTTCCTTAGGAACGGTTTACTTCCTTAGGAACGGTTTACTTCCTTAGGAACGGT
>CANDMH010000176.1 GCA_947385785.1 uncultured Lachnospiraceae bacterium
CTTCCTCCCTGTACGCTCTGCTCCAGTCTGCTTCCTCCCTGTACGCTCTGCTCCAATCCGCTTCCTCCCTGTCCGCACTGTTTCGATCCGTTTTCTCCCCGTCCGCACCGTTTCTGTCCTCCAGGTCACGGGCCCCTGTCTCCTTCCCCGACATCAGAGACCCGTTTTCCCATTTCCTTCCCTGCTTCTCAGCAATTGCCGGGGTTCGCGAAGCGGTTCCCGTAGTTTGCGGACACTTCCTTAGTCCCTCTTTTACAGCACAAACCTTTTCTTCTTTTTGCTCCCCTTCGCATCCCGATATTGCAAAATATAGGCGCTGCAGGTGGTCAACTGCTTTTGATTCGTCATTTTCAGCAGTCTGGAAAGCGCGGTTTCCGACAGATATCCTCTCTGCAGGAAAACCAGAAATTCCTTCTCCTTCCCCTCCTCCACCAGGTGCATGGCTATCTTCAGGGCAGAATGTCTCATATATGCAGTGTAAGGCGATTCCTCCCCGTCTGTCCGCAGAATCCCCATCTCCGCAAATTCCATCCGCTCTCTGGAATCCTGAATGGCTTCGAAGCAGGCATCATATTCCGTATAATCAATCTCGTCCCCGTTCCATGCCATATCCAGATGGTATGCCGCATTGCGCTTCAGACTCCCGGGAATCAGGAATTTCTCCGTTTTGCTCCCTCTCTTATGACGCACCGAAACCATACATCTGCTCCATTCCAGATTTGCGCTTTTTTCCGTCAGCTCCGGCAACACCGCATTCACTGCCGGTACAAGTCCCTTCGCGGTGCCCGTATAGGCTTCCACCGTTTCCGCATACAGCAATGCCCCTTTTCCCAGCCGTTCCATGGACATCGGCAGGCTGACCTTTCGCAGCTCCTCGGCGGCAAGGGCATATTCCCCCATCTGCCGCAGTCCCTCATTCAGCCGAATCTCCCGCAATCCGCTGTCATAAAAAGCGCGGCTGCCCAGATACTGCAGCTTCCGCGGAAGCCGTGCTTCCTCCAGCGCCCCGCACTGTTCAAACACCCCGCCGTTCTGGTACGCGCTGGCATCCGGTATCTCCCTGATATTCCCTGAAAAATCCACTTTTTTCAGAGAACTGCACCGGTAAAAGGCGCCCATTCCAACTGTGGTCACGCTGTCAGGCATGGAAACCTCCTCCAGATATTCCTGCCCCAGGAAAGCCTGCCGGCCGATCTTCACCACACCTTCCGGAATACGATACGATTTTTCCATCCTTCCCTGGGGATAAAATTCCAGGGTTTTTCCGTCTTTTGAAAAAATAATTCCGTCTGCCGAGCAGAATCTTTTATGCCCTTTTGCAACATGAACTGCACTGAGCCCATACCAGCCGCGCAGCATCTCTATATCAATCCTAGCTCCGGCGGAGCGCAGCGTCAGCTCTTCGCACTGCCGATATCCCCGCCTGCCGCCCAGGTCTTCCATATTGCTCCGCGAGGGCATCACAGGCGTATTCAGGTATTTCGGAACACCCTTCCAGAATGCGCTCTCGTGAAATCTCCGTATTTCGTCCGGAACCGTCAAACGCTCCACAGAACCGTTCAGCCTGAAAAACTGATTCCCCACAACGCAGTATTCCCCCTGGCATTTTATCCACTCCGAGTCTTCAAAAGCATCCCGTTCACAGGAAATATCCGCATTTTCAAACACAATTTCACGGCACACGGTACCTGAAAAAGCATTGCGTATAATCCTGCGCACCTCTCCCGGCACAGTCGCTTTCTCCAGATTTCCCCCTGCCAGGCTGTACAAAAGCTCACGCCCGTCTGCCGAAAACAGCATCTTCCCATCCGTGCGGAATTCGGAATGCCCTGCCTCCACCTCTACTTTTTCCAGACCCGGAAAAAGCCCATTGTCAATCGAAATCTCCGTAACTGCGCACGGGATATACAACTCCTTCACCATGGGAAGTGGCTCCCCGCCATGCATATACCATCTTTTCACCGGATTTCCCTCATAAGAACCCGGCAGACACAGCCGCCCATTCATGACGATTATTTTTTTCACCATATAATAATCTGTCCATTTGGAATACCAGCCGTTCTGCTTCTCCAGCACAAAACGGTTGTCCTGATACTCGTACAGGATTTCATTCTTTTCCACTGATTCTGTTCCTCCTACAGGGTAATTGCCGTCGAGTTGACAGCGCACGATATGTCTATAGGCGTTTCGTTTACACGTATTATATTACCGTCTGAATGATCTGTCAAGCATATTCTGAAAATAAAACCTTTAAAATATATCAGGCCGGGTCAGGGGCTTTCGCCCCGCCCGGCCTGATATTATTTTCGCTTTCCCTATTTCACTCCGCGCTTATGGCGCTTCCTGTAATCCTTCTCGATTTCTTCCTTCCAGCCTGCCGGCACCGCCTGCGCCATGCATGCGTTGGCCCGCGCACTGCTCACGGCCCTGCTCAGTACGTCGTAATTCAGCTGGGTTCCCGCACTGTCACACTCAAAATTCACGGCGTGGTCCTCCCTGATTCCGAACCTGCCCGCCACCTGGACCGCATCTATATTCGCTCCCAGGAAGAGAAATTCCCAGCCATATTTTTCCTTCTGGCATTCCACCATCTCCCTGACTTTCTCATAACTGTAGCGTCTGCTGGAATTCTCCATGCCGTCCGTTGTGATAATGAAGAGTGTCTTCTCCGGCCTGTCCTCCTCCCTTGCGTACCTGTGCACGGTGGCAATGTGTTTGATGGCGCCTCCCACTGCGTCCAGCAGGGCGGTACAGCCCCTGACATAGTACTCATGCTCCGTAATATGTTCCATTTTATCCAGGTTCACCCTGTCATGCAGTACTTCGCTCCTGTCGTCAAAGAGCACCGTAGAGACAATCGCTTCCCCCTCCTCCTTCTTCTGCTTATCCAGCATGGAGTTGTAACCGCCGATGGTGTCTCCTTCCAGCCCCGCCATGGAACCGCTCCTGTCCAGTATGAAAATAATTTCCGTTAAACCCTTTTTCATATTCCTTTCCCCGCTTTCCTTTTGATGTATCTACTATACCCCAAAAGGAGGCGTCTCAGGTCTCCCGGCAGGCGACATTCCATTCCCCCATTGCACGGAGACCAACGCAGTACTGGTGTGGACAGCGAGCGCTGATTACTCATAGATGAATGCAACTTGGGTACAGGCAGGCTACGCCCCAAGCAGAGGCTGCTCATGCTGAAATAAGGCTATATTAATCGTATAAATATCATAGACCTCCCGCTCAATAAAATACGTAATAATCAAATCAAATTTACTGCTGGGCGATAATGCCATCTCCGCCCTGGAAAGCAGATCTTTCGTCTCGTCCAGATTCAGCTCCAGCGCCATGGCAAGCGCCACAACGGTGATTTTCTTCGGACGGTACTCCGCGTTGCAGCGTATTTTGGAAAACAGCTTCCGGTCCAGGTTGGCCTTTTTATATACCTCCACATCCGTCATACCGCGCTCATCGATCAGGCGGAACAGGCGCTGCTGAAAGGTTTCTCCAAGATGCGCCACCACGTCCTCCAGACTGCGCTCCTGAACCGCAGATTTCTTCGTTTTCGGGGGAAAAGCCGAAGGGAATGCTGCCTGGGCAGCTGCAGGCGGGACCGGGGCTTTCTCTTCCGCAGCGTCTCTCTGCATAAAAGACGGCTGCGGCATCTGCATGGCCGCCGGTTCTGACGCGCGGTTCTGTCTTCTTTTCTTTTTTTCCGACAATTTCCTTAAATTCCGCAGCAGACCGCTTTTATTTCGATGAGATTTCGGCCTGTCCGCGGCGAAACTTCCGTCATTCATGCCGGCAGCCGCTGCTGGACTGTTACCATTCACATCGGCTGGTGCTGCTGGTCTGTCACCATTCACACCAGTTGGCACTGCCGAACTGTCACCATTCACACCGGCTGGCACTGCTGGTCTGTCACCATTCACACCAGTTGGCACTTCCGAACTGTCACCATTCACACCGACAGGCACCGCTGGACTGTCACCATTCACACCAGTTGGCACTGCTGAACTGTCACCATTCATGCCGGCTGGCGCAGCAGCCTCATATTCCCCGGCCATCCTGTCCGCCACATAGTGATCGTCAATATAGGAATCGATGCCCGCAAACAATGCTTCAGACAGCGCAAAAGATTCCCTATCAAAGACCACCAGCCAGATCATCATATCCTCTTTCGCCAGAAAAGCACTGCTCTCCGACACCGCAATCTGCAGTGCCTCCTCTTTTGGAAAGCCATTGACCCCGGTGGAAATCAGCGGAAAGGCAATGCTCTCACACCCCTGTTCCCGTGCAAGGCGCAGGCTGTTCCTGTAGCAGGACCTGAGTACATCGGCTTCTCCCTGTCCGCCGCCCTGCCACACTGGTCCCACCGTATGTATGATATATCCGGCATCCAGCCCGAAAGCCGGGGTAACTGCCGCTTCGCCTGCGGGAATATGGCCGATTTGCTTCCGCTCATCCAACAGCGCCTCTTCCCCTGCCGCCCGGAAAAGCGCGCCGTCTGTCCCCCGGGAAAATACCGGATCCAAATTGGCTGTATTGACAATTGCATCTGCTCTTACATTTGTAATATCGTTTCTTATGATTTGAAATGGCATTGTAAAACCTGCTCCTGTTCAGACAAACGTGTATCACGAATTTCATTTTCACGGATTACATTTTTTGCATGGCTCATAGCCCTGACCAATCAATTCTTCCCTTGCCGCGCCGGTCGGAAGTTTATTCTCATCCTTCATCTGCTTTACACTGGAGCAATCCGGATAGTGAAACTTTTTCGTACTGGTATTACAAATGTAGGATATGGCTTCCGCGGGCGGTTCTTCCGCCGGGGATACGGTCACCGCAGGCTCTGCTGCTTTCTCCTCAGGATATGCCGTTCCCTCAGTTTCCATGGCCGATGCCATTCCGGAAGACGCACTGTCTGTTCCTTCCGCCTGTCGTTCTCCTTGGGGCTTCGCTTCAGCCGAACCCACAGGCTCTCCCGCCAGCCAGGTATCGGAAGGACTGCAGTTCCACCGGATTTCACTGCCGTCACTGCTCAGGATTATGCTGCCCTGCTCATCAGTCCTGAAAACCTGTATGCCCAGAGCGCGAAAAGCATTCATTGTCTCCGCATGAGGATGTCCGTAGGAATTCCCTTCCCCGCAGCTGATGACAGCATATTCAGGCGTGATCACTTCCAGCAGCTCTCCAGAGGAAGAGCTGCGGCTTCCGTGATGACCGGCCTTATAGACATCCACATCCATTAACAAACCGCTGTCTGTCATTTCCGCCTCTTCCTCCTCTTCCGCATCGCCTGTAAAGAGGATTCGGTTGCTGCCATGGGTTAACAGAAGGGCTATGGAGTTATTATTGCTGTCATCGCTTATATCAGAAGGAGCCAGGATTGTAAAACAGGCATCCCCCAGGGAATACTGCTGCCCCACCGCCGGCAGAGTGCGTTCATATCCCCTGTTTTTCATCGTATCCACTACATCCCTGTAGGTGTTGGTATCCTTCTCTTCCTCTGTCATCAGAACGTTTTCGCAGTCAAATTTATACAGTATGACGTCCATCCCGCCGATGTGATCCTCGTCCGGATGAGTGCATACTACGTATTTCAATGTCTCCACGTTCTGTTTCAGAAGGTAATTCTGGATCCTGGTACCCTGATTATTATCCCCCGCGTCTATCAGCATCGCTTCCCCGCCGCAGAGCAGCAGCGTGCAGTCTCCCTGGCCCACATCCAGAAAATGGATCTCCAGTTCCTCTATCGCTTCCGGGGCTCCCACTTCCGGGGCTTCCGCATCTGATTCGACTGACTGCCGGTTACTTCCCGGCCCTGCATTTCCTTTGGCCTGCCGTCCGGCGTCAGACTGCCGTATGCTCTGTCCCGTTTCATGGATTGTATCCGCGTTCCCCGCTCCCGGCTCCGCCCCGTTTTCCGAACCGGCCGCGGCGCCTGCTCCACGGTTCTTCTCACCTGCTTCCTCCCTGGGGATCCCCGTTCCTGCCGTCCGGTATTCCCCAGTCTGCACCCTGCCTGCAGATGCCGCTTCTTCCATCACCGCCCCGGAATCTATACCGCCCTGCACATCTGCCTTCTGCGGCGCCGCACAGGACGAAAGGGACAGCAACAGTGCGGCTATTGCTGTCAATATACTGAATTTTCGCTTTTTCATTGCGCTTTCTCCTTTGTTTTCTACAGCTTAACACAAAGCAAAATAACAGTCAAGAACGGCAATTAACACACCAGGTAGTGACTTTCTCCGCTATTTCCTGTATAATGGATACTGTCCCTTTAAAACGCCAGAAACGGCACTTACGAAGGAAAAACTTCCTTTAGGTAAACTTCCCTAAGGAAAATGAAGCCCTATTTCATAGACAAGACCAATATGCTGGCTGAACTGTTTCCCCTTGTACAGGAAGGAAACCATTTCCTGTGCATTACACGCCCCCGGCGTTTCGGCAAGACTGTCATGGCAAATATGATCGGGGCGTTTTTTCCTGTGCACACGATGCTGGGGATATCTTCGGTTCACTCGACATTGCGGCCTCTCCCGCTTACCGGGAAAACCTGAACCAATATGATGTCATTTACATTGATTTCAGCAAGATGGATGACGAATGCAAAAACTATACCTCCTACATTCGTAATATAAAAGAGCTGCTGCGGGAAGACTTACGCACAGCTTATCCAGAGGTAAGCTTTCGCAGCAATGGCAGTGTATGGATTCTTAGGCTATGAAAATGGCTTTGTTCAAATCCCGAATAAAGAGCTGATGGACCAGTTTGCTGATATGCTGAAAAGAGAACCCTCCCGAACGGAATCTTCACGATGATTGTATTATTCTTGAGCTAAAAGCAGGCCACACGCCTGAAGAAGCAATAAGACAGATCAAGGACAGGCAATATGCCCTGAAGTTTGCGCCGAAACTGGGAGAAACCCCCAGGTATACCGGACGGATACTGGCGGTGGGGATTGCTTATGACAGGAAGAAAAAGAAGCATGGGTGTAAGATTGAGGTACTGCGGTCTGCACACCAATAAAATTGGCAGTGTACTACAAGGCCAGATATAAAAATCTGTTCACTTCCGGCAGTAAACGTCGCTCTCCAACTTTGCGGCAGCCCATGCATCCGCCTCACTGACCTGCCAGGACAGCAGCTTCAGCCCCGGGCGCTTCCCGAAATCCTCTCGATTTCACAGGAATGCGCCTTCGTCTTCGGATTATAATTGATCCCTGCCATTACGATCTCACCGCCATAATCCTGTAATACCGCCGGGTAATTCCTGTCCCTGATCTGCCCGATGGCCCCCTGCGAGGATTTGTCCCATTTCAGCTCCACAATCAATGCCGGAAGCATGGATTTTCATCCGCTTTTCCCGCAAGCGTATCCTCCAGGAGCGTGCGGGAGCGGCCGAGCAGTTCCATCCATTTCCGGCTTACTCCCGTCCCCTCCAGAATCTTCTCAAATTCC
>CANDMH010000177.1 GCA_947385785.1 uncultured Lachnospiraceae bacterium
GGGCCCTGGGGGACAGCAAAACGCCGGTGATTTTTCTGGTGATGTCCTCTTTTTTGAATGTGGGGCTGGATTTGCTTTTCATTGTGAATCTGCATACAGGCGTTCAGGGAGCGGCCTGGGCTACGGTAATCTCTCAGGGAGTTTCGGGAGTCTGCTGCCTGTTATATATGGTTAAAAAATTCGAACTTCTGCGGATCAGGACGGAAGAATGGGCGCCTGACGGGCATTTGATGCGGATGCTGTGCGGCATGGGTGTGCCCATGGGACTGCAGTATTCTATTACGGCAATCGGAAGTGTAATTCTGCAGAGCGCTACCAATACGCTGGGGTCCGACGCGGTGGCTGCTGTGACGGCTTCCGGGCGGATCAGCGGTTTCCTGGCCTGCCCCTTTGACGCCATGGGCTCCACTATGGCCACCTATGGGGGACAGAATGTGGGCGCGGGAAAACTTGACCGCATCGGTCAGGGGCTGAAATCCTGTATTAAACTGGGGGCAGGGTATGCCGTAGTTGCATTGTTCATCAGCATTTTTATGGGCAGATCTCTGGCGACGCTGTTTCTGGATTCCTCGGAGACCGCAATTATTGACAATGTGAGATTTCTGATGATTATGAGCACCGCCTTCTATTTTCCGCTGGCACTGGTAAATATTATCCGTTTTCTGATTCAGGGAATGGGCTTTCCCACCTTTGCCATTCTGGCGGGGGTATTCGAAATGCTGGCGAGAGGGCTGACGGGATTTGTGCTGGTGCCCCTGTTTGGGTTTACAGGTGTGGCACTTGGCAGCCCTATTGCCTGGCTGTTTGCGGATGCGTTTCTGATTCCGGCTTATTTTCATGTACGCAGGACACTGTCGGCAAAACTTGCTGTGGGCAGAGGGTGACTTATTTGTCACCCTCCCGTCCTCCGGTTTTTCTGTGTTTTTCCATGATACATATTTTCCTTCGGCTTTTCTGCGTTCTTTACTGATACGTATCTTAATTTTCCGGTGATTTGTTGCTTTCTTACCTTCTGGACACATTGCGTCCTTTGTTCGGCAGATGCATCTGTTTTGAAGCACAGACGCTCCATTAACGATACTTGTTACACCGTTGCATTCATTCGTTCACGGGTCTGATACCCCGCTGCTTGCAGTGCTCTGAAGAAGGAAGCCAGGGTCTGATATTTCGTAGCCTGCTGCGGGGTGGTTCATTCCTGCGTAAGGAAGTGCCCGTGTTGCTGCGGTTCACAGGAACAGTAACTCCGTGTTTGCCGTCTGCGCCAGGACTAAGATTTTCATGTTGACAAATTAGTTTACATGGTGTAAACTAAAGATGATGAGTTTACACCTTGTAAACTCAACACGTCGATTGTAGGACTGCTTTTTATACCCACAAACGTAATTAATTGCCGTCTGCACAGTATAACGAGTGAACGCATCGGCAATCCAGAGCTGAAAGCGGCAATTAAATGCGTTCACGAGTATAAATACCGGAATTCAGAGCAGGATTTTATTGCCGGGGAAGGCAAATGCACTTCCTTATGAGCAGTTGCGCGCAGAAACGCAGGAGGTATGGATATGGATGATATTAAACTGGCGGAGGCAGAGAGCCGCTTTGCAGAACTGATATGGCAGAATGAACCGATTCCGTCAGGAGAACTGGTGACATTGTGCGAGCGGGAGCTGAACTGGAAGAAATCCACCACCTATACGGTGCTCAGGAGGCTGTGCCAGAAGGGCATCCTTA
Organism: uncultured Lachnospiraceae bacterium; assembly: GCA_947385785.1. Classification (GTDB taxonomy): domain Bacteria; phylum Bacillota; class Clostridia; order Lachnospirales; family Lachnospiraceae; genus Acetatifactor. Next base: position 1,729 of record CANDMH010000177.1, read on the forward strand.
AGAACGAGGGAGCGGTGGTGACTTCCCGGATTAAGAAGGAAGAGTACATGGCTCTGTGCAGCGAGCAGGTGCTGGAAGATATCTTCGAGGGCTCACTGCCCCGGTTTGTGGCTGCATTTATGAGCAGAAAGAAGCTGAGCAGAAAGCAGATAGATGAAATTCAGAAGCTGATTGACGGTTACGGGGGATAACGCTTTTCCAACTCGCGTAAGACAAAAATATGGCTGGGTGAGTATAAGTGGCCGGGGGCAGATGGCGGCATGCCTGCTAAAGCGGACAAGGGGGTATGAATATGGAAATATCGGGATTGACACTGGAAATTCAGGTAAGCGTGGCAGTGTTGGCGATACTGTTGCTGAGACTGGGGATGAAGAAGCTTCCGAAGGTATATTCCTACGGATTGTGGCTGCTGGTATTTATGCGGCTGTTGTGTCCCTTCAGCCTGGAGAGCAGATTCGGCTTTATGCCCTCCAGGGAGGAGAGCGGGGCCTGGGTGGAGCAGATTTTTCATAAGGCGGAGGGTGAAGGAACTGGCATGACGCCTGTGACAATGCCGGACAGCGCCGCCGTAATGGATATCGCGGACGAAAACCGGATCAATACAGGGGGCGAAAGCGGGACGGAAAACCGGATAAATGCAGCAGGTGGGAACCTGCAGGGGAATCAGATAAATGCCGCAGGCGGGAACCTGCCGGGGAACCAGGTAAATGCCGCAGACGGGAACCTGCCGGGGAACCAGGTAAATGCCGCAGACGGGAACCTGCCGGGGAACCAGGTAAATGCCGCAGACGGGAGCACGCCGGGGAATCGGAAAAATGCCGCAGGCGGGAATATGCGGGAGAATCGGATAAAGGCCGGAGAGACCGGGAAAGCGGCTGCTGCAGTGGGAACCGGTTTTGAAAACACGGCGCCTCTTTACGCTGACGCGGCCGGCGGGAAGGAGACCAGCAGGCGCAATTTCCTGCTCCTGGGGCTGTGGGCGTCCGGCCTGGCGGGAGTACTGGGATACAACGGGGCGGCGCTTCTCAGAGTCCGCCGCAGAATGAAAAAAGCGAGCCTGCTGTGGGACAATGTTTACGTTGCATCTGATATTCCGTCGCCCTTTACCATGGGGCTGTTTCATCCAAGGATTTATCTGCCGTCTGATTTGGGGCAGACAGAGCGGGAATACATTCTCTGCCATGAAATGGTTCATATTCACAGAAAAGATTATCTGGTAAAAAATATGGCATTTCTGCTCACTGCAGTTCACTGGTTCAATCCTTTCGTATGGGCGGCTTTCTTCCTCATGGAAAGAGATATGGAAATGTCCTGTGACGAGAAGGTAATCCGGCTGATGGGAGCGGATATCAAGAAGCGCTATTCTCAGTCGCTGCTGGATTTTGCGGCGGGGAAACAAAGTATGGCGGTTACTCCCTTGACTTTCGGGGAAAACGGAGTAAAACAGAGGGTGAAGAATGTGCTGTCTTATAAAAATGCCAGGCGCTGGAGTCTTCTGCCGGGGATTCTGATTCTGGCGGCAGTGGGCGTGTCCCTGTTTACCACAAGGGTCCGGGGAGAAGAGTCTGCGGCGGATGCGCAGAAACAGGATATGCCCCTCACCCCAAAAGCCGATTCCGGAAAAGAAGCGGAACAGCCGTCCCGGGAAACGCCGGGAAGCGGGCAGAGCGCCGGGATAGACAGGTCGGACCCGGAAGAAGTGCTGAGCCGGTGGGAAAATGCCTTCATGGGCAGGAATATGGATACGCTTCTGGAGCTGGTGTATGACAGGGAACAGCTCCTGGCCATGGCAGAGGGTACCGGGGAGGAAGCGTGGTTTTTCGGCGCTTCCTCCGCCTGGCCGGAACAGTATCTGGTTCTCGATGATTACCGGCAGGAAGAAGGCACCGGGAAGATTCGGGGATATTTCCATACCTCGGAGCCGGAAATCTTTATCGTGGATGAGACAGTGAGGCTGGTGGAGAGAGAAGGAAGCTATTATGTGGAGCATCAGGAGCTGGCAGAATACTTTGTAATCGGAGATAAGGAACAGTTTGAGGCCCTGTACGGCAGTGAGGGCGCATATGATTTCGGATGGGAAAATACAGGCTATTCCACCGGTTTTTATCGGACAATTCTGCAGCATCTGCTTGAAGGCGGCAATGCCGAGCTTTACAGGCAGTACACGGATCCGGTGGAGGCTGCCGTGAAACTGCTGCATTTGGGACCCGGCGAAGGGAAGGCCGCAGTAACTGCGGCGGTACCGGAGAGTGAGGAAGCCTGGATGTCGTATTTGCCGGAAGGGAGTCTGCCGGAGGGAAGTCTGGCCGTGGTGGAGTACACTTTTTCGGAGGACGGTTCCAGGGTGGAGATACCTATGGAGCTGATTGAGGGAAGCCGCGGAATCTGGGCGCCTGGGGGAACCGGAATGGTTCGGCAGGTATACCAGGTGAGGGCGGAGAACGATCCGGCGGTGGCAGAATGGTTTGGCTGGGATGCGGAAGAGGTCTTTTATCTGCAGGCCAGTCAGTATGGCATCTACCGGGTGGATAAGGACTATGGGCTGAGCTGCATCTATCCTGATTACATCCAGCCCGACACCATCTGGGAATTGCAGGACGGATTGATGTATGTCAGCCTCTACAGGGATGAGACGGCACTGCCGAAATGGGACGGCTATTATTTTCAGGATGCTCCTTTGGGAACAGCGGATTACAGCCTGGAGGCCATCGGAATCGTGGATGTCAGGACAGGTGAATTTGACAGGGAAAGCATGAAGATATCCGGAGAAGTCGTCCAGAAAATGCTGCTTCATCCGCTGAGATGGATTTCTCTGGGAGGAGGGTTTGTCCACCTGTATAAAACGGAACCGGAGGGCGGCAGCGCGGAGTACGCCATTCCCATGATTAATACAGGCGGCAGCAGTCTGACTGCGGGACCTGTGTGGAAGGGGGTACCGGTGGCGAAACTGAAGGACGGGGAACTGGATGCATACGGAAAAGAAGTCAGGGAGCGTCTGCTGGGAAATCCCGGAATGCTTCTGGAGCTGTCCAACCGGGCGCTTATGGAGACTTACACTTATATTGATATGGATGGGGACGGTAAAGCTGAGAAAATATCGCTTTCCAGAGATCCGGATCAGAACGAGGAACGCTACTGGGCCTATGATAATTACCTTCTCCAGGCGGGAGAGAGCCGGATAACGGGTTCGGCAGAGTGCCTGAACAACGGTATCTGGGCAGTCAGCCTGGACGGCAGTGAGATATTGCTTGCTCTGTATGAGGACGGTCCCAGCGGCGATCCTGTGACCACGCTGTATGCCTGCCGGGACGGAGAACTTGTCTCTGCGGGCGGCTTTGAGGCGGATATCAGGACATGTACCATAGAAAACGGGATCATACAGGGCATAGCCAGGAGGGATGTGCTTCAGACAGACTGGGTGAAGGCGGCCTGGCGCATGGGAAGTTTCGGCACACTGGAATGGGTGGAGCAGGAAGCGTATGACTTTATCGGTCAAAATGAGATAACACTGTCGGTACAGCTTCCTGTCTGCAGAGCGCCGGGGGACGGGACGGAGGTTCACATGATGAAGCCCCAGAAAGTCAGGTTCCTGAAGACAGACAGCTCTTACAGCTGGATATATGTCCAGGGCGCGGACGGAGACGGAGGATGGTTTCATGTTGACGGACTTAAGATAGCCGGACTGGGGGCGGATTATTATGAAGTGTTTGCGGATTTGAATTTTGCTGACTGAAAAAACGGCGGACAGGGCTGTCTGCAGAATTCTATTGTCATGAATTGAGCAAAGTGCGCTCATTTTGGCGCACGCAGTCAAGGCAATTGCTTCGATTGCCAGGCAACCTGATGGTTGCCTGGGATTGTTCGTGCAGAAGGCGCACGAAAACGCCTCGCGGCGGCACCGAGTGAACAGTAACGGCTGCAATACATCTGGCGGCGGGAAGCCAAATTTATGTTTACAAAGTAGACAGAATGTGATATTATATGTTTACGATGTAGACAGGGGTGCAGGCTCATTTTGCCTGCGCGGTTTCTGCAAGGCAGTAAGGAACAGATTCGGACTGGGTGGTTTCTGTAAGGCAAAGGAACAGATTCGGACTGGGCGGTTTCTGTAAGGCAAAGGAACAGATTCGTACTGCGTGATTTCTGCAGGCATGTTACTGGATTTTTAGAATAAACGAGGGTATGTTGATGAAAGCGTTAAGCGAAGCGGAATGGAATATAATGGAAAGTCTGTGGGAGGATTCTCCCAAGGTGGGAAGTCAGATTACGGCGGATATGGCAGTGAGGACAGGCTGGAGCAGAAGCACTACGCTGACCATGCTGAAGCGGATGAGTGAGAAGGGGCTGATCGCCTGTGAGAACAATGGGAGGATGAGGACTTACATTCCCTTGATTGAGCGGGAGACGGCTGTAAAGAAAGAGACGGAGAGTTTCCTGAAGCGGGTGTATCACGGCAGCATCAGCATGCTGGTAAGCGGTTTCGTGGAAAAACAGAGACTGAGCCAGGAGGAACTGGCGGAGCTTCGGGAGATTTTGGATAAGGCAGAGGAAGAACGGTATGAGTGAATGGGTGATAACTTCAAGTATATTGATCCTGCTGATTATCGGGATACGCGCATGCTTCGGGAATAAAATCGCGCTGCGGGCGAGATATGCGTTGTGGCTGGTGGTGGCGCTGCGCCTGCTGGTTCCGCTGTCTTTTTCAGAGAGCAGCTTCAGCGTGCTGAATTTCCTGAACCGAGTGCCGGAGCCGGACGGATGGGCAGAGGTGGCGGCGGAAACAGATGAAACGACGGAAGCCCAAATTGCTCTTACAGAGAAAAAAATGCCGGAGACTTTTTCAGGAAAGAAGGAAGAAGGCGATGGGGCGGATGCAGACGGCCATGCTATGGCGGATGCGGATGGAGACAGCTTTCGTGCTATGGATAGAGAGGATACCGAAAAGCCTGCGCAGGAGACAGGATTTATCAGTGCGGCGGGAGGGAAGTCCGGCAATACCGGCAACATGACGAATATGACGGATATGCGGAACAACGATACGGCATCAGGCGGCGCTGCAACTGGTTTTTCCGGTGAACAGAATGCTGCAGGATATACAGGAAGTCTTAAATTCGGCTGGAAGACGGTTCTGCTCTGTATCTGGGTGGCAGGTGCCGTTGCCTTAGCCTGCATTGTGTTGTCCGTGAATAAAAGCTACCGCAGGAGAATATACGATTCCCGCGTCAGGTACAGAACGAAAGTAAAGAGCGCGCTGCCGGTATATGTTACTCCTGCGGTGCTTACGCCATGTATGTTCGGCCTCATCCGTCCGGCGGTATATCTGACGCCCGGAACAGAGGAAGACGATAAAGCACTCAGATATATACTGTGTCATGAGAATACCCATTACAGACACAGGGACAATCTGTGGGTACTGGTTCGGGTTGCCTGTGTCTGCCTGCACTGGTATAATCCGCTGGTATGGCTGGCGGCGGAGCTGTCCAGACAGGACTGCGAGCTGGCATGTGACGAGACGACACTGAAGCTGCTGGACGAGGAAGAGCGGATTGATTACGGGAGGACGCTGCTTGATTTCAGTGTGCAAAGTGACGCATTGCCCGGAGGGCTGCGGCTGTCCACTGCCGTAGCAGGAGGAAAGAAGCAGTTAAAGGAGAGACTGCTGATGATCGTCAGCCGTCCCAGAAGGCCTGTGGGCGCGCTGGCAATGAC
>CANDMH010000178.1 GCA_947385785.1 uncultured Lachnospiraceae bacterium
TAGAAAGCCATATTCAATCTTGGATTGGAAAGGTTCATAATTTGTAAACTGCTGATTTATAAGAAGTGCGACGTTATTGGAAGGCATTAAACCTGATTATTCAATAGTAGTGATTAATCCTTACACGGATCCGATTGCCTATATTCAGGACACAATAAGCGCTTTGAGCGCAGTTTATAAATGCAGGACGATAGCTCTGGCATACAGCAATGTTACGCACAGGGCAGATGCGGGGGGCAGATTCGCAAGATACATATTGGATGACGAGGATGAAATAGAGATAAAAAGGAAATATATAAATGCGTTCCATCTGCCTTGTGGATGTATTATGGATGAGGGGTATATAGAAGAGATGGTAGATGATCTGTTGCTGCTGTTATCTTAAAAAGGAGAGTGAGCCATGAAAGAGACTTTCTGGGTATTGCGGAAGATATTCCGCAATTGTTCCCGTTATATTATCAGCTATCTATTCATCGCGCTGCTTTCGACAGCTATTACAGTGGGAGTGAACCTGCTCAACAGAAGCCTCCTGAATCGGCTGGTGCAGGACACGGCCGGAGGGAGCCTGTCAGGTGCCAGCCTGGGGCTGGCAGTTTCCTATATTGCAGCCTGGCTGTGCAGCACCTTCATAGGATTCTTCCTTGCCTTCGGGAACAACCTGTTCCGGCTGAAGGTGGATGTGTTCCTGCAGAAGCTGTTCATGTATAAAAGCATCCGGACGGACCAGGACAGGTTCTTCGACTCCCGCTTCATGGACAGCTATACGTTCATCAGCAACAATGCATACAGGGGAAGCTCTTTTGTGCTGAGGCTGATGGATGTGCTGTTTTATGACATGGCGGTGGTGGCTTCCGCGCTGGCGCTTTATGCCTTTTATGCGCCGTTCCTGCTGGCGTATACATTTGTGGCGGCCGCCATTTATGGATTCAGCGTATTCTCCATTTCCCGGAAGCAGTATGAGCTTGGCAGGCGGCAGATCAACACGGAGAGGAGGATGGGGTATTTCAGGGATCTGTTCAAAGAGAAGAATACCGCGAAGGAAATGCGCATATTTGGGACGGGGGCACATTTTTTCCGTATCTGGGAAGGGGTTAACGCCGTATACCGGAAGGAAAGGCTGGATATGGACAATAAGGGGGCGGATTACAGGAATATTGCTGTCCTGGCCGACTATGCGCTGTATGCCGTCATGGTTTTCTCGCTGCTGTACAGCGTGAAGACAGGCGGGTGCGATGTGGGGACTTTCGTGATGCTGATAGGAATGGTATCGCAGTGCAGCAGGAGCATAAAGAGCATCGTGAGGACGGTCATGCAGGGGATTGCCGAGGATGTCAGGTATTTTCAGGAATACTATTCCTTTGTGATGCCTGTGACCAATGAGGAGATCCGCAGATGCATGAGGGGGGAGCGGACAGCCCGGCAGACGGATGAGCCGTTCCGGAACCTGGAAGTCAGGGATGCTTCCTACACCTACCCTAATGGCGGAAAAAAGGCTGTGGACGGGGTGTCCCTGGAGGTGTCGAAGGGGGAGGTGGTCAGCATCCTTGGCTACAATGGAAGCGGCAAGACCACGCTGGTGAAGATGATCTACCGTGCGCTGAGTCCGGAATCCGGGGAGATCGCCATGAACGGCAGGGGCTATGGGACGTGGGTGCCAGAGGACATCTACCGCTTCTTTGGCACTGCACCTCAGGAATTCGCCTGCTACGCCCTGTCCCTGCGCCGCAACGTGGGCCTTGGCAGGGTGGAATGCATGGATGAGGAGGAGCACCTGGAGAGGGCGTATGGGGACGCAGGGCTTCAGCCGCTGATCTGGAAGCTTCCGTTTGGGGAGGAGACCATCCTTGGCAAGGATTATGATGCAGAGGGGATCCTGCTGTCAGGAGGGGAGCAGCAGAAGGTGGTCCTGGCCAGCGCCTACATGGGGGAGCCGGAGGTCCTGGTGTTGGATGAGCCCACCGCCTCCATAGATCCTTTTCGGGAAATGGAGATGCTGCGGAATTTCAGGGAGACGCTGAAGGGCCGGACGGGCATCCTTGTGTCCCACCGCATTGGGTTTGCCAGGCTGGCGGACCGGATTATCATGATGCGGGGAGGAAAAATCGTAGAACAGGGTTCCCATGAAGAGCTGTTGGAGAAAAAAGGATATTACTGGGAAATGTACTCCAGTCAGAAAGAATTGTACGGGGAGGGGTAAGAGATGCGGGAAAAGATGGGAGGCTGGGGCAGGATGCTCATGTTCCATGGGCGTGTTGCGGTGAAACTGTTTCGGGAATACAAGGCCAGGGCGGCACTGCTTTTTTCCCTTTCTGTGCTGCTTTCCGCAGAACGGATTGTCTCCATCCGGTTTTCAGAGTACTTGACAAATGAGGTGTCCCGCCTGTCGGAGGAGGGCAGCGAAGGGCTTCTTGCCGGGGCGGCTGCGTTCCTGATGCTCCTTCTGGGGTTCAAGGTCACCCAATGGCTTTTTGACAGGGTCTATAATGGATACAGCAAAGAGATTGCCGTCAGGTCGGACGGGGCTTTCCTGGGGAAGCTGCGCCGCGTCCAATACAGGTATTTCGAGGACACGGAGACTTACCAGGATATTTATATGGCAGGCAGGGCATCCGGGGACTATGCCCAGGTGCTGTTCCTGTTCAGCAGGCTGCTGAATTTCGGGATCAACCTGGCGGCATATACTGTGATCGTGGGGCGGTACAGCCCATGGTACATGGCAGTCCTTCTGGTGGTGTATGGTGCTTCAGGAGCCGCCGCCAATATCGCGTCCAGGAAATGGGACGGCTTCTATGAACGCGTGGTAGTGCCATGGCAGAGGAGGGAGCTGTATTTTGAAGGTATTCTGAAGAGCCGCGTCAACCACAGCAATATCCAGACCAACCGCCAGATGCCCTTCTTTATGGGGAAGTATGAGGAATGCGCGGACCAGGAGCGCAGGAACACCCTGAAAAGCAACCTGCTGGCCACAGGGACGAACCTGTTCTCCGGGCTGGTGTTCAGCGTGGTCGCCGTCTATATCATCATCGCCGTCATGAGGGACGTGGCGGAAGGGAGGGCGGAGCTTGGAGCGGTCACGGCTGTGTGCGCTGTCCTGTTCAACACATATGAGATTGTGAGGGCACTGGTGGACTTTGGGTTCCAGAGCAAGGAATACATGCATACGATATCAGCCTATGAAAGGATCATGGGATTCGAAGAGATGCTTGAGGAAAGGGCAGGAAAGGAAAGCGGGACGTATATGCCAGGTTGCGGGAGAGTGGAGGTTTCTTTGGAGAACATATGGTACAGCTATTCTCCTTCAAAAGAGGTACAGGCGGGCAGAATTCTTTATACGCTGAAAGGGGTGTCGGCGCAGTTCTCCCTGGGGGAGCATATCGCTGTAGTGGGGGAGAACGGTAGTGGGAAGACCACGCTGATGCAGGTTCTGCTGGGGCTGCTGGAGAGCCAGAAGGGAGAAGTACGCAGTACGGCTGGGAAAGCGGCGGTCATTTTTCAGGACTTTCCGGAATATGCCATGACTGTCCGGGAGAATATCGAACTGGGCAGGGGAGGGAAGTCCATGGGCGATGACGAGGTGACAGAAATCCTGAAAAAGGTGGGGCTTTGGGAGGCTGTCAGGAAGCTGCCCCAGGGAATGGATACCCAGATCGGCCAACTGTCTGCAGAGGGGGTAGAGTTTTCCAAAGGGCAGTTCCAGAGGCTTGCAGTGGGCAGGCTGTTGGCAGATGATGCCGCCGACGTCTGGGTTCTGGATGAGCCCACTGCCTATCTTGATCCCATCGCGGAGATAGAGATGTACAGGAATATCCTGGAACTGGGAAAAGATAAGCTTATCTTCTTCATTTCCCACCGCCTGGGCTTTGCGAGGCTGATGGACCGGATTCTTGTGATAGCAGACGGGCAGATTGCGGAGCAGGGGAGTCATGAGGACCTGATGCGGGCAGATGGGGCTTATGCCGCAATGTATGGGATGCAGAAAAGCTGGTATGAGGGATGAGGGGGGATAGTCAGGTGGAATACGAAAAGAGGATTGCTGAATGCCTGGAAAATGTTGGGATTGACACCGCTGCTTACGGGGAAGACGTTGCTTTAGGTGACATCATTCAGGACTCACTGGTATTTGTCTCTTTTATCATTGAAGTCGAGGAGGAATTTGGAATACAGTTGGATGATGAATTCCTTATAGTAGATAATCTGAAGACGATTAGAGGATTAGCGGATGAAATCCGTTTAGCTGAAAAAGGGCGATGAAACATTCATATGTGTGGCAAGATAGAAAATATTGGGTATTTGGCGGGGCAGAAGCTGGAACACATTTATACTACTTGCTAATCGTCATAATATGTTATATACTGAATCAAGGTCATTAAGTTAAGTAAGAGATGTCAGAGAATCTCTGCCGTAAATCGGTCATATGTTGGGATGATAAAGGAATTTTGCCAATTGTCAGAAGCCCTGTAAGCGGATATTAAATACGGTGGGAAGTTTTTCGGCATGGCATCTGGCCGGGTAGACTGTGAAGTGCAAGGAGACGTTTCACGTTGACATCTTTGGCGCGGATGGCAAATTCTAAACAGTGTGGAGATTAGCGAAGCAGGGATAAGGTCGGATTCTGTAAATAAGATGATTCTGCACCAGGAGGGTTAAAATGAGAATCGCCATATGCGAAGACAACCAGGAACACGCCAATGTACTGAAGGGCATGATACAAAAGTGGGCCGAAACGGAAGAAATCAAGGTGGATATCAATTACTATGAATCCGCAGAGCAGTTTCTGTATTACTGGGAGAAGGGAGAGCCGTATGACCTGATCTTCCTGGATATCCAGATGAACAGAATGAATGGGATGGAGCTTGCCCGGTATATCCGGCAGCAGGACAGGGCGGTATTCATTATCTTTACTTCAGGCCTGCTGAATTATGTCTTCAAGGGATATGAGGTGTCCGCTTTCCGGTTCCTGCGGAAGCCCCTGCAGGAGAAGGATGTCCTGACCGCCCTGAAGAAAGCGTATTACGAGGTGGAGGAAGGAAAGCGGGAAGCCGTTATCATTCCTACGGAGGAAGGTTCCCTGCGGGTTTTCAAGCAGGACATCTACTATGTGGAGGCGGATAACCATTATATTATCATGCATACGAAACAGGGTGATTTCCGCTATAAGGAAAAGCTTGGCAATGTGGAACCCATGTTTCCGGAACCGACTTTCTGCAAGTGCCACCGCTCCTATATCATCAACCTTCACCATATGGGAAGGCTGATGAAGGACGAGGTGGAGATTGACAACGGGGATACCCTTCCCGTCAGCAAGGCCCGCTGGGTTGACCTGAACGAGTGTTTTTACAAATATTATATGAAGCGGTAAAAGCAGCCGACGCCAGACCCCGGGCTTTATGGAAAAGACGGTTCTGGCGGGGGCCTATAAAAACATAAGAACGGACTATTACGGAAAGAAAACCATCATCCTGCTGGACGAATACGACACGTCCATGCAGGAGGCATGTGTGTAAGGCTATTGGGATGAAATGGCGGCATTTATGCGCAGCCTGTTTCACTCCACATACAAAAAATGATGTTCCAAAATCGTGCAAAAAGCACTGTGCAAAAAAATTGCCCAAAAATCGCCGAAACCCGGAAAAAACAGTTGACGGAAATCCGCCGCTATGGTATAGTAGGAACACGAGATAAGCTTTTAGCTCTTTTTTTTATGCTCAAATAAACGGCGATAAGAGAATACGTGGAGGTAGCGAAATGCGTACAAAAATCACTTTGGCTTGTACGGAGTGCAAGCAGCGTAACTACAATACTACCAAGGAAAAGAAGAATCATCCCGACAGGATGGAAGTCCGTAAGTATTGCAGATTCTGCAGGAAGCACACGGTACACAAGGAAACAAAGTAAGTTTCCTCGAAACGAAGTAAGTTTCCTGGAAATAGAATAAGTTTCCTGGAAATAGAATAAGTTTCCCGGAAATAGAATAAGTTTCCTGGAAATAAAGTAAGTTCCCTGGAAACGAAGCAGGTTCCGGAAACAAAATAGTAAGTGGAAAGGTATGGTCTAAATGGGAGATTCCGCGGAAAAGAAAGCAGTACCCGGCTTTTTCAAGGGGGTAAAGACTGAATTCAAGAAGATTATATGGCCGGACAGAAATTCTACCATCAGGCAGTCCGTGGCGGTAGTGGCCATTTCGGTGGTGGTAGGAGTGCTGATTGCGATTATTGATTATGTCGCAAAATACGGCGTAAACTTCATTACATCGATTTAGGGCGAGGGTGATTTATGGCAGAGGCAAAATGGTATGTGGTGCATACCTACTCAGGATATGAAAACAAAGTCAAAGCCAATATTGAGAAGACCATCGAGAACAACAAGCACCTTGCAGAACAGATTCTGGAAGTGAGGGTTCCCCTGCAGGATGTAATAGAGATGAAGAACGGCGCCAGGAAGACTGTCCAGAAGAAGATGTTTCCTGGCTATGTGCTCCTCAATATGGAGATGAACGATGACACATGGTATGTTGTCCGGAATACCCGGGGCGTCACGGGCTTCGTGGGGCCGGGGAGCAAGCCGGTGCCCCTGACTGAGGCAGAGATGAAGCCTCTGGGCATCAAGACTGAAAATGTTTCCATTGACTTTGCGGAGGGTGACAGCATTTCCGTTGTGGCGGGAATCTGGAAGGACACCATCGGTGTCGTTCAGAAGCTGGATTACAGCAAGCAGACGGCGACCATCAACGTGGAGCTGTTCGGCAGAGAGACCCCGGTAGAAATCAGTTTCGCAGAGGTTCGGAAGCTTTAACAACGGTATGATCCGCCCGAACAGGGCGGCTGAATACACGCAGGCGGCAGAAGCCCGGATACTGCAGCTCCGGCAGGATTTGCCGGACACAGGCATTCTGTGTAAGGATTGTCAGAGGAAGTGCAGGATGCGGAGGGTGGAGAATAGGCGGTACTGCGTCAGAGAGTGGGAGCAGGAAAGAAATCGTAAATCCTGCGCCGGATTATCGTGTTCCGCAATCGGAGGAAGCATCGTTTTTTCGATATGGATTGCATAAAATTTTGTATTGGATTTCATATTAGATTCCGACAATTCCTTACGTGATTACGGAAACGGTTTACCACATTATAGGAGGTGCTAAAATGGCAAAAAAAGTAACAGGTTATATCAAATTGCAGATTCCTGCCGGCAAAGCGACACCGGCTCCGCCGGTTGGTCCCGCGCTTGGACAGCATGGCGTGAACATTGTTGAATTTACGAAGCAGTTCAACGCAAGGACTGCTGACAAAGGTGATGTCATCATCCCTGTGGTGATCACGGTTTATGCGGACAGATCCTTTAGTTTCATTACGAAGACACCCCCGGCAGCCGTATTGCTGAAGAAGGCCTGCAACCTGAAGTCAGGTTCCGCAGCGCCCAACAAGACAAAGGTTGCTAC
>CANDMH010000179.1 GCA_947385785.1 uncultured Lachnospiraceae bacterium
CAGTTCGTACCGTTCCGCATCCTGCATACGGCCTTCCTCGGTAAGGCACGTAAATTCCATATCCCCGCACAGAGCGATGGTAAACCGCATTGATTTCTTCCTGTAGCCTGTTCTGCCCAGGACAGGAACCTGTGTGGATTCCTCGTAGATGCTGATCCGCGGCTTACAATGCGCAAACACTGTCCGCCTCCCCTGTCCTATGGCGAACAGCTCTCCCTTCTCGCTGATGAGCGTATTCAACAATGTCGTCATTTTTGTTCTTTTCCTCCTTCCGCTCATAACATATTTTCAGTATTTCCTCTTCGATTTCAAATTCGATGCATTCTTTCCAATAGACTGCCAGATTCAGCAGAAAACTCCTTGAAATCTCCATCCTTATCCTCAAACTTGATACCATTTGAGCATTCAGAATTGTCACCATAATCGTAAATATTTTTATCATCTGGTATACCATCAGGAAATGCCTCGCATTCCATTCTTAGGCCATTATACCCTCTAAAATATTTACAAAACTCACACCTTGGCTGCTTCATTTTTTCAATCTCCCCAAATAGGCTTCTACCAATACTTTCGCTATATGCGGCACTGCCTTGCCATGGCATTCCCTCATCATTCCCTCCTGGTTTTCCTTAACTTGTAAAATTTTTGCATTTTTCCTGTGGATGTGGTATAAACTAATTAAGCAAACCGTTCTCGAACCCCATGTCCTGATTCTTCAGAATCAGTTGATTGGTTCTATGGACGGTTTGCTTGATTATTTCCTGCCATACACTTTCAGTATTTCTCCACTTTTCATAAAGATAATCAAATTCAAAAAACCTGTTCTGGGCTGCGATGTTAGCCCCCATTCCTAATACTGAATGATGAGGCCATCTTCGTCCGGCTTTGGATTCAGCCTGGCATAGTATTCTTCAAATTCTTTTTTTGCCCATTCGGGGGCATCATCTTTAATATGCCATTGCTCATCTTCACCAAGATATTCATACCCCTCCTGTATAAATTTGGGCATCTCTAATTCGCCTGAGAGTACTGGTTTATCCATACTATTTCACTCCCTTCAACAAAGCATCCAGCTTCTTTCCAAAAATTTTGGCAAACTCCCGCGGATTCTCCCCGCCAAAATATTCAGCAAATGCCTCCGCAAACAATTCAGATTCACTTTTCGCGCCATACCTTGAAACATAATCCCCCATTCCAACAAATGTATTCCACTTGTAATTAGGCTCAACTTTTTTAAAATCGTTAATACATTCCTGAATAAATTCGTGCTGCCAATTCTTATTTCCTGTTATCCATCTCATAGAACTTGATACATGATGCCCAAACTCATGCACAAAGGTCTTATGTATGGTTGCATTCGCCGGATACCACTTTGTTTTTACGCATTGCTCCACATATTTTTGAAACATGTTCACAGCTGAATGATATTGGCCATTTAATGCCAGTTCGACAACCCCGGCATTATTCGTGTAATGGAGATAATACCCAATGCTGTTTTTCATTTTTGACGGGGATTTATTGTCAATTACAGGGATTTTGCATGGATTCTTTTGCATAAACATATTATACTGTGAACCAAAAGAATCCAGCCAGCCAACACAGTCCGCCAGAAGGCCATCATCCATAGGATATTTTTTCGAATCATGGAATTGTATTCCATATTCGCTTTGCAATCTGGAAATCGCAGTCTGTTTTGTGTATGATTGCTGGTAATTTAGTCCGGCCCAGTTATCTGTATTTATTATAGCACCACCAGATGCATCATACAACCCTGACTTGTCGCCGCCTTTTACAAAAGAGTCCTTCCATTCCTGGTACTTCATACCCGCAGGCACATAATAAGTCTTCCCCGTCTCCGGATCCCTTGCCGCCCGTTCCCCGATATGGTCGAACTCATCCCCGAAGGCCGGCACTGTGGTGGTCCGGCACCAGACATGGAACGGGGGTGCTGTAGAGCCTGACTGGTACTCCGACATGGGAAACACTTTGCCGTCCATCTCCCGGCAGATTGCGGATGTGATCGCATCCAGGGTGGCCACAATCTCATACTGTTCCACGCCCAGCTCCTTAAAACAGTCCTTCCGGGACTCGGAGCCAAAAAAGGCTGATTCCGTCATGATCAGGCGCCCCGCCTGGTTTTTCGATGTATGCATGGCATGGGAGAGGGAGGCGATGGCCCTGTCCGGGGACTGCCCCAGGATGCACATCTGCGTCAGGGATGTATGCACGCTTTCGATCAGCTGCTGTTTGCCGCTCCATATCCTCTCCGAAAAATTCTTCCCGTCCGCTGCCCATGGCTTCCGGATGATCCTGTCCAGCGTGTTGGAATCCACGCCTGTCAGGTTCCATCCGACACCGATCCCTTTTTGTATCTCATAAGCGGTTTTATAAAATCCCTCTTCATACAGGCTTTTTATATGCCGGTCCACGCCGTCCAGGTAGTTCCCGTACAGCCTCTCCGTTTCCTGCTGCACCTGCAGTTTCAGCTGCTCCAGGCGGCTGATATGTACCCTGGCGGATGCATTCTCCAGCTGCTTCATCCACTGCCTGTTAACAGCGTTTTCCCTGCCGTACCTGATATAGTCGTTTACATCCCACCGGAATTCCTCCAGTTCCTTCCGGTTCAGAAGCTTTCCGGCCGCTTCCATGGAGATGCCGTTGTTCTCCGCCAGGCGCCCATACCAGGCATTGATCTTATTCTCAATGGCTGCCTCCGCCCTGCGCATCTGCTGCTGGATGTCTGCCACCAGCTTTTCGGAAGTATGGTGCTGTGACGCTTCCAGCTGCCGGAACCTTTCCTCCCAGTATTTTTTATTCTTCATGCCCCTTTACGTCCTCACCTTCCCCTCCTGTGCCGGGATCCTCCCGGGTCTGGAAGGCGCTGCCATACTGGTCTGCCTTTTCCCTGGCTTCCGCCTCTTCCTTCTCCAGCTGCTCCAGCTCCTTATCCGCATCCGTCACCCACGGGTGATTTTCCAGGATGGTTCTCCTGGACAGGATTCCCGTGCTCTGCTGGGCAATGGCTGCAAGCTCCGTCTCATTGTGGACGGCAGTACGTGTCCAGGTCTGTACGATTTTTCCGGCCTCCATCCCTTCGTGGCGGCAGATGGCACGCACCAGCTGCCCGAAGCCCGGGCGGAATTCTGTCTCCATAAGCCCCGCCTTCAGTTCCAGGAGCGAATACAGGTATTTCAGCGCCACCCCGGAGCTGTTCCCGAAATTCTGGGGATCCGGGTCTATCCCCATGCCCTGCTCAAAGATGGACTTCCGGGTCATGGCAAGCATCTTCTCCCGGGCTTCAACAGGGATGTCTATGGTAACCGTACCCAGCTCTCCCTTCACCCCTTCCTCAGGATCCAGCTTAACGGTTTTGTATTTCTTCAGTTTCTGCAGGAACTCCTCCAGGTCTTCTCCTTCATAACCCGTCAATACAAAAATAACCTCCTGTATGTCCTCCAGGTCGTTCAGGAAGCCGCTGTACACCTTGTCATAAGCGTCTATCAATTCCTTCACATCGTTTAAGTCATTCCCGCCTTCCGCATTATTGGGGAACGGGATAAAGGGTACCTCCCCGAAGCCGTGTTCCCAGGTACAGGAATCACTGTCCGGCGGCTCCGCCACGGCTGTCCCCATAACTGACGCATCATAAGGCTTCAGCGCGTCCAGAACCTCCCTGGCTTCCTTGTAATAAGCCTGGCAGGTCTCCCTGTCCCAGTATTCATATATGTTCAGCTTTTTCCCTTTTTCGTTAAGCATGTCATACACCCGCAGGATGCCCGCCAGCTCCTTCTCCAGATCGTTGGTCCATACCGGGATCACCTGCTTCGGGTCAATCGCCGCAAACCGGAATTTTCCCTCCGTATCCTTCCAGTAATGCAGCCAGGCGATGGTGCCATTTGAGGCCTTGATGCACAGGTCCTTGCATATCCTGGAGAAATCGTCCCCCAGAGCCTCCTGGACAGCCCTGTTACACGCCTCACTGCCTGTGTCAAAGACCGGCGGATCCGTGAACAGGTAGGCAGCTTTCTGGTTCACAAGGATATTGTAAAAGTTGGCCGGGATCCGGTTGTCCGCGGAGCGCATGGGATTCCCGTCTGTGACCTGCCCCCGGGCGCCCTTCTGCAGGATATCATTTTTCTTCCGGTAGTACTTCTCCGCAACCGTTGCCCCGCGCACCATTTCCGCGTGCCTTTTGCGGCTGGCCTTCACCAGCTTCTTTATCACTTCAATTTCCACCAGACCACCTCTGTTCCAGTATTTTCACCTATTCCAGTATCTTCATCCCGCCGCGCCTGCGGATTATGGTGTATGCATGATAGCGGGCTGCATCCATGCAGTGATCCCGCTCCTTAACCGGCCTGTCCTCTCCCCGCTCTGCCGCTTTGGCATCCCAGATGTAGGAACCGAATTCCTTTATCGTGTTTTCACAGGATTTGTCAAAAAGGAGTTTCCCCTGTGTCAGCAGGCCTGCCACAAACCGGATTCCGTCCAGTACGTCATTGACTGCCCCCTTTACATGGAAGCCGTCCTTCTTCAGCTGCGCCCTGAAGCTGGCAGCCGAAGGATCCAGTACCACATACCTGGGACTGATGCCGTCAAGCCATTTCCGGAGATCTGCGGAGAACTCTGCATCCGTCTTCTGTGCGCCTTTGTCCCGCCCGGAATAGTAGTACTCCCTTATGCAGTACCAGATTCCGTTATCCGCCTTCCGCCACAGGAGGAAAACCGTGGCGTTCTGGGTACCGTAGTCACAGCTTACGTAATAATCGCCTGTCCACTGTATCTTTCCTTCCCGGACAGGCTGCCCCACATCCACCACATGCTTCTCCACATCAAACATGTCATAGATGATGCCCTCGGCCATGGCCCACAGCCCCATAATGTAGCGCTTGAAAAAGACACCGGAGTATACGGAACGGTACCTCTCCTTAATGGCCCCGGACAGGCTCAGGTTGTCGTCCATGGTAAAGTGGACGTACAGCAGTTTCTTCAGGTCCGGCTTTCTGCCCTCCGCCTCCGCCTTTTTCCGGATCTCCGCTGCCTTCTCTTTTCCCAGATACCCGGTGGCTTTGTCGATCCAGTTCACCTTGAACCAGTGGTATGGCCCGTCCGGGTTGCAGTTAAAAAAGTATCTGCTGCCGTCAACGGAGCAGCGCCCGGTGGCCTGGTTCACGAAGGATTCCGGCATCAGGGCGACCTCATCGAAAAACACGCCTGCCAGGGTGATGCCCTGGATCAGGTCCTGGCTGCGCTCATCCTTCCCGCCGAAGATGTAAAAATAATTGGTTACATCCCCCCGGCTGATCTCCACCAGATTGTCGTTCCTGTGGTCTGCCACCCTGTAGCCGCGGCTTTTGAGCATCAGCTTCAGCCAGAACAGGACGTTCCTGCGGAAAGATCCGATGGTCTTGCCGCACATGGCGAAATTCTGGCCGTTAAAACAGCTCATCGCCCAGAATACGAAGGACAGCGACATGCAGACTGTTTTTCCGGAACGTATGGCGCCGTCCGCTATGATGCCGTCATAATCCTTTACCGGGCTGCCCGGCATCCACCAGGTGAGCACCTGTTTCTGTTTTACGGAGAAGGGCTTGAACCGGAAAAACTGCTCCCTGTTGATGGTATGGCGCTTCTGCTTCATCTTCCGGATTTTCTGCTTCAGGGAAGAAATGCGTTCTTTTACCTTATCCATCCCCTTCACCCCACAGGCTTCCGGACTCGGCATTCAGGGCATCCAGGAAACCGTCATCCTGGACTTCCGTGTCCTGGCTGTCCAGTTTCATGGCCGCCAGCTCAACCCTCATCAGCTCAATCTCCAGGCGCGCGTCGTCGAAGCCGAACCGGTGCAGGGAGTCGATGGCCTTCTGCTTCCGGGCCTGCACCCTGGTCAGGGCGTCCTCAACGGCCTGTATCTGGCCAAGCTTCCCATGGTATTCCTTCAGGTCGGTGGCTTTCTCCTTCTCAATGCCTGTCTGGCGCTTCACCAGTGTCATGCCCGGAACCGGCTCTTCGTTCTCCCCGCATCCGGAGGCTGTCCGGATGTCCTCGATCCGATGCAGCATCCGCCGTTCTCTCACGGTGAGCAGCCGGATCTCATGGAGCAGCAGATTTTCCTTGTCCGTAGGCATGGCCGCCATGAGCTGCTTTTCCTCCGGCACCAGGGTATCAAAAAAGAGAGTCTCAAACTCTCCTGTTTTTAATGCGTTCTTATTTCCCGGCGGTCCTGTCCCGCCGTGTCCGGCGGCGTTCCGGTTGTTCGGCTGCGCACCCCTGGTTGCAACCTTTTTCTTTTTGGGTTGCAACTTTTTCTCCTCCTGGTTGCAACCTTCCTTTTTCCAGTACCTTGCCGCCCAGGACTTTACCGCTGACAGGCTGACACCGTACTTTTCAGCGATTTCCCTGTATTTCATGCCCTTCTGGTAGTCCCTGAAGGCCTGATCCCTTATCTCTTCACCCAAGCATCACCACCTCTCATTCGTTTCGTTTTTGGATATTTGAAACGGACAGCTGCGGCTGTCCCTCTTCCCGTATGCTTCCGTATACAAAAAGCACCTCCTTCCGGCGCGTTCCGGGAGAAGATGCTTCTGTGGAGGAAAACTGAATGTCAGATGCCCTGTCTGCTATGGCATGGTACCATATTATCACATCGAAAACGAACAGTGTGAACAAAACGAACAAACTTTCATTTTTTCTGAAAAAATCTTTCCAACTCCATCCTCACACTGTCTCCTGTAGCCTTCCTTCCCATCTTTACAGCCACCTGCTGCCATGAAAGCCCTTCCAGGTACCGGTACTTTATAATCCGCTGCATCCGGGACGGAACCGTCAGCATCCACTCTTCCACCTGCAGCTTCACCTGCTCCGCCCTGGCCTTCCGCTGCTCCAGCATTTTCTCTTCATACCGCAGGTGGCTGTCGTCCTTCACCGTGAAGGTGGTCCCCTGGACTTTGAAATGCTGCCTGACATAAGGGAACTCATGCATGGAGCCCGTCACATTCGTCTGGACGACGGTTTTCTTTTTCCGGTTCAGCTTCTGTATCTCCCGCTCTGTCTCCTTAACCAGCTCGCATGCGTCCATGTACTCCTGAAGTATCGCCTTGTCCAACTCCGGTTCCTCCCTTCATACTGCTAAAGTTGCACCGGTGCAACTTACTGATTTTCAGTTTTTTTCCTTTTATGGTTCACCTTTTCCCTTCTTTGCGCTATGGTATCTCTGTAAGTGCAGTTATCATTACAAAGGAGGTATCAGTTACCATGATTTTATTTCCACAGAGACTCCGGCAGCTCCGGGAACAGCACGGTACCAAACAGAGT
>CANDMH010000180.1 GCA_947385785.1 uncultured Lachnospiraceae bacterium
TCATGGCAATGATATTCCCCAGATTGATAAAGAAATACGGAATACCGTCAATAAAGAAACTGGATATTTCCTCCGCATCGTCAGACACCCTGGTCATCAGGCCTCCTGTCTGACGTTTGGAATAAAAGCTGATGGACAGCCGTCCCATGGAGGAAAATACCTGGCTCTTCAGAGTCGCCACCACTTCCGGCGCTATTTTGGCGGTCAGCACCCCCTGCAGGATTCCCAATCCCTGAACTGCCACTTTCGTCGCTATCATGGCGATTACCAGCACCGTCAGGGCAGCCGTGAAACGGCCCGCCGGAAGATGCAGAAAGGTAAGGAATGCTTCATTCCGCGCCAGGACCTGGTCATAGAGAACTGTTCCGCTCAGGTACGGCCATGCAAGGTTCAGCAGGGCTGTACCCAGATAGCAGAGCACCATCACCGCCAGATATTTTGTATAAGGCTTGAAATAAGAGACCACCCGCAGCAGAATTGATTTTTTGTCCATGCATTTCGGACAGACCTTCCTCTCCTGGTCCGGGTAAATCATGCCGCATTTCGGGCAGCACTCCTTTCCTTTTTTGACATTCAGATCCTCCTGTGATATCTCTTCTCCCTTTTTTATTTTTTCCGTCAGACTGCAGATTCTCAGGAACATCTCCATTCTGGTGTTGGAAAAATGACAGAGATTGCGCTCTACACCGTCAATTTCCGCCATCAGCACACCGGTTGCCACCTGGCGGAGCACCTCCATCTTCCCGATATTTTTCAGTTCAAAAATCTGTATGGCAGGCTCTTCCGCCAGCGCCATATCCTTCTTTTCCATTTCCTCCGCAAACTGCCAGCCGCCGTAACCGCCGAATCGGTACTCCCCCTTTTCCCGGTAAGGATATGCCGCCAGGACAAGCTTTTCTCTGGTCAGCGCCACGATGGAATCCGCAAAGCGGTAATCGGCATCAAAGTCAGCCATGGCGGCAAACAGGATATCCTTCTTCTCTATTCCGTATTTACCGGCGATACTGACAAAACTTTTCGGTAAATTCATTTCCTTCCTCCATCATTCTGATTCCGCAATACTCCGCCCTGTACAGCCGCTCCTTTTCCTGAAGCTGCGTCAGGAACTGTATGCGTCCTCTCCCGCGTGTTTGTAAGACTTTCATCGTCAGCCCGGCAGTCAGCATCCCTGAATCTGACACCAGGCAATGATTTTCCTGATAACAGCAGAGCATCTTAGGAAGTGGTCTGCAAATAGCTGCAATTCCTAATGAAAAAAACGACAAAAAAGCCATGGCTCCTGGAAAGCAGATAGCCATGGCTCATTTCACGCCGCTCATTCAGACAGTATGCAAAAGACTGCCGATGAATTAATCTACAATATCCGCGGGAGGCAAATTACTTATTCTGATCAATTGTATCCTGTTCATTCTTAATCTGGTCATCGTGTACTGCCTCCTTTCTTTCAAATTTTTGACCTTGCTTATGAAATGCACTTTCCTTAGTATAAGCATATCCCGGCTGAATGTCAACCCATTTTTTGTAAAAAATAAAACTAAAGTTCAACCCTGAAGTTCAATTACTTAAGGTTCAATTTCATCAAACAATTCCTCAAACGTAATCTTCACATTCGGAAAATGAATGATCTTCAGTTCCCGGCTGTTCTCGTCAGTTATGGTTTTCCATAAATAATATTTCGGAATACCGTTTTTGTAATCCAGTTCGTATATCTCGACTTTTCTTTCTTCCCAGTCTACGATCCAGTATTCCTCTATCTCCTGCTGCCGGTACAGCTCCATTTTTTCATTGCGGTCATATTTTTCGGTGGAAGGACTTAACACTTCCATGACAAAACGCGGAATTCCTATAAAATTACTTCCCCGTCTCCTTTTTGTCTGACAATTGATGGAAGCGTCCGGGATGACGGTCTTCTCCTCACCGTCTTCTGTCTGCCATTTATATTGTACATTATCCGAATAAACAAAGCAGGTACTGTTTTTCAGCTGCCTGCGAATGGCTGACACAAAATTGACGATAACCGCCGAATGTGCCGGCGCTGCTCCGGCCATATCCGTAATCTGTAAATTTAAGTCCATGCAGTAATCCTCCGCTCTCTTTATTACATGTATCCTTCTTCCGCTTAAGAAAACCGCCTGCTTTTATCAGGATCAAATACACATCCAGGCTCTTGAGCATACTGCTGACATTTGCCGCCTTATATCACGTATGCTCACTTGCTTCTCTTACTCCTCCGGCCAGGGCAGATCGGACACCTCCAGCTTCTTGTCGCGCAGCATCAGTTCTTTCACCGCAGCGTCCGCGCTTTTACCGCCGAAGAGCACTTCGTTCACCTTCTCGATAATGGGAAGCTGAATATTGTATTTCTCCGCAAGCTTCATGGCAGCCCTGGCGGAATAGACGCCCTCCACCACCATCTTCACCTCGCCCATTGCCTCCTCATAGGTTTTTCCCTGGCCAATGAGGATGCCGGCCCTGCGGTTTCTGGAATGCATGCTGGCACAGGTCACTATCAGGTCTCCGATACCGGTAAGGCCGCCAAAGGTCTCATATTTTCCGCCCATGGCAGTCCCCAGCCTGGCGATTTCCGTGATTCCCCGGGTGATCAGAGCGGCTTTCGTATTATCTCCGTAGCCAAGGCCGTCCGCAATCCCTGCCGCAAGGGCAACCACATTTTTCAGAGAGCCCCCCAGTTCCATCCCCAGGATATCCGGACTGATATAGACCCGGAAGGTCTCGCACATAAACAGGTTCTGGATATATTCTGCCATAGCTTTTGACTTTGCTCCCACTACAATGGTAGTGGGAAGCCCTCTGCCCACTTCCTCCGCATGGGAAGGACCGGACATCACAGCCACATCCGCCTGAGGTATCTCCTGCCCGATAATCTCGGAAAGGGTCATCAGGGTTGCCTCTTCTATTCCCTTTGCCACGTTCAGAACCTTCTGTCCCTCTGCCACAAACGGACTGAAACGATGAGCTGTCGCCCTGGTAAAGGAGCTTGCCACCGCCATGACCAGCAGATCCTTACCCTCCGCAGCCTCCTTTTCATCTCCCGTAAATACCGTGTCCTCCGACAGCTTTACCCCGGGGAGCATCTTATGCTCGTGATTTTCCTTCAGCATTGTAATTTCATTCTCCAATGCTGACCAGACCGTGATTTCGTGGCCGTTCTTCCGTAACAGGACTGCCAGGGCGATTCCCCAGCTTCCTCCTCCGATGATACTTACCTTTGCCATAATACCTCTTTTCCGCAGACGTTTCGCTGCTCATTTATTGCATTTATAAAACGGCAATTCTTTTTGTGCTGAAACAGCATGCAAATATGATAAAATTCTGGTCGCATCAAGCTGCGGGGAATGAACCCGTGACAGTATCAATTAATGACTTTCACGTGTGTTTCCCGCCTCTTCCACATCAATCTTATTCTTCTTCAGCAGATAGGTCTTCCGCTCGTTCCCGTGAACCAGGCGGACGATATTTTCCCTGTGCTTCCAGTAGGCAAGAACTGCCAGCAGTGCGGCGATAATGTACATTTCAATCAGTTCCGCCTGGGTCACCCCGGCAAACACTCCCATCTGCCCGCACACAATCATCTCAATCACAAAACCCAGGTACACCAGCAGCGAGCCCAGCGACACCAGATGCGTGGTAAAGAAGATACCGAAAAACACCACCACGCCCATAACGATAAAATACGGATGAAAGGCCAGAATCAATCCGGCCGTGGCGGCAATTCCCTTCCCGCCCTTAAAATTCATATAAAAAGGATAATTATGTCCCAACACGGCACCTGCACCCGCATAGAGGCTGAGCAGATAAATCATATTCGGATGGCTGTTCCCGAAAAGCAGCCGCGAGATCCATACCGCAGCCATGCATTTCAGACAGTCCCCCGCCAGAACAATCAGCCCGGCCTTCGTTCCCAGCACGCGCAGCGCATTGGTGGTACCGGAATTCCCGCTGCCGTACTGCCGGATATCGATGCCATGTGCCTTTCCGTAGAAATAAGCGGTCTGAAACAGTCCGCATATATAACCAATCGCCAAACAGAATATCCTTTCCATAAGCTTTCACTGCTCCTTTTCATCTGAATCTGTCACGGGTTCATTCCCCGCAGCCTGCTGTGGGAAAATTTATTTGCCGTTCCATTGTTTTCCCTGCTTTTCTTACTATCCTTTCCTTAATATCCTTAGGAACTGTCGTGAAATAACTTGTGCTCTTTGACTCACGCAGCCCCAGGAACCATGCCTAAAACTTGCCTGTATTTGCGCAAGTTATTTCTGGACAGTTCCTTATCATCAGGAATCCCGTTCAGTGCGTTCCCTGATGATAAAACGCAGCGGGGTACCCCGGAACCCAAAGGTCTCACGAATCTGATTTTCGATATATCTGGTATAGGAAAAATGCATCAGTTCCTTATCGTTTACAAAAATGACAAAGGTTGGCGGTTTCACGGCCACCTGGGTAATGTAATACAGTCTGAGCCGCTTTCCCTTGTCCGAGGGAGGCTGCTGCAATGCCACCGCCTCCGACATGATCTCGTTCAGCACACCCGTGGCAACCCGCATGGAGTGATTCTCGCTGACCATATCAATGATATCGAAAAGCTTCGGAAGCCGCTGCCCCGTCACTGCCGATATGAATACGATCTCGGCGTAAGGCATATAGGACAGGACATTGCGGATCTTTTTCGTCACTTCGTAGATTGTTTTGTCATCCTTTTCCACGGCATCCCACTTGTTCACGGCGATGATGACTGCCTTGCCGCGCTCGTGGGCAATGCCTGCAATCTTCGCGTCCTGTTCGCTGACGCCTTCCACCGCGTCGATGACCAGCACCACGATATCCGCCCGCTCCACCGCGCTGACGGCGCGAACGATCATGTAGTGCTCCAGGGCTTCCTTGATCTTATTTTTCCGGCGCAGGCCCGCCGTATCTATGAATACATACTCCTTCCCGTTGTGGACAATCTCCGTATCCACCGCATCCCGGGTGGTTCCGGCAATGTCCGACACAATGAGGCGCTCTTCGCCCAGCAGCTTATTAATCAGGGAAGATTTCCCCACATTGGGTTTCCCGACGATTGCCACTCTGGGGCGTTCATCCTCATCCTCTTCCCCATCCGTCCGGTCAAAGTGAGAGATGACCTCCTCCAGCATATCTCCCAGCCCAAGCTTATTCGCCGCGGAGATGGGATGCGGCTCGCCGATCCCCAGGTTGTAGAACTCGTATACATCCGCCATATATTTCTCGAAACTGTCCACCTTGTTGACCACAAGGACTACAGGCTTGTGGGACCGCCGCAGCATGTCCGCCACCTTGGCATCCGCGTCCACCAGCCCGTCCTTCACATCCACAAGGAAGATAATCACATCCGCCGTCTCCATGGCAATCTGCGCCTGCGTCCTCATCTGGGACAGGATGACGTCTCTGCTGTCCGGCTCGATTCCTCCGGTATCGACCAAAGTAAAGGTCTGGTCAAGCCAGGTGACATCCGTATAAATCCTGTCTCTGGTGATACCGGGAGTATCCTGGACGATGGATATGCGCTGCCCTGCCAAAGCGTTGAACAGGGTGGATTTCCCCACGTTCGGCCTGCCCACCACCGCCACAATCGGTTTTCTATTCTTTTTTGCCATAGTATCCTCCTGATTCTATCGTAAACCCTGGGAATTGTCGCCTTTCACACACCCAATCCCTGCTTTCTTTATTCTCCAAGTATGGTCTGTACAAAGTCACTTCCGCTTGATTTTACAATATTAATCGGCACTTGTAAAGCCCTTTCCAATTCTCCTACACGCATATCGTCCAGAAAGACATCCTCTCCGCTGCGGAGGATGTTTTCCGGCAGGAGCAGGCGGCGGCCGAGAGGCTTACCCTTAAGCTGCGCCAGTAAATCCTGTCCCGTAATCAGACCGGATACCGTAATCCGCTCCCCGAAAAAATAATTCGTAATGGGATATACATGAATATTCAATCCCGGGTATTCCGCCATCATTCGTTCTGCCATTCTACGTATATACGGAAAAGGCAGTTTACCCGTGGCGATGGATATCTCTTCCCTGTAAGAAATATCCTGCATAGTCGGCTTGTCCTGCAAACCTGGCTTATCCTGCATACCCGACTTGTCCTGCAGACCTGGCTTATCCCGCATACCTGACCTGTCCTGCACATTTGACTTCTCCTGCAGACCTGACTTCCGTCGCATCTCAATGCTTTCCTCGAACTCATTGAGCAGAAGCCGCAGCATCCCCACGCCGTTTTCCAGCTGCAGATATCCGTCATAGCGCTCCTCCTCCGGCATCTCCCTGTCCGCCAGAAGATACCACTCGTCACTGGCATGGATAAAGTGAAGACCGGATTTCTCATAACATTCCTGCTGATACTTTTCTATCATGTCAATCACGGCAAGGGCATCCTCCCTTTCAAAAGGCTTAAGCGGATACAGTCCCTCCCGGAACCTGGTCAGCCCCACCGGCACCACGGAGACGCTCTCCAGAACCGGCATATATTTCATCAGCTGCCGGATGCTGTACTCCAGCTCCGCACCGTCGTTTACCCCCCTGCAGAGCACAATCTGGCCGTTCATGCGGATGCCCGCCTCATACAGCACATCCACCTTCTTCAGGGCCTCCCCCGCAAACCGGTTGTTCAGCATCTTACAGCGAAGCCCGGGGTTCATGGTCTGAAAGGAGATATTGATGGGGGAAAGGTGATACCGGCAGATCCTGTCGATATCATGGTCCGACATATTTGTCAGAGTCACATAGTTCCCCTGCAAAAAGGAAAGCCTGGAATCGTCATCCTTGAAATACAGCGTTTCCCGCATCCCCGGAGGCATCTGGTCGATAAAGCAGAAGATGCATTTATTCCGGCAGCTATGGTACTCATCCATCAGCCCGTTCTCAAATTCGATTCCCAGATCCTCGTCAAAATCCTTCTCCACCTCCAGCAGCCACTGCTCCCCGTCAGGCTTCTCCACCAGAACCTCTATATAGGAATCCTGTATCAGAAACTGATAGTCAAATATATCCTCAATCTCCGCGCCGTCAATGGCAAGCAGACTGTCTCCCGCTTCTATCTCCAGCTCCTCCGCTATGCTCCCGGGAATCACTTTCTTAATAATGTGTATCTTTTTCTGCATTTCCTTTTCCCTCTTCCATTTCCTCCGGAGCCTTCTTTTCCGGTACGTTTTGGAGCGCCGGAATTTATACTCACGGCTGAAAACATTTGCCATCGTATACTGCATAACGCTGAATACTGCCTGATGTAATCATGCGATTGAACC
>CANDMH010000181.1 GCA_947385785.1 uncultured Lachnospiraceae bacterium
TTACGGATGTCATGATTCGGATGCTGTCGGAGATGGGCACAAATGCGCTTCACGGTTACAGTCCCAGCCTGGGCATCACCAGTGTACGGGAGGCGGTGGCGGCTTCCCTGGAGCGGAGATTCGGGCTGCCGTACCGGAAGGAGCATATCTTCATGGCAGTGGGGGCTGCGGGCGCCCTGGCGCATGCTTTTCGGCTGGTGACGGAGCCGGGGGATGAGATATTGACGTTTGCCCCTCATTTCCCGGAGTACGGCCCTTATGTGAACCTGACCGGGGCAGTGCTGAAGGTGGTGCCGCCGGATACGGAGAAGTTCCAGATACATTTTGAAAAATTTGAGGAAATGCTCACCGAGAAGGTGATGGCGGTGCTGATCAATACGCCCAACAATCCTTCCGGTGTGGTGTATTCCGCAGAGACGCTGCAGAGGCTGGCGGAGACATTGCGCAGGAAATCTCAGGAGTATGGGCATACCATCTATCTCATTTCAGATGAGCCTTACAGGGAGATTGTATTTGAGGGAGTGGATGCGCCATGTGTGTCATCTTTTTATGACGACACTGTCATGTGTTATTCTTTCTCCAAATCGCTGTCCATTCCCGGGGAACGTATCGGTTATGTGGCCGTGAATCCGAACTGCAGGGACGCGGAAACCATGGTGAATATGTGCGGCCAGATTTCCAGGGGAATCGGGCACAACTGCCCGCCCTCCATCATTCAGCTGGCGGTGGCGGAGGTGTTGGATAAGACTGCGGATTTGAGCGTGTATGAGACGAATATGAAGCTGATTTATAAGGAACTGAAAGACCTTGGCGTTACCTGTGTGAAGCCAGGGGGAACCTTCTACATTTTCCCGAAAGCACTGGAAGAGGACGCGAAGGAATTCTGCCGTAAAGCGCTACAATATGACCTGGTACTGGTGCCGGGAGATACCTTCGGAGCGCCGGGATATTTCCGGATGGCATACTGCATTGATACGGAGAAGGTGGAACGCTCGCTGGCGGCGCTGCGCAGGTTTGTGAAGGAGAATTATTAATCTATAGGAACTGTCGGAAGGGAACGATATGCGGGAGAACGGGGAATCGGAGAAATGTATACAGATTCAGGCTATGAAAGGCGGGATTGATATGTATCAGGCAGGACTCATACTGGAGGGCGGCGGGATGAAGGGCGTCTACACCGCCGGGGTGATTGATTTTTTCCTGGATAAGGGGATAGAGTTTTCCAGTGTGTACGGGGTGTCCGCGGGGGCATGCAGCATGTGCAGCTATCTCTCAAAGCAGAGGAGGCGGGCTTTTGATGTCTGTGTGGATTACCTGGGAGACAAAAATTACTGCAGTATCTGGAGTCTCCTGACCACAGGGGATTTGTTTAATGCGGAGATGAATTACCATCTGGTTCCCGAATATCTGAATCCCTATGATTATGAAGCGTTTAAGCAGTATAAGGGAAAAGCGTACAGCGTGGCCACGGATATTGTCAGCGGTAAGCCGGTGTATTTCCGGATACGGGATATGAAGAAGGACATCATCAAAATCCGGGCGTCCGCGTCTCTGCCTTTGGTGTCCAGGAATGTGAAGATTGGCGGCGGGCTGTACCTGGACGGGGGACTGAGCGATTCCATTCCCATACGGAAATCCGTGATGGACGGAAACCGGAAAAATGTGATCGTCATGACCAAGGAAACCGGCTTTGTGCGGAGGCAGACAGGGAGGCTGACGCGTCTGCTGACAGGTCTGTGGTACTGGCGCTACCCGAAGGTGGCGGAACTGACGGCGAAGCGTTATCTGAGTTATAATGATGAGCTCGCGTATATCGAGAGGCTGCGTAAGAGCGGAAAGGTATTCGTCATCCGCCCGAGGAAACCCAGCGGCGTGAAACGGGTGGAGAAGGATAAGGAGAAACTGAAGAAGCTGTACCGCCAGGGCTACAGGGATGCGGCGGCTTCTTATAAGGAACTGATGGATTTCCTGGAGAAGTAAAGGCTGGAAGTAAAGTCTGAAGAGCAGAGCAGGCGGAAAATCTCCCGGGATGCATGGGGGTACTGTAAATTTCATTGAAGTGTAGTATAATATTAGTAAGAGAGGGCAATACCTCATGAGATATCAAATCAGACATGCGCTGGTACAATACGGCGCAGATACCATATTGGAAGATGTAAATTTTGAAATCCGCAACAACGAGAAAATCGCGGTGACAGGGCGGAACGGCTGCGGCAAGACTACCCTGCTGAAGCTGATTAACGGGGACATCCATATGAATAACCTGGACAGCGATGAGGAATGCGGCATTACCATGGCCGGGAAGCAGCAGATCGGTTTTCTGCACCAGATCAGCTTTCCCGACGGCGAGATTTCCGTGGAGGAGGAAATCAGGAAAGTTTTCGCGCCCATTTTTGCCTGCGAAGCCAGGATGAAGGAGATTGAAGAGCAGCTGCAGTCCGGTCAGGACAAGGCCCTGATGCATGAATATGACAGCCTCCAGAAGCAGATGGAAGCTCTCCGGGGCTATACCTGGCGGCAGGACATGGAGATCATGTTTCAAAGCTTCGGATTTGCCCTGGCGGATCTGGAGCGCCCCATAGGAAGCTTTTCCGGGGGGCAGCAGACCAAGGTGGCATTTATCAAGCTGCTTTTAAGCCGGCCTGACATCATGCTCCTGGACGAGCCTACCAACCACCTGGATCTTCCCACCATTGAGTGGCTGGAGGGGTATTTGAAAAAATATGACAAATCTGTAGTCATAGTGTCTCACGACAGGATGTTTCTGGACCGCGTGATCGACGTGACTTACGAGATTGAATATCACCGCATCAAGCGTTACCCGGGCAATTACACCGCTTTCCTGGCGCAGAAGGAGGCGGCCCTGGAAAAGCAGGAAAAGGATTATGAGGCGCAGCAGAAGGAGATACAACGTCTCACGGAATGGATTGAAAAGTGGAAGAATACGCCTTCAAAAGTGGCGGCAACCAGATCCAAGCGCATGGTAATCGAGCATATGGTGAAGATAGAGAAGCCCCGGAGGTTCGACACAAGGGCGTTTCATGCGTTGTTTGAACCCAGGCTGGAGAGCTATACGGAGGTTATAAACGCAAAGAATCTTCGCATCGGCTATGACACGGAGCTTGCCAGGCTTTCCTTTACACTGCGCAAAGGGGAGCGGCTGGCTGTCATCGGGGAAAACGGCATCGGGAAATCCACTTTGCTGAAGACTCTGACAGGGCTGGTGAAGCCATTGGGGGGAAGCTTTTCCTTCGGACCCAATGTGGAATGGGGCTATTTTGACCAGCAGGCGGCGGTGTCGGGCTATGTGGAGCCGGAACAGACGGTGCTGGACAATTTCTGGGAAGAATATCCCCGCCTGCAGCGGGAGCAGGTGCGCAGCGCATTGGGCAGCTTCCTGTTCTCACAGGAAGAGGTGGAGAAGAAGATGGGGCAGCTCTCCGGCGGCGAGCGGGTGCGGCTGGCCCTGTGCAAAATGTTCCAGACCAGGCCCAACCTGCTGATTCTGGACGAGCCCACCAACCATATGGACATCGTAGGGAAAGAGACACTGGAGCAGATGCTGGCGGCATTTTCCGGGACAGTCCTGTTCGTGTCCCATGACAGGTATTTTATTCGGCAGATTGCCACGGGAGTCCTGGAATTTGAAGAAAATGATGTAGTACAGTACCCTTACGCTTACGAGGATTATCTGCATGAGAAGGAGAAGCGCCTGGCGAGACTGAACGGCGCGGGAGGCGTGGGCGGCGGTGCCGGGAGTAAAGGCGGTGTTGGTGCAGGCGGTGGTGGAAACGGGGCTGCGGGAGGTTCCGGCGGCGGTAAAGACGCAGGCAGAAACGGGGATGCATCCCGGCCCGGGAGCGGCAGGCCTGCGGAGAATACAGGCAGCGGCTCCGGCAGCAGAGGCACACCTACGCTATCGGATATTTTCGATAAAAAAACCTACTACAGCCCCGGAAAGATAAAGTCCCGTCTGACCAGGCAGCAGGAAAAATATGAGAAGCAGCTTTCTCAGAGCGAAGAGCGCATGGCGGAACTGAAGCTTCAGATGATGGACCCGGCGCTGGCTTCCGATTATGAGAAGCTGATGGAGCTGCAGACACAGCTGGACGGGGAAGAGCAGAACCAGGAGTCACTGCTGGAGCGCCTGGTGGAGACCGAGACGGCGCTGCAGGAGCTGGAGACGTGAGAAACCTCTGAGAGTTTACACTCACGGGCATATCAGAGATACGGAAGCTATGAAGGCGAAAATCATATGAGGTGACACAGCAGCTATGGGAATATACTTAAATCCGGGAAACAGGGGGTTCTGGCAGTCGGTTCGTTCCGAAATCTATGTGGACAAGACAGAGTTGATTGCATGTACAAACAAAATGATCAATACGGAAGAAGAGTATATCTGTGTCAGCAGGCCCAGGAGATTTGGAAAATCCATGGCGCTGAAAATGCTTGCCGCTTATTACAGCAGAGGCTGTGATTCCAGAGAGCTGTTTGCGGGATGTAAGATTGAGAAAGCTCCGTCTTATGGGGAGCATCTGAACCGATATGATGTGATCTTTCTGAATATGCAGCAGTTCCTGATTGAGGCTGATTCCGGAAAGGCGACAGAATATCTGGAGCAGGAAGTGGTGGAAGAATTAAGCGAGGAGTACGGCGAAATCCTGCAGGGGCGGACAGGGCTTGCCGCCGCGTTAAGAAAAATATATGCCAGAACGGACAAACAGTTCATATTTCTGATAGATGAGTGGGATTGTGTCATGCGTGAGCGGCAGGAATCGGAAGCGCTGCAGAAACAATATCTGGACTTTTTGAGAAATCTTTTAAAGGATCAGCCTTATGTGGCGCTTGTCTATATGACAGGGATTCTGCCAGTGAAAAAGTATGGCGTGCATTCAGCATTAAACATGTTTCGGGAATATTCCATGATAAACCAGAGAAATTTTGAGGAATATACTGGTTTTACGGATGAGGAAGTGAGAGAACTGTGTGTGCGTTTCGGTATGGACTTTGCGGAAGCCGGCAACTGGTATGACGGATACAAATTTATAAAGTATCAGCATGTATACAATCCAAAGTCCGTGGTAGAGTCTATGAGCTGTGGGATTTTTTCCAATTATTGGACGGCAACGGAAACCTATGAGGCCCTGAAGCTTTACATCGATATGGATTTCTGCGGGCTTCGTGCGGATATCGTGCGGATGCTCGGCGGCGGACGCGTCAAAGTCAATACACGGAGTTTTCAGAACGATATGAGGAGTTTCAGGACGAAGGATGATGTGCTGACACTGCTGGTTCATTTAGGGTATCTTGCCTATGATGCCGGGGAAGAAGCAGTATTTATTCCAAATAAGGAAATTGTGAGAGAGTTTGAAAATGCCATGAGTGTGGGCGGTTGGGCGGAAGTTATGAGGATATTGAGAGCCTCGGAAAAGCTGCTGAAGGATACACTGGCCGGTGACGCGGACAGCGTGGCTCAGGCACTTGACAGGGCGCATACCGAGGCAGCTTCCATTTTAACCTATAATGATGAAGAATCGCTTGCCTGTGCCATTGGGCTTGCATACTACAGTGCGAGAAAAGACTACCGCCTTATCAGGGAACTGCCCTCAGGGAAAGGCTTTGCCGATATTGTTTTTCTGCCGCTGCCTTCCGCAAATAAGCCGGCGCTTGTAGTAGAGCTTAAATACGATAAAACAGCCCAGGCTGCCATACAGCAGATAAAAGACAGGCATTATACCCAGGCGCTTGAGGGATATGTGGGAGAGATACTGACCGTGGGAATCAATTATGACAGGGGCAGGCTGGATAAACCGCATAGCTGCGTGATAGAGAGGGCTGAAAAGCATACTTAAACTGTCGTCGTCCCGAGCCGTAACAGCCGCTCATACGTCTCCCATGAAATGTAACGTCCGCCCATGCTCTCCAGATGCTCTGTATGAAACTGACAGTCGATAAAGAAAAAACGGTTTTCCGACAGGAGATGAGCGAGGGCAATCAAAGCCATCTTGGAGCCGTTTTCCATCTCGGAAAACATGCTCTCTCCGAAAAAGCATTTTCCCAGGCACACCCCGTAGAGCCCTCCGGCCAGCCGGCCGTCCTGGAAGACTTCGGCGCTGACGGCATAGCCCTCTTCGTGGAGGCGGCAGTAAGCTTCCTCCATCTCGTCGGTAATCCAGGTGCCTTCCTCAAACTCCCGTTTGAGACGGCAGCGGTGCATGGTGTCGGCGAAATCCCGGTTCAGGCGGAAATCGAATGAATGTTTTTTCGTAAATTTTTTCATGGAGCGGGAGACATGGATTTCTTCCGGAAAAATGACAAAGCGCTCCTTCGGGCACCACCACAGGATTTCCTCCCCCGGCTCATACCAGGGAAAAATCCCGTTACTGTACGCCAGAAGCAGGCGCTTCACGCATAAGTCTCCGCCCACTGCCAGCAGGCCGTCCTCGCGGGCCAGGGTGGGATGCGGGAAAGAGATCTCGTTTTCGTTCAGTTTGTAGACTGGCATGGCACATTCTCCTTTGGAAACCGCCGTATGATAAAAGGGATGCGAATCCCTGAAGATACCCCCCGGCTGATCCGCATCCCGTATATTTATGTTTCTGAAACCGAATGAACTTCTTTTGATCCTCCATTGTCAAGAATGATCAGGTTTTTTCCGCTGGTTGTTGATTTTACAGCGTGCTTAAATCAAAATATCCCGGAATGTTGCATCTGTCAGATTAAGAATACTGTCCTTTCAATAAAGCATGGAAAGAACCAACGATTCCACTCGCGAGTATGGATCAAAAATTGGATCAAACGATACCGGTATAACCGGAGCCGCCCTGTACATTGTATCCGCCGGCAGCGGTATAGCCGTTGGCGGCATTTGCCTGTGTCGTCATATAGTAATCTACAAGCGAAGCGTTGCTGGCGACAGAAGAGCCGTAATCACTGAAGAATTTCTGAACCTGAGCCATATCCGACTTTTTAAAGGTGTCTTCATTGATCGTCATCCTGCCCTTCGCATCCACGCTGATTCCGAACTGCTTCAGAGCGTCTGCGTTCTGTGCCGTCTTCTGCCTGATGTAATTCAGATTTGCGACTACGCCGGAATTGGTGCTGGCTTCTGCAGTTTTCAGCATGCTGTTGTAAT
>CANDMH010000182.1 GCA_947385785.1 uncultured Lachnospiraceae bacterium
CCTGGACGCCCGGCTGGGTCTGGCCCTGGCTTCCTTCCTGGACGCCTGGCTGGGTCTGGCCCTGGCTTCCTTCCTGGACGCCTGACTGATTCTGGCCCTGGCTTCCTTCCTGGACGCCTGGCCGGGTCTGGGTTTCTCCCTGGCCGTTCTGCTGTCCAGCCTGATCCCCCTCTGCCGTTCCAACCCCGGAGGCCTGCCCTGCTCCCGAAGCTGTCAATGCAGGGTCTGCTGCCGCATTCTCATTCAGAATCGCGTTGTTAAGCTTGTCCTCCGCCACAATCGTTCCCACCTGGGCGTTTCCGTTTGATACCTGCACTGCATCAGGCAGCTGCTGCTCGGACATATTTTCCATCAGCTGTCTCAATGCCATCTGCCATTCATCCAGTTTCTCCCCGTTTCCCATGGCAGCAAGCCCCGTTACGCACAACAGCGCAAAAACAGCGGCGGCTGTAAGCTTCATGCCCCTGAGTTTCCTGTCTCCACCTGAGTTCAAGCCTGCTTTTGTCCCTGCGCCAGCATTTACGTCTTCTTTTGTCCTTGTGCCGGCGACTGTATCTGCGTTTGCTCCCGCCGCTTCAGAGGCAGATTGTGCGCGGGAATTTTTCCTCAGCATGGCATGTCCGCTTTTTTCCTGTGCCAGGGCGCGGCGCTCTTCCTGCCGTCTTTTTACCACATTATATTTCTCCTGATCAATCGTTTCCGGTTTCGCGGCTTCCTGACGTTCTTCCAGCATGAATGCCAACATGGCATCATTTTTCTCATAAAATTGCGCATATCCCTCTACGTATCTGCACACACCCTGCTCACAGATATGGAAGCCCTCTATCATTTCGCCGTCAAGCAGCCGATAGCCCAGAAAAACTGTATCCGGAAAGAACTTTTTCCGCTGCTTTTCCGCCTCCTGCAGCACTGCCTGGGATAAATGACGGCATTCCTTCTGCAGGAAGACCAGTCTGCATGCCCCATAGAAAAATAAATAGGTAATTTCTGCCTCTTCTTTTCGGACGCCGTACAACGCCACTGCCATCTCTTTTTCACCGGCATACTGATTCAGCTGTTTTATGTAAGAAATGACATAATCCTCCACATAGACCTTGCAATGAGGATTGGTTTCTCCGATTTGTGTAATGTTTTTTGGTAATTCCATATAAAAACACCTCCCATACCGTTTACAACAATCATATCATCGGTATGCGAGGTATTTTAGCATTCTTTGTCGCGCTGAAAAAAGAAGTCTTCGACAATCTTTGCAATATGCCGGAACAAATGCCCGCGCAGTCCCAGGTCTGTAAATCCGGGCTGCACAGTCCGTCTGCCGGTCCGGAACCGACATTTCTCAGAAAACACCAAACTGATATACTGTCACACAATCATATTCCGTCCCGTCCCCGAAAACTGCCCCGGGAAACTGCGGCTTGTGGATGGCATCCGGAAAATACTGGGTCTCAAGGCACATTCCCGAGCGGAAACCATAGGTAGCCCCGCCTTTTCCTGTCTGGTCGTCAATAAAATTTCCGGCATAGAACTGTACTCCGGGCAGTGTGGTATAACATTCCATGAATCTGCCGGAGGATGCTTTCAGGGTGGCAAAATGCCGCAGTGTCCCGTCCCAGCCGTCGATTACCCAATTGTGGTCATATCCGCCGGCAAATTTCAGCTGCTGGAAATCCGCGCCAATTTCCGCTCCTACTTTTTTCAGGCTCCGGAAATCCATGGGAGTCCCTTCCACCGCCGCAATCTCTCCGGTAGGTATGGAGCCGGAATCTGCGGGCGTGTAGCGGGATGCCGCCAGCTGCAGCTCATGTCCTTCTATGCTGCCGCTGTCCTGTCCTTCCAGATTAAAATAGCAATGGTTGGTCAGGTTCAGGATGGTCCTCCTGTCACTGACGCCGTGGTAGTGAAGCCTCAGCGCGTTTTCCTCATCCAGAGAATACGTTACGCAGACTTTTTTATTTCCGGGAAATCCCAGATTGCCGTCTGTGTCCTCCAGCGTAAAGGTGACACTGTTGTCAGATTCATCCGCTTCCCACAGACGTTTGTGCCATCCTTTCTCTTTATGGCTGTGCAGATTGTTGGGACCGTCGTTTACATCCAACTGCCAGACAGTTCCGTCCAGTTCGAAGGACGCGCCTCCTGTCCTGTTGGCATTAGGCCCGATGACAACTCCGAAAAAACTGGGATTTTTCAGATAGTCTTCCCCTCTGTCAAATCCCAGCACCACATCCACCATCTGTCCGTCCCTGTCCGGACAGATAATTTTCACCAGCGCCGCGCCTATATTCGTTACCGACACCTGCATCCCCCTGCTGTTCGAGATGGTGTACAGGGTTATTTCTCTTCCGTCCGGGTATGTCCCGAAAGGCTCTGTTTTAACTGACATGTCTGTCTCCTTCTTCTTTGTGAGAATTATACTCGTGAGCGCAAACATTTGCCGCTTTTTGCCCTGTCTTACAGAAGCGCTCACTCGTTATACATTTTGTTTGGCAAATGTTTTCGACCGTGAGTATACATGAAGGAATCGCCGCTTCCTTCATGTCTGCCCATTCTGCATTTCCAGGCACCTTCTCAGTGTCCCGCTCCTTTGGTAAAATCCAGGAAATAAACTTCCCCGTAGCAAGCCGCAGGGTATTAGCCCCAACCTCGCTCTGCTCGATAAAACTCCGGTGGCTGCAGGCAATGAAATCCGCCCCTGGCTTCCTTCTCAAAAACTCTGCAGACAACGGGGTATTAAACCCGTG
Source organism: uncultured Lachnospiraceae bacterium (assembly GCA_947385785.1). Taxonomy (GTDB): domain Bacteria; phylum Bacillota; class Clostridia; order Lachnospirales; family Lachnospiraceae; genus Acetatifactor. Next base: position 2,739 of record CANDMH010000182.1, read on the forward strand.
AAGGATTAGAAGGAAACCTGCATGAATTCCATCTGCCGCATTGTCGTCAGCCGCCATAGTTACAGCTCCACCCGCCCTTCCAGCGCACGGAGAAGCGTTACTTCATCAATGTATTCCAGATCACCCCCGACAGGTACGCCGCTGGCAATCCGCGTCACCTTAATGCCTGTGGGTTTTATAAGCTTGGCAATATACATGGCTGTAGTCTCGCCCTCCAGGCTGGAATTGGTGGCAATAATAACCTCCTCCACCTCCCCCTGGAGACGTCCCATCAGCTCCTTCAGCCGAATATCGCCGGGGCCGATGCCCAGCATGGGGGAAATGGCGCCGTGCAGCACATGGTACACTCCCTCGTATTTGCCGGTCTTTTCATATGCCGCAAGATCCCTTGTATTTTCCACCACCATGATAATCCTGTGGTTGCGCTTCTGGCTGGCGCATACGGGACACAGCTCCTGATCCGTCAGCGTAAAGCATTCTCTGCAATACCTCACATTTTCCTTGGCTGCCGTGATTGTCTCCGTCAGGCGCCGGACCTTGTCCCCCGGCATATTGATCAGGTGAAATGCCAGCCTCTGGGCAGACTTGCTGCCAATGCCCGGAAGGGCCGCCAGCTCTTCGATTAATTTATTAATATGTCCGCTGTATAAGTCCATCAGAAAGGCAGGCCTCCCAGACCGCCTGTCATCTTGCCCATCAGCTCATTGCCGGCTTCTTCCGCCCTGCGCAGAGCCTCGTTGACGGCTGCCACTATCAGATCCTGAAGCATCTCGATGTCCTCCGGATCCACAACCTCCTCCGACAGCGTTACTTTCAGGATTTCTTTTTTGCCGCTCACTGTCGCTTCCACAGCTCCGCCGCCCGAGGAAGCAGTGAATTCCTTTGTCTCCAGTTCCTTCTGCCCTTCCTCCATCTGACGCTGCATCCGCTGTGCCTGTTTCATCAAATTAGCCATGTTTCCGGGCATTGCTCCTCCCGGAAAACCTCCTCTTTTTGCCATTGCTCCTCCTGTTCCAGTCCCGCATCTGCCCATTCAGTCCCTTTCCTGGCAGATGCTGTTTTTTATTCCTGCTCTTCTTCCTCGATATCCATCTGAATCAGTTGGGATATGTCTACATAATTGTCTTCAAATTCCTGCTGCCCCTTCACTGTCTGGATGCCCACTTCAATCTCCTTTCCGGAAAAATCGGACAGAAGGGCTTCCAGGCGGGTCTTATTGTCCGCATGCTGTGTAAAATAATCCGACGCCATGCCGTCCTCCAGCACCATCAGCAGCTTATTGTCGCCGCCAAGGCTGAGCTTCGCGGATTTCAGGTAGATCCGCATGGGATTTTCCGCGGTTCCCACAATGGACGGCCACCGGGCCACAATCTGCTTTACATCCTCCGGAATGGCCTTCGGCAGTTCCGGCTTCGCCTTCTTCTGAATTCCGGGCGCCGCGCCGGTTCCGGCCATAACGCCGCCTTCCGGAATCACAACTGCCACGCCGTTCTCCACCTTTTCCTCCACCTGGCGGATTCGGTCAAGCATGGCCTCCTTCCCGGTCTCCATCTCCGGCCTGCACAGCTTGATCAATGCCACTTCCACCAGAATGCGCTTCTGGGCCGAATAGCGTATCTGGCCGGACAAATCGGAAAAAATACGGATAAAACGGACAATCCTGTCCATATCCGCCATCTCCGCCTCTTCCTTCAGCCGCTTCAGGTTCTCCGTGGACATATCGATGACATCCTCCAGGTTGTCGGAAGCCTGCACCAGCATGAGGTTCCTCAGATACCAGGTAAAATCCGTCACAAACTGGGTCAGTTCCCGCCCCTGCATGACCATTTCCTCCAGAAGCTGTACGCATCCCAGCACATTCCGCTCCAGACAAAAGCGAAACAGCCTGCTGAATACTTCCGTGTCAACAGCCCCCAGCACATCCAGAACCTTGTCGTAGGTCAGCTCTTCCCCCAACAGGAAAGCGATGCACTGGTCCAACAGGCTCAGCGCGTCTCTCATGGAGCCGTCCGCCAGCTTTGCGATATATCGTAACGCCTTTTCCTCCACCCGGACATTTTCTTCCCGGATCAGCTCCTTCATCCTGTCGGTGATGGTGTCAATCGTAATCCGCTTGAAATCGTATCTCTGGCACCGGGAAAGAATCGTAATTGGCAGCCGGTGCACTTCCGTAGTGGCCAGGATAAAAATCACATAGGAGGGCGGCTCCTCAAGGGTCTTCAGCAAAGCGTTGAAGGCCCCTGTAGAAAGCATATGCACCTCGTCTATGATATAAACCTTGTATTTTCCCTCCGCGGGGGAATAGGATACTTCTTCCACAATTTCACGGATATTGTCTACACCGTTGTTGGACGCCGCGTCGATCTCGATGACATTCATGCTGGCGCCTGCGGCGATGGCACGGCAGATACGGCATTCCCCACAGGGACCGTCCGGAGTGGGATTTTCACAGTTTACCGTCCTGGCAAGGATCTTCGCCACGGTGGTCTTGCCCGTTCCCCTGGTTCCGGTAAACAGATAGGCATGGCCGATGCGGTTTGCCTTCAGCTGGTTCTTCAGCGTGGTTACAATATGATCCTGTCCTTTTACATCCGCGAAAGTATCCGGCCGGAACTTCCGGTACAATGCCGTGTACGACATATTCTTCCTCCCCTGCATTCCTATACTCGTGAGCGCATTCCTTTGACGTTCTTTTGCCCCCCGCCGAAAATCAGCGAGGGGCGCAAATACATCCTGTCGGGCATACCGCTTAAAGATTTTCAGGCGCTTCCTCAGTCACCGAAGCAGATTCCCAAAAGCTTAGCCTCCTGTACAATCGTGGCATCCGGGGATACTTCCTTCAGCTTGCCTGCCACATCCTCCAGCGGAACGCGGACTACTTCACGATTCTTATATCCTACCATAAAGCCGTACTGGTTGTCCAGAATCAATTTGCCGGCTTCCGCGCCCAGACGGCTGGCAAATACACGGTCATAAGGGCAGGGGCTGCCGCCGCGCTGCATATGTCCGGGAACGGTAACACGCACTTCTATACCGGTCTTCTTCTGAATGGCCTCTGCCAGCTCGTAAGACACGGAAGGATGCACCCTCTTCGCCAGTTTTTTCTTGTATTCCTTCTTGGAGAGCTTCGCGTCTTCCTTGGAGATGGCGCCTTCCGCCACCGCAATGATGGTGAAACCACTGCCCTTTCTGTTTCTGTCCTCGATCTTATCGATCACCTTCTTAATATCATAAGGGATCTCGGGAATCAGAATAATATCGGCGCCGCTGGCCATACCGGCATTCAGGGTCAGCCATCCCACCTTGTGGCCCATCACTTCAACGATGAACACTCTGCTGTGAGAAGCCGCCGTGGTATGGATATAGTCAATGGCATCCGTGGCAATGTCTACGGCGCTCTGGAAGCCGAAAGTCATGTCCGTTCCCCACAGGTCATTGTCAATGGTCTTGGGCAAAGTGATGACATTCAGGCCTTCCTGACGCAGCAGATTGGCCGTCTTATGGGTGCCGTTGCCGCCGAGAATGACCAGGCAGTCCAGCTGCAGCTTGTAATAATTCTGCTTCATTGCCTCTACCTTGTTCAGTCCGTTCTCATCGGGATCCTGAATGGTCTTAAACGGCGTCCTGGAAGTGCCCAGCATGGTGCCTCCCTTTGTCAGGATGCCGGAAAAGTCCTTGCCGGTGAGCATCTGGAACTTGCTGTAGATCAGGCCCCTGTAGCCATCCAGGAAGCCGTAGATCTCCACCTGCTGCCCGCTGTTGTACAATGTCTTAACAACACCTCTCATCGCCGCATTCAGGGCCTGGCAATCCCCGCCGCTGGTCAACATACCAATTCTCCTCATGTTTCATTTCCTCCTCGTCATTTATTTGTGCGCATTTTCAGGACATGCCTGCACCTTTATATAAAATATTACCCTTTTCTGGATAAATTTGCAACCTTTACAGAAAAAAACGTTGGAAAGTCTTGCAAAATTGTTCGGAATGCTTTAAAATAGAGAAGCGGTCATGGAAGACCGTATCAGTTCTCCTTTTTCCAGAGGTCTTTTTGAGGCTGATGTTGCAGATATGACACGGAGAGTTATCGAAGCGGTCATAACGAGCTGCACTCGAAATGCAGTTGTCCTTTACAGGGCACGTGGGTTCGAATCCCACACTCTCCGCCAGAAATCTACGTCCACAAGCGGGTTTGCCGCTTGTGGGCTTTTTTCATTTCACCGCTTTTTCGGGGAGTATATTCTTAGTTCTCTCCTAAAATGGGCGAGTTCTCTCCTAAAAATTGTTCGTTTTCATGCAA
>CANDMH010000183.1 GCA_947385785.1 uncultured Lachnospiraceae bacterium
ATGCAACATTTTGGCATAAAATGTTGCATTTTGCATTCTATTTTCAGCCGGAAAATTTCCGGTTCAGCGACAATCCGGTAAACTCCCCTGCATGATGTTCTTAAAACACATTAAAACCGTCTGTCCTGCGGCTCCCGCATTTCTGCTGCCGTAAACGGCAGCATCGGACAGCCGACATCTCCGGTTTTCGTGCAAGATGCGCACCAAAACACCTCGATGCGGCACCGGGTAAACAGTAACGCAGCCGGCCGGCGGAGTCGTCTTACAATGAAAACGAGATTGACGCGGCATAGAAATAGTGATATGATATGTCTGCAAATTTATATGAGCAAATCCGGCCCGGAAGGGAAAAGGAGTTCACCGGTTCTGCCCCATAACCCGGCAGGAAGTTTTTAGAAGGCTGAATAAAAAAGCGTATTCAGCCTGTACGGCATTCCACAAATGCGCGCCGCAACGCGCAGACAGGTATCAAAATGAAAAGAGTACTGACAATCCAGGATATTTCATGCCTGGGAAAATGTTCCCTGACAATCGCGCTGCCCGTGATATCCGCTCTCGGATCCGAGACGGTGATCCTCCCCACGGCAGTTTTATCAACCCATACCATGTTCCGGAATTTCACCTGCAAAGATCTTTCCGACCAGATTGAGCCCATTGCGGCTCACTGGAAAAGCGAGGGTGTGAAATTTGATGCCATTTATACCGGATATCTGGGTACTGCGGAGCAGGTTGACCAGATTAAGGAGCTATTCAGAAATTTCCGGGGGAAAGACACCGCCATCATCGTGGATCCCGTGATGGCGGACAACGGAAAGCTTTACCCTGCCTTTGACATGGATTACGTGCGGAAAAACACCGAACTGTGTGCAGAAGCGGATATTATCGTTCCAAATATCACGGAAGCCGCCCTGATGACGGAAATGGACTACAGGGAAGAATATGACGAGACCTATATCAGGGAACTTCTTTCCAGGCTCAATGAACTGGGGGCTCGCATCAGCGTCCTCACTGGCGTTTCACTGGAAAAGGGCAAGACCGGAGTAATGGGGTATGAGCGGGAAACCGGAGAGTATTACGTTTATCAGAACCGCAGAATCGATGCCGCCTATCACGGAACGGGAGACCTTTTCTCCAGTACCTGTGTGGGGGAAATCATGAGAGGGAAAAACTGGCGCGACGCCATGCGCATTGCCGCGGATTATACGGCGCACACCATAGAGGCAACGCTGCGTAATCCCCGCAAACCCTGGTACGGCGTTGACTTCGAAAATACCATCCCGGATCTGCTTGCCATGGAATAATTCCCCGGGCCATACCTTACGGCAAAGCCGCCGCTTTTCTTCCGGACGCGGCACTTTGCCTGCCCTGCCCGTCCCTGCCCTTTCCTCTGGTATGGATACGGCAGGGCGGGAAGTGCGAAACATCCTCACTCAGAAAACACTTACCTCAATCAATCAGCACCGGATTCTCATCCACCACCCAGGGCAGGCCGTACTGGTTCAGCGCCTCCATATAGGGATCCGGATCGAACTCCTCCACATTGAACACCCCGGGCTTCCTCCAGGTTCCGTTCATCACAAGCATGGCCCCGATCATGGCCGGCACGCCCGTGGTGTAGGAGATGGCCTGGGAGCCTACTTCCCGATAACACTCCTGATGGTCACACACATTGTAGATATAGACGGATTTCTCCTTCCCGTCCTTCACCCCGGTGAAAATACAGCCGATGTTGGTCTTGCCCACGGTGCGGGATCCAAGGGAAGCCGGATCCGGCAGCAACGCCTTCAAAAACTGGATGGGCACAATCTCCCTGCCCTCGAACATCACGGGGTCTGTCCGGAGCATCCCCACATTTTCCAGGCATTTCATATGGGTCAGGTAGCTCTGGCCGAAGGTCATGAAAAAGCGGATGCGCTTCACACCGGGAATGTTCTTCGCCAGGGACTCGATCTCCTCATGGTGCAGCAGGTACATGTCCTTCTTTCCCACCTGGGCAAAGTCATACTCCCGCTTGATTTCCATGGGTTTCGTCTCCACCCAGCGGCCGTTCTCCCAGTAGGAGCCGTTGGCGGACACCTCCCGCAGGTTGATCTCCGGGTTGAAATTGGTGGCAAAAGGATAGCCGTGGTCCCCGCCGTTGCAATCCATGATATCAATATAATGAATCTCGTCAAAATAATGCTTCAGGGCATAGGCGGTGAAAACACTGGTCACCCCGGGATCGAAACCGGTGCCCAGAAGGGCCATAATCCCTGCCTTCTCAAACCGCTCCCTGTAGGCCCACTGCCAGGAGTAATCAAAATATGCGGTGAATCCTTCCTCTCTGCACCTTTTTTCGTAAACGGCGCGCCAGGCAGGATCTTCCGTGTCCTCCGCCTCATAATTGGCGGTGTCGATGTAGTCAACTCCGCAGGCCAGGCAGGCATCCATAATGGTCAGATCCTGATATGGCAGGGCCAGGTTCAGCACGGCTTTCGGCTGTTCCCTCCTGATCAGGGCGGTCAGTTCTTCCACGCTGTCCGCGTCCACCTGAGCGGTAGTGATTTTCGCCGACCTGGTTCCCTGCAGTTTTTCCTTCAGGGCGTCACATTTCGCCACCGTGCGGCTGGCAATGCAGATCTCCGAAAACACATCCGCCTTCATGGCACATTTCTGGATGGCCACAGAAGCGACGCCCCCGCAGCCGATGATTAAAATTTTCGACATTTTCTTCTCTCCGTTCTCCATCTTGTATTCAGGAATTGCGAAACTTCCTCTCCAAACAGGGAATATCCTCTTTGTCAATCCACTCCTCCGAATAACCGCAGTCGCAGCAGACATACCTTGGCACTTTCACATAGGAAAATATGGTAAACCCCACCGGGATGTTGTTACCGCTTCCATAAGCGCCCGCTTTTCCCTCTATTCTAAGGATATTCCTGCTGTTGCATTTGGGACACATTCCGCTGTTTTTCATACTTATCCCTCTATGCGCGCTTCGGCGCATTCCCATCAATATTTGCCCTTTGGCCAGACCGCCTACTTGTTATCCCTGAATTCCACCTTCCGCAGCAGCTTCTCCACATAGGCCGGCAGGCAGAACGCCCCCGCATGAAGCTTCGGGGTGTAATACCGGGTCTCCAGCCCTCTCTCCATCCACCGGGCCGCGTCCATATCTCTCACCGGATGATATCTTTTTGACGCAAAGCCGAACAGCCAGTGGCCGGAAGGGTAGGTAGGGATATGGGCCTGGTACACCCTGCTGATGGGGAAGCTCTCCACAATGCGCTTGTGGGCCCGCATGCAGGCCGTGGCATCCGCCTCGTAGAAAGGGCTCTCGTGCTGATTCACCATAATGCCGTCTTCCCGCAGGGCCTTGTAACAGTTTCCGTAAAATTCCTTGGTAAAAAGACCTTCCCCCGGCCCGAAGGGATCCGTGGAGTCCACAATGATCAAATCATATTCGTTTTCCCGTGAGCGGACAAACTTCAAGCCGTCCTCGTAATGAATATATACCCGCTCGTCATCCAGTTTGCAGGCGGTCTGCGGCAGGTAGTCCCTGCACACCTGAATCACCTGCCTGTCAATCTCCACCAAATCAATGTACTCGATCTCCGGGTACTTCACCAGTTCCCGCACCACGCCGCCGTCCCCGGCTCCGATGACCAGTACCCGCTCCACATGGGGATGCACTGCCATGGGTACATGGACTATCATTTCATGGTAGATAAATTCATCCTTTTCCGTCAGCATGATATAGCCGTCCAATGCCAAAAAACGCCCGAACTCCGGGGATTCAAACACGTCTATCCGCTGCAGCTCGCTCTCGCCGCTGTACAGCTGCCTGTCCACTCTTATGGACAGCTTTACGTTTGGTGTGTGCAGTTCCGAAAACCATAAATCCATATACATCCCTCCTATTCCAGTTCCGCAATGCGCGTACCCTTCGCGCATTGCGTGTGTCCCTCGCGCATTGTGCCCATGCCAGTACCAGACACGGCAGAGAATTTCCGGCCGCTTAGTGATGCGTCCGTAAATCCTCCGGGCACCGGTATGGGCATTCGCTGTTTTCCAGTTCCGCAAGCCTGGTTTAACGCCCTATTTAAAACCGTAAATACCAAAAAACAGCAAATTCTTCATTGTCAAAGTTTCTGTACAGCATAGTATTAACTGCGCCAATTACAAAACCGCATTTTGCATAGAAACGGCATGCCAACAGGTTATTGTCTTGTGTTTCCAGTGCCAGACCCTTTAGACTGGCATTTTTCGCCCATTCAGCCGCCTTCTGTATTAAACCAGTACCAACTCCCTGTCCCCTGGCTGATTTTGCAACACAAATATCCTCAATAAAAGCATATTTGTTCCAATCTCTTTTCAAAACAATTTGTCCGATACACTCTTTATCGGAATACGCCAGGAAAACTGTTTTATCATTATTATCTATATATGCGGCATAGTCAAAGGTATCATTCGGATATGCTTTCGTATAAGTCTGTTCATATAACTCTTCTGTATACGTCCAAAATCCGTCAGAAAACACCGGCTTTATTTTTCCAATAACCTCAAATGGCTGATTGGGCTTGTTTATATCGGAAAGATTATGACGATCTATTTTTTTAATCTCCATCATAGGCACCTCTCTGCATTCGTTCTTCCTGTAAATTCCAATTGATCCGAACAGGCCGGGCGTCTGCCCACTACTGCTTTTTACCATGCCCCAATTAGAAAGTGTCCGCAAATAACTGTTGCATGGAACAGCAGAGAAAAGGCGTATATACCGGCATTTTTCCTGAAAGTGCAGATTGATTTCCTCTCCGCCCCGGCTCCTATATAGCCCACTGCTCCCGCACCACATTCAGCCGCTTGATCCCGGGATCCTCCGGCCCCGTCATGGAACAGCCCTTCTCCTTCGCATAGACGATGTACTCCAGAATTTCCTCTGTGATCTCCTCCCCCGGCGCCAGGATGGGAATTCCCGGAGGATAGCACATCACAAACTCACTGCAAATGCGCCCTTTCGTCTCCATCAAAGGCAGGGATTCCTTCTCAGCGTAAAATGCGCTCTGGGGAGAGACCGCCACCCTGGGCTCAATGTATTCCTGGGTGTACATACCCGCGTTGTCCCGTCTGTATTTTCGTTTAATTTCTGTCATTGCGCCGATCAGGCGCTCCATGTCGCGCTCCCGGTCCCCGATGGAAATGTAGGCCAGTACATTGGCGATGTCCCCCAGTTCCATCTGAATATCGTACTCGTCCCGAAGCATGTCATAGACCTCGATTCCCGCCAGTCCGATGCCAAGGGTGTTCACCGTCAGCTTGGTCTTGTCGAAATCAAAGATGCTGTCCCCGTTGACCAGTTCCGAGGTATAGGCATAATAGCCCCCGATGCGGTTGATCTCCTCCCTTGCGTACTCCGCCAGGGCAGTCACCTTGGCAAACTCCCTCTTTCCCCGAAGAGCCAGGTTGCGCCGAGAAATGTCCAGACTGGCAAGAAGAAGGTAAGATGCGCTTGTCGTCTGGGTCAGGTTAATAATCTGCCGTACATAGCCCGGATTCATGGAAATCCCCGTGAGCAGGAAAGAACTCTGGGTCAGGCTTCCCCCGGATTTGTGCATGCTGACAGCGGCCATGTCCGCTCCCGCCTCCATGGCGGACAGGGGCATTTTGTCCCCGAAATAGAAATGGGTGCCGTGGGCCTCGTCCACCAGGACTTTCATCCCATGGGCATGGGCCATACGCACGATACTCTTCAAATCGGAGCAGATGCCGTAATAAGTGGGGTTGTTCACCAGTACCGCCACCGCGTCCGGATGCTCCTTTATGGTGCGCTCTACCTGGGATACTTTCATCCCCAAAGCAATCCCCAGTTTACTGTCCATATCCGGATTCACATAGATGGGAATTGCGCCGTTCAAGACCAGGGCGTTGATGACGCTTCTGTGGACATTCCGGGGCAGGATAATCTTGTCCCCCTTTTTGCAGACGCTTAATACCATGCTCTGCACGGAAGAAGTGGTTCCGCCCACCATGAGAAAAGCATACGCCGCCCCGAAGGCCTCCGCCGCCATCTCCTCCGCCTCCCGGATCACGGACACCGGATGGCAGAGGTTGTCCAGGGATTTCATGGAATTCACGTCGATCCCCACACACTGCTGTCCCAGGAGCGAAACCAGTTCCGGATTCCCCCGCCCCCGCTTATGTCCGGGCACATCGAAGGGCACGATCCGCTCCTGCCGGAATTCCTCCAGCGCCTCGTAGATCGGCGCTCTTGCCTGATTGAAACGTCCCATGACCATGCCCTCCTTCCTGTGCCTGCTTTTTCCTCCGGGTTCTGCTTTTTCTCCGAATTCTTCTTTTCTTCTGGATTCTGCTTTCCCCCGGTTTCTGCCTTCCCTTCGGATTTCGTTTTCCTCCCCGTTCCTGCCTTTTCTCTGGATTCCGTTTTCCTCCCGGTTCCTGTCTTTCCTTCGGATTCTGCTTTCCCCGGTTCCTGTCTTTCCTTCGGATTCCGTTTTTCTCCCCGTTCCTGCCTTTTCTCTGGGTTCCGTTTTCCTCCCGGTTCCTGTCTCTCCTCTGAGTTCCGCTTTCCCCCGGCTCCCGCTTTTCCTCCAGTCTCCGTTTCCCCACCGCAGGTACCCGCCCTGGCTATCAATAAAAACTAATAGATATTCCTCCCGCTGAATATCTCAATCATCTCCCTGCGCAGATTGTCCATAATCTCCAGGCGCAGCTTCGGCGGCAGCTCATAGACATCACTGTTAAACAGGTAATTCTGCAGGTCTATCTCCTTAATGAGCATCTTCGTATGGAAAATATTGGCCTGGTACACATTGATGTCCACCGCGTCATACCTTTTCAGAGTATCCGCCTTGATGTAATCCTGTATGGATGTCATTTTGTGGTCCATAAAAAGCTTCTCCCCGCTGACAGCCCTGGTAAAACCCCTGACCCGGTAATCCATGGTGATGATATCGGAGTCAAAGGAACCGATCAGGTGGTCAAGGGTGGACAGGGGCGTGATCTCCCCGCAGGTGGCCACGTCGATATCCACCCGGA
>CANDMH010000184.1 GCA_947385785.1 uncultured Lachnospiraceae bacterium
AATCGTCGCAAAAAAGCATAAAGACGCACACAAAGCCGAGGTAAAAAAGACTTCCTCCCGGACCGCGCAAAAGGAATACCACAATACGGAAATCGGAAAAAATGAGAAAAACAGCAAGGGTATCTACTATTCCAACGGCAATTACGAAGCCTTTGCCCGTCCCCGGAAGCCGGAAGGCGTAGACGACAAGCATGCCTACATCGTAGGCAGCGGCCTGGCCTCCCTGGCTGCGGCATGCTTCCTGGTGAGAGATGCTCAGATGCCCGGAGACCACATCCACATTCTGGAAGCAATGGACATCGCCGGCGGCGCATGTGACGGCATATTTGACCCCACCAGAGGTTACGTTATGAGAGGCGGCCGTGAGATGGAGAACCATTTTGAATGCCTCTGGGATCTCTTCCGCTCCATCCCCTCCCTGGAGACGCCGGGCGTATCCGTTCTGGATGAGTACTACTGGCTGAACAAGGAAGACCCCAACTACTCCCTCTGCCGCGCCACCGTAAACCGCGGAGAGGACGCCCACACAGACGGCAAATTTAACTTAAGCCAGAAGGGCGCAATGGAAATCATGAAGCTGTTCATGACCAGAGACGAAGACCTGTACGACAAGACCATAGAGGACGTATTCGACGAGGAAGTGTTCGATTCCACCTTCTGGCTGTACTGGAGAACCATGTTCGCCTTCGAAAACTGGCACAGCGCCCTGGAGATGAAGCTGTACTTCCAGCGTTTCATCCACCACATTGCAGGACTGCCGGACTTCAGCGCCCTGAAATTTACGAAATACAACCAGTATGAATCCCTGATCCTGCCCATGCAGAAGTACCTGGAAGATGCAGGCGTGGACTTTCAGTTCAACGCGGAAGTCACCAACGTGATTTTCGAAAAAGAAAATGGGAAAAAGGTGGCAAAAGCCATCGAATGCAGAGTTAAGGGCGTGGAAAAGGGTATCGTCCTCACCGAGAACGACCTGGTATTCGTCACCAACGGAAGCTGCACGGAGGGCACTGTCTACGGCGACCAGAACCACGCGCCCAACGGAGATGCGGAAGTGAGAACCAGCGGCTGCTGGAGCCTGTGGCGGAACATCGCAAAGCAGGATCCTTCCTTCGGACACCCGGAGAAATTCTGCTCCGATGTAGGAAAAACCAACTGGGAATCCGCCACCGTCACCACACTGGATGACAGGATTCTTCCCTATATCACCAATATCTGCAAGCGCGACCCCAGAAGCGGTAAGGTGGTCACCGGCGGCATTGTCAGCTGCAGGGATTCCTCCTGGCTCTTAAGCTGGACCATCAACAGACAGGGCCAGTTCAGGGAACAGGACAAAGAAAAGGTCTGCGTCTGGGTGTACGGTCTGTTCACGGACGTGCCCGGCGATTATGTGAAAAAGCCCATGCGTGAGTGTACGGGTAAGGAAATCACCGAAGAATGGCTGTACCACATGGGCGTTCCCACAGAGGAAATTCCTGAGCTGGCAGAACACAGCGCCGTCTGCGTTCCCACCATGATGCCTTATATCACAGCATTCTTCATGCCCAGAACCAAGGGCGACCGCCCGGATGTAATACCTGACGGATGTGTCAATTTTGCATTCCTTGGACAGTTCGCGGAGACACCGAGAGACACTGTGTTCACCACCGAGTATTCCGTGCGCACCGCTATGGAAGCCGTATACGGACTGCTGGGCGTAGACAGAGGCGTACCCGAGGTATGGGGCAGCGTCTATGATATCAGGGAACTTCTGGACAGCAGCGTCAAGCTCATGGACGGCATGTCGCCTCTGGAAATCGAGCTGCCCGGACCGCTGAACGCGTTAAAGAAGCCTCTGCTTCACTTCATAAAAGGAACCGTAATCGAAAAAGTATTAAGAGATCATGATGTGCTGAAAGACGGGATGATGTAATAACGGAGCCACACTTCCGGCAAAAACGGGAGTGTGGCTCACCCTTCCTTTTTTGTACTTCACCAAAACAAATCACAGCACATTTCTTCCATACACCTCAATCTGGCTCAGCGCCGGGAATGGCGAAGGATCATCCGCCCTGATCAGATTGCAGAGCTCCAGCCATGTAATCTCCTTCTCCGGAAACGTCAGCACATGCCCGCGTACAGACTTCTCCAGCGGAAAATCCATCTCGCTTCCGTCGGAAAATTTCAGAGTCACCTGTGTCCACCAGTTGTCATGGGGAAAATCGGCACGGGTATACAGCACCACCTTATCCGTCCTGATCTTCCTGCCGAAATCCACCTTCATGGCGGCGTCATCCTGCCTGTTGATCCCCCAGGAAGCGTAAGGCCACACCCCGTGGGAAAGATTCGCCCGCACACCGTCTATGGCATTCTTCGCCGCGAACACAGCCTCTCCCCTGGTCTCCACGTTGGCGGAGGCATGAGGGAAGCAGGGCACATCCCTGTGCTGGTCCGCAGGATTCAGCGCCAGATTGCGGTAACTTTCTATCTCCTCCTGTGCTGCCACCTCCGCGTAGAGATAATGCCTGTCCCCGGAAAAAACCTTGGGCGAATAGCTGACCCGCTTCTCGCCGAAAGGAATCTGATAGATTACATTATCCGTCACGTACACAAACGCACTGCCCAGAGCATCGTCCACCTGCAGATTCAGATAAATGTTCTTCTCCGAAACCGCAAGTTCAATGATATCCCCCTCTTCATAGCGGTGCATGCACACCAGATCCACGAAATCCTCCCCACTGTTTACGCAGATTGTATTGCCATTCCTGTCAACTACCTTCAATGATAATACTGCCATTGCAAAATCCTCTCTTTCTTCTTCCGTTCTGCAGGCCAGAGCCTGCTGCACTTTCCATCTCCTCTTCGCAGCCTCCTGCCGGCAGTTTCTTCCGGAAGCCTGATACTATCATATACTGAAAGGCCGTTTATTGTCAACCGTCCTGGCTTTCATCAATCATTCTTCTTCCATAATTCCTATTCTGCTTCGGATGATATCCGTCACCTCTTCCAGGCTTTTCTGGCCTGCAAAGTAATATGCCGCTTCCTCCTGAACGATCCGAAGACCTTCCATGTCTCCTCTCTTTATCATCCTGGCTTCCTCCACCATCTGCCTGAGACTGTCGGTGTCCTCAGGCCTGGGGGCGAAGACCTCTATTACCTCTCCGTTCCCGTCATAGGTCATAACAGGCGCTTCCTGCCGCCTGCCGTTCCTGTCGGTATACCATTGCACCTTTTCCGCATTTTCCAGCTGCTGTTCAAACCTGTCCCTGACTATGTAGAAAGCGTAATTGGGGGTTATCTTCTCCTGCCATTCCTGCGTGAAGAAGCCTTCTATAAATTTCCAGACAGCCTCCTTATGGCGGCTCTGGGCGCTGACCGCATAACAGTTGTCCGGATACAGCATCATACCGTTTCCCGCCCCTCCCGGATATCCCACAAAAACCGCATCCTCTCCCCACTGGGATTTATGGAACATATAGCCCTCCGGATCCATCAGAGTGAACGCCTCAAACAGAAGCTTCCCGTCCTGCCTGATAGAATCATCGGTAATATAGACTGCTTCTTCCGGCATATATCCCGCCAGCCTGATATACTTTTCCAGCAGGCCGTCCTCCAGGACGGAAAATCCATCCTCCGGTCCGGCTCCGAGCATGACCGAAAGGCAGTATTCCAGCATATCGCTCTTACTGGACATGGTATTCCGCAGCTCAGGCTTCTCCTCCAGGAGACGAAGCAGTTCATCCACCGTCCATGTCTGTCCCGCCGGCGCCCATCTTTCCTTCGTGATGAATCCTCCCAGCTGGAAATTTGTGGGGAGCATATACACTTTCCCCTCCGTCTGCAGAGCCTGATAGACAGAGGGCAGCAGATTCTGCGGGCTGACGACCTGGCTGCTCTCCAGATACGGCGTCAAATCTTCCAGTATCCCCTGTTCGCCCATGGCCCTGTCGTCCATATAGCCGCCGTCCATCTGGAAGATGTCAGGCCCTGTCCCCGCTGTCAGCTCCGTGTACAGGCACATTGCCGCCGCAGACTCGTCTTCCGTGCCATAGTCCACCATCTGAATCAGGAAGTCCGGGTTCGTCCGGTTGAACATAGCCACCGCCTGCCGGGTGACAGCGCTGTCCGACACGTACCCAAGTTTCAGCTCCGTCCGCTTCGTTCCTGCATTTCCGCCGTTCCATTGAGCCTCATACAGGATATCGTCTTCCCTGAAGAGGAACCGGGGGACTTGTGTGTCTCCATACATCCCCAGCACGCTGTCCCCCTGGATTCCGATATTCGTCCAGCCGAACAGTTTTGTATGTTCTCCCGTCGAAAGGTCGCACAGGGACGCTTCCATGCTGGTATACATATACAGGGTGTCTTCTCCGTCTCCTGTCCTGTTGAAGCGGGCGTCCTGGGGGATGTCCTTCAAAGTCCCAAAGCTTCCTTTTTCCCGCTGGAACGTGCCATAGGCAGTCTGGAGGTTCTCTGCCTGTAAAGTCAGCGCGTATTTCCCTCCTGCATACAGCACGTCATAGCTTTCGGGTTCTTTCCAGTCTTCTCTCCGAATGCTCTCCCCCTCCTGGGAAATCAGGCGGTATCCGTACCTTGAAACCAGAAGGAAATCCCCTCCCGGCACTGCCCTTATGCCCCAATCCCATATGCTTCCTCCGCCCTGGCAGAGGTCGTTCAAATCCGCAACTGTCCTCTCACTGCCGTCCGCCGACACCTCCAGCAGCTTTGCCGAATCCTCTTCCTGCGCAGTCTCTGCCAGAATGAAGCAGACGTTTCCTTCTTCTACAGTGAAATCCACTACAAGACTCTCTTTATAGTCAAAACTACAGAACGGCTCATCCGGGAAATCCTCCCCGGCTTTTGCATAATAGAATCTCTGCGTATATGTGGCTTCCTCAGCATCTGTACCCACATCATCTGTATCCGCTCCTGCTTCCTCTTCCGCATCTGCCCCCTCCGTTTCCATCGCATCTGTTTCCACTATGATGCTGTCCCCGCAGCATCGGATGCCGGAAAAGGTTTCGTCCTCCTTCATCGGAATCGCTGTCATGCTCAAACCCGCTGCACCGCTGCCTCTTTCCTCCTGTGGGGCAGCGGCAGATGCCGCCCCGCAGGAGGAGAGGACTGCGGCAGATAGAACCAATATACTAATACTAAGTGCCTTTATTCTCTTCATCATGTCCTGCCCTGCTTCTTATCAATTAACCGAAATCAATCTGACTGTTTTATCCACATCTCTCCAGGTTTTTACCGTATTCTTTCCAGTGCCCATAAAGATATCAATCTTATAACCTACAATTCCCCCTCCTTTATCTTCGGCCACACGGTTTCCTATGCCGGATATATTAACTGTGGCTCTTTTCCATCTTCCTCCGACCCAGTCTCTGGGAATGTAATTGTTATCCACCGCAATTGTCCGGCCTGCTGTCGCCTCAGTTCCTGTTGCTGTAGTAGGCTTATCAATATATGAATAGCCGTTGCCATTCCAATGAATGTACTTTCCTGAATCAGCTTTTCCCGTTCCATTTATTTTTACGTCGGCAAGGAAATCCGACTTAAATTTAGCATCGGTGATTCCGGAAACTGCCACTTTCGCACCTGTATAATCACTTTCCTGCGCCACTATGTAAACTGTACAATGAAAAGGATTCTGATAATACGCAGACGCTCTCTGCGTGGTGCTGATTTGGTTTGACCGGATGCCATCTACTGTGCTATACAACGTATAACTTTTAGATCCACGGACATCAATTTCTATGAATCCCTCTCCGGAACTATTTATGCCGGTAATTTTCACTCCTGTTACTGCAGCGGAATAATGAGCCACAACCGGCATATTTGTCACTTTGCTGCCATCCTTCTTTTTTGCTGTGACCCTATATTTCAGACGATAAAACACCTCTGCATTATTCACCAGATTGCCTGAAAAAGGATTGTTGGGAATATATGCTTCTCCAACCTGCTCAATTTTAACCTCTTTGACATCCGTTATAATGGAGCGCTCCACCTCTTCTTCGTCATAAGAAGCTGTCATCCCATGATCATCTGCTTCTGCTGCATGTACTATAGGATTATAGCACAGTAAAACCATGGCTGCCAATAACATAAGTCCCATTTTTTTCATATAAAATTCCTCTCTTTCTATCGTTCATACATAATTTCATGATGTAAAGTAAAATTTGTCCTATACTGTTTTTCATCTACAGCCAGAACAGCTCTGTTCAGATTACAACCCTCAATGGAACCACCCCCTTTCCCAATCCACAGCATTTCATAAATCTTTCCGTAAAATACTATATTATGCTGTTTATAGTATATTAATATAAACTACAGGGCGGCAACTGAATACTGCCGCATCACCGCCCTATACCTTATACATCCATCTTACTTCTATTACTCAATAGATAAGATATAAAGTCTCAGTAGACACGATATGTACCATCTACATCCACTGCTGTTCCAGTTCCATTTTCCACAAATACTTTGTAGCTCCCTGAAACAGAAACGGAAAACTTATGCTCCACCTCTTTTCCTTTCCCCCAAATAAACGTCTTTCTTCCATCCGGTTTGATGATTCCTACTTTTACGCTTATATTTTCAGGCGAAATCCCTATGTTCACGGATATGGTATCCCCTTTTTTGCAGGAAAACGCTTCCGTCTCTGCTGCTTCCCCACCGTTTATCGTCCATTCCATTCCGCCAGAAGACCGTGTAAGCCGATTCACCTCCCCAGTCCGAACCACAATCCCCTCTGCATACCCCTCCTCCGTATACTCCTCATGGTCATTTATCCAGGGCACATATTCTTCTTCCTCCTCCACATTCGTCAAATGATGCAGATACACATACAGATCCGCGCTCTTCACCGTGGCTGCACAGACGGACACAGAGCCCGCCGCATAAACCGCTCCTGCCAGTGCCACAGCTGCCAGCTTCGTCACAAACCCTTTCTTTCTGTTCCTGTTCATTTCCTTCACCTTCTCCATCCTTTCT
>CANDMH010000185.1 GCA_947385785.1 uncultured Lachnospiraceae bacterium
TTCGAATCTCATTTCCAATATTCTGGCTGGATATGTGTACGAACACATTGTTGAGAGATCCGCAAAGTCCTCCCACCAGAACAAGGCCGATCATCTGCAGCCCCAGCATCCATATCAGACACAGATCAGCGCTGCCCCCGTTGCTGACGCCAAGGACACCGTCATCCACGATCCGGCTCATGAAGCCCGGCTGCACAAGATCCATCATCACCTCGCCGACCATGAACAGGCCGGCGATAATGGCAAAGGACAGATACTTTCTGATATACTTCCACATGGTCAGCGTCCTCCGCGCCCCCTTGAAGCCCCGTGGTGTCTGTGACTGTCCCGATGTCCGTGTCCGTCATGATATCCGCTGTCATCCCCGTGTCCATGTCCATCATGGTGTTCACAGTTGTCCCGGCATTCATGCCAATGTCCGTTTCTGAATGTATTCTCGTTTTCTTTATATCGTTTTTTCCAGTCACCGCGGACTCTTTCCAGAAGGGACAGCAGTTCCTGCTTTTCCTCTCCCGAGAGACAGGAAAACATCTCCTCATGCCGCTTTCTGCGCTGCTTTAGCGCCTCTTCCGCAATTTCCTTGCCGCTGTCTGTCAGGGAGATGTCTGTCGTCCTGCGGTCGGATTCATTCTGAGTCCGGACGACCCAGCCTGAGCCTTCCAGCTTGGACAGGATCTCACTGGCTGAACCCGGCTGGATCCCCAGGCGCTTCGTCAGGTCCCTCTGGGTGATTGCTCCCGACCCGTTCAGGATGATCAGGATGCGCTTCTGGCTCGCTTTCCCCTCATACAGAGAACGCATGGTATGATGTAAATCCCGCAGACTGATGATCAGCCTGTCATTGATACTCGCTGACGGATCATTGGCTGTATGCATTTCCTGATCCCGCAGTTTCTCCTGCTGCTCCGGCATTTTCCCGGTGCGGCGGTATTCCTCTCCTCTGCCGCAGTGAGGCTTTTCCAGATCACAATGCCGTCCACAGCCCGGACAAATGGTATTTTCCAGCATAAATCATTCCTCCTTTTATTTAGGTACCTTGATTTTATCACTGCAAAAACAAAATATCAAGGTACCTAAATTTATTTTCTGCTGCAGTATACCGAATTCTCCACCGCTCTTCCTTTAGCTGTACTCAGGCTTTGGCTGCTGCCGGATATGTTTCCCGTCCAACTGCCTATAAGTTGCTGCTATGACAACAACGGAAAACAAAAATGTTAAAATGTCGGATACCGGCATGGAGTACAGAACTCCATCCAGACCATAAAAACGCGGCAGGAGGAGTGCAAACCCAACGCCAAACATGATCTCCCTTACCATGGAAAGCATGGTGGACGCCGCCGCCTTTCCCATGGCCTGCAGGAAGATGAATGCCGCCTTATTCACACAGGCAAACACAACCATGCAGAGGTAAATCCGGAATGCCCGGACTGCAAATTCCGTATAATACGTACTCTCATTGGCCGCACCAAAGATGCCGATCATCAAAGCCGGGAAAAATTCTACAATGACAAGTGCCAGGATGCCAACCGATGCCTCTGCCGCCAGCAGTTTTGTAAACAGCTCTTTTACCCTTTTTTTCGCTCCGGCGCCCATGTTATACCCAACGATGGGGATGCAGCCTGCAGCCATGCCGACCACAATGGATATTACGATCTGGAAGAACTTCATTACAATCCCCACCACGGCCATGGGGATCTGTGCATACTGCTCCTGACCAAATACGGCATCCAGAGCGCCGTACCGCCGGATCATGTTATTGATAGCGGCCATGGCAGCCACAAGGGATATCTGTGACAAAAAGCTGCAGATCCCCAGCATCAGCGTCCTGCCCGCAATGTCCCATTTCAGTTTAAAATCCTCTTTGCCGAACTTTACGGTTTTGGTGTGGGTGAGGTACCACACTGCCAGAACAGCCGTCACCACCTGGCCGATCACCGTCGCCACCGCAGCGCCCATCATGCCCCACCGGAATCCAAAGATAAATACCGGGTCAAGGATCACATTCACTGCCGCCCCCGCAAGCGTAGATGCCATGGCAAATTTCGGGCTGCCGTCCGCGCGGATGACAGGGTTCATTGCCTGCCCGAACATATAAAAAGGAATCCCCAGAGTGATCCAGAAGAAATATTCCATTGAATTGCGGAAGGTCTCTTCATTCACAGTACCTCCGAACATAGCGATGATCCGGCTGCTGAATACAAGATAGACCCCGCACAGCACAAGGCTGAAAATAACCGTGAGCAGAATGGAATTTCCCATACTTCTGCCCGCATCCTGCGGCCTGCCTTTTCCCATGCTCAGGCTCACAAACGCACAGCAGCCATCGCCCACCATTACCGCAACAGCAAGAGCGATCACCGTCAGCGGAAATACCACTGTATTGGCTGCATTTCCATAAGACCCAAGATATGAAGCATTGGCAATAAATATCTGGTCGACGATATTGTACAGTGCACCCACAAGAAGTGAAATGATACAGGGGACTGCGTATTTCCCCATCAGCCGGGAAACCGGCTCTTCCATCAGAAATGTATTGTTTTTTGTTTCCATTTTTGTCTCCTTTCATACAAAAACAGCGTATAGCCCCGGCTGCTGGATTTACGCCGGAGGCTACACGCTGAATATATATAACAGTATGTTTATAAAGAATAGGATACCCCTTTATCTAAAAAAATTCAAAGGCGTTTTTGCACAAAAACTTTGTTGTTTATGTTTCTGCAATATGTACAGATTGTTATGACCAAGTATCATTTTCAGTCATTATTTCTCACTGTATCTGCCAGCCCTCCGCCTGTCCTCTGATCCGCACGAGCTCCCTGTAGATTCCCGCCTGATCCAACAGTTCAGGCTCTTTTTCTCCATTTCAGCAGGAATGCCGAATTGACAATCACAAGGACAGATCCCGCATTATGTACAAGAGCGCCGACAACCGGATTCAGTATGCCTGTAACCGCCAAGGCAATCGCTATAAAATTAAGCGTCATGGAAAATGTAAGGTTCCATTTTATGGTAGCCATCATTCTTTTTGAAAGCATAAGCAGATGCGGCAGTTCCCCTACCTTATCATCCACAAGGGCAATATCTGCCGCATCCACGGCAATATCACTCCCAATGCCGCCCATGGCAATCCCGACATCCGCCTTTTTTAATGCCGGCGCATCATTGATGCCATCCCCGATCATACAGACAGGCTTTCCTTTCCTCTGGCATTCCTCAATATACCGCAGTTTATCTTCCGGCAGACACTGTGCGCACACTTCATCAATGTGAAGCTGTCCCGCCATATTCTGTGCAGCGTTCTGGCTGTCCCCTGTCAGCAGAACAGATTCTATACCGGTCCTTTTCAGGGCGGCAACCATCTCCCCGCTCTCTGCCCTGAGTGTGTCTGACAGAACCACATATCCGACAGACCGGGTGTCTGCCGCAAGGTAAGTAACCGTACATCCCTTTTGTAAATACGCATGAACTTCCGGCCAGTCTGAAACCTTGATATTATTTTCTGCCAGCAGTTCCTTATTTCCTGCATAGACAGCCCTGCCATCCAGAACTGCCGAAACCCCCTGTCCCGGAACCATCCGGAAAGACACCGGATGGATGAGGGCCTGCCTGCATTCCTGCCGATAAGAGTTTACGATGGCTTTTCCGAGGGGATGTTCGGAAAGCTGTTCCACAGATGCCGCAAGACGGAATACTTCATCTTCATCGCAGCCTTCTGCCATGCTTTTTACAGCAACGACGCGCGGCACCCCGCAGGTAAGCGTCCCCGTCTTGTCAAATGCCGCCTTTTTTACCATGGAAAGCCGCTCCAGCGCATCCCCTTCCCTGACGAGGAACCCGTGCTTTGTTGCATTTCCTATTGCGGCCATGATCGCTGTCGGTGTGGCAAGAACCAGCGCACAGGGACAGAATACCACCAGGATCGTAACAGCACGGATGATTTCACCTGTGGCAAGCCATGTAACGAATGCGGCTGACAGCGCTATTACCACGATCCACGTTGCAAAGCGGTCGGCAAGCCCGACGATTTTTGCTTTCCCCGCGTCTGCGGACTGTACCAGCCGTATCATCCTCTGGATGGAGCTGTCCTCCCCGACTTTTAATGCCTCCATCTCAAAAGCGCCGAACTGGTTCACGGTCCCGCTGGAAACCGCATCGCCTGCCGTTTTATCCACGGGCATGGATTCCCCTGTCATGACCGACTGGTTAATGGATGTCTGCCCGGAAAGGATTACCCCGTCTACAGGCACTGTTTCTCCAGGGAGTATGCGAAGGATGTCCCCCACGCATACCTCCTCTGCCGGGACTGTTTCTTCCGTCCCGTCCTTTAACCGCCTTGCTGTATGCGGCGTCAGGCGGACAAGCTTTTCAATGCCCGCCCTTGCCTTTGCCACGGTCAGATCTTCAAGAAGGGCTCCAAGCTGCATGATGAAAGCCACTTCCCCTGCCGCAAAAGTCTCCCCGATACACAGGGATGCGATCAGTGCGATGGAAACAAGCACATCCGCTTTGATGTCAAAAGCAGTAATAAGCCCGATAACTGCCTCCAATATAATAGGAATCCCGCATAATATGATGGAAACCCATGCCGCGTCAAAAGGCAGGGGAACCATATCAAAAATACTTACAAGAAGCGCTGCCCCGGATATGGCAAGCAGCACAATGTCTTTCTTTATGCCCCCAGCCTCCAGTAATCCCTCTACTTTCTTCATCGTTTTCTTCATATCAGGCGCTCCTTTCCATACCCATGGGGGTATATGCATATTATACATATAGGGGTATGGGGTTGTCAAGATATAAAAAAAACAGTCATAGCGACTGTTTTTTTTTGCCCGCAATCCAAACGGTATATTTTACATTTTGTCTATTTCATGTTTGCGAAACGTTCCACTGCCTTCGTAAAACTTTCGATGGTCTTCTCCGCATCCCCATGTTCAATCCCGTCGCGCACACAATGCTTAATATGCCCTTCCAATACAACCTGCCCGCATTTATGCAGGGCGGATTTTGCCGCATTGATCTGGGAAAGGATGTCTTCGCATGGGATATCTTCATCCACCATACGGTCAATCGCCTGTATCTGCCCAAGTATTTTGGCCAGCCTGCGGTGCAGATTTTCGGCATCCATACACTGCCTCATAGTTTCACCTCCGTATACCGTTAGGGGTATATGGATATTATATTTGCCTTTGTATGTTTTGTCAAGTTTGTACACGGATCAAAACAGCGGCCTAAGCAGAGCCGGACAGGCGGAGGAAAATCACCAGAAGCCGTATTAACCGTCCGATGCTTCCAGACTCTTTTTCGTTTTGAGTAGGACAAACGCAACACCTATTCCATCACCCAGCTCTGGCTCTGCGTCTGGAGCTTCACCATGCGGGCATAGATACCGTTCTTTTTCAGAAGCATATCAGAACTGCCCTGCTCTGCCACTGTGCCTTCAGAAAGGACGACAATCTGATCCGCCCCGGCAACGGTACGCATACGGTGTGCAATGATCATGACCGTCTTATTCTCAATCAGCCTTGACAGGGATTCCTGGATCAGCGTCTCATTTTCCACATCAAGGCTTGCGGTCGCCTCATCCAGCAGGATGATCGGGGCATCCTTCAGAAATGCCCTGGCAATCGAAATACGCTGGCGTTCCCCGCCGGACAGCTCGCAGCCATTCTCGCCAATTAAGGTGTTCCACTTGTCCGGCAGCTTCTCCGCAAATTCGTCCACGTTGGCAAGCCTTGCCGCCTCAAGCACCTCCGCATCAGACGCATCCCCCCGCCCCAGGCGGATATTCTCCATGACCGTATTGTTAAACAGCGTCACGTCCTGAAACACAATGGAATACAGGGACATAAGCGTCTCAGGTTCAATTTTCGAGATGTCCATGCCGCCTACCGTAATCTTTCCCTTCCGGATATCCCAGAACCTTGAGGCAAGGCGGGAAACCGTCGTCTTTCCTCCGCCGGAAGGCCCCACCAGCGCAGTGACCTGCCCCTGCTTTGCGGTAAAAGACACATCCTTTAAGACCGTTTCCCCGCTGTTATAGGAAAATCCTACATGGTCAAAAGTAATGTCATAGCCTTTATTGGTCAGTTTCTCCTCTCCTTCCTGTTCCGGGTGGCTTAAGATTTCATCCATCCGCCTGCACTGGATATTCCTCATCATAATGACTGCACTTAAATTATCCAATGCGGCGATCAGCGGGTCATATACGCGGGATACCAGAATCAGAAAGGCAAAGAACATGAGCAGGGTGATCTTTCCATCTGCTAACAGCGCACCTCCCGCCAGTACGGTCGTGGCAATGCCTACTTTAAGCACCATGCGCCCGCAGGTATGGAATACCGCGTTGGTAAGTTCGCCGATCACCGTATACTTCTCCACATCCTTTATTTTTTTGTCCAGCCCTTTCAGGTATCCTGCCTCCGCATTGTTCGCTTTCAGGTCGCGCAGCGTTTCCAGGCATTCCTGGATGCCGTCCGAACACGCAATGGACACCTCCGTCACCTTCTCCTGCCTGCTGCGCATGACTCCCGCCGATGCCAGTATAATTCCGAAGGAGACAGGCAGCACCCACAGGGAGGCAAGCGCCATGCGCCAGTCGAAGATAAAAAGCCCTGCCGCAATGAAAAGAGTGGAAACAAGCGAACCTATAAATTCCGGCACCCAGTGGGACAGCCCGCTTTCCAGGGTCGCACAGTCCGCCATAAGCACCGTCGTCAAATCAGACAGATCCTTTTTCCCGAAAAATGACAGGGGAATCTTCCGCAGCTTCTCCGCAAGGGAAAGCCTCCTCACGCCGCTCTCCACATAGGTGGCAAAAAAGGTGGCGTTGTACTGGATATAATAT
>CANDMH010000186.1 GCA_947385785.1 uncultured Lachnospiraceae bacterium
AAAGCAGATTCCTAATTTTTAACAGAAATCTGCTTAAGTAAATGACATTGATTCACCATAGTCTGGCGGCCTGGCATTTAGGAATGCCGAAAAATAACTGGTGCATAAAATATGTTTCGCAAAGTACTTGCAAAAAATGAATTATAATGATATTATAATGATATCAAATAGAAATAGGCTGTAAGGAAAGCAGAGAGTGGCATACAGACAAGGACGGGAGGAAATCAAAAATGTTGGAAATCAAGAACCTGACAAAAACCTACAAAGGGGGCAAAACGGCAGTGGATAATCTGTCTCTGACGGTACACCCCGGGGACATCTACGGCTTCATCGGTCATAACGGCGCCGGGAAGACCACCACCATCAAGGCTGTGGTGGGCATCCATGATTTTGATAAGGGAGAGATCCGGGTGGACGGGAAGGATGTACGTACCCAGTCCCTGGCGTGCAGGCAGGTTATGGCTTATATTCCGGACAATCCGGATATCTACGAATACCTAACGGGTATTCAGTACCTGAACTTTATCGCGGATATTTATCAGGTGCCGGGAGGAATCAGGCAGGAGCGCATTAAAAAGGAGGCGGAGGAATTCGGCATTTTTCCGGTTCTGGGGGATCTGGTTTCCACTTATTCCCACGGCATGCGGCAGAAGCTGACTCTCATCGGGGCGCTGCTTCACGAGCCCAGGCTGCTGGTACTGGATGAGCCCTTTGTGGGACTGGATCCGGAGGCATCCCTGATTCTGAAGGGGAAGATGCACGCTCTGTGCGAAGGGGGGAGCGCTATCTTCTTTTCCACCCATGTACTGGAGGTGGCGGAGAAGCTGTGCAACCGCATTGCCGTGATTTCCGGGGGAAAGCTGGTGGCTGAGGGCGAAACGAAAAAGCTTACCGGGGATAAGTCCCTGGAGGATGTATTTATGGAGGTGACTCATCATGATGAGACAGATTAGGCTGTTGACGAGGGTTTCCCTGCAGGGAATGTTCGGGCTGAATGAATTCCGCTATACGAAGGACAGAGGAAAGAAGATCCGGTATTGCTTCATGGGACTTCTGTGGCTGCTGCTGATCGTGATGCTGGCGGGGTATGTGGGAATCATGAGCATGGGCCTGGTTATGAACGGAATGGGGCGTCTGGTTCCGTCCGTGCTGGCCATGAGCGTGTCTCTGGTGGTTCTGTTTTTTACCATATTCAAGGCGGGCCCCGTGCTGTTTGACAGGAAAGCCTATGAGAAGCAGATTGCCATGCCGGTGAGTGTCCGTGCTATTATAATCAGCCGTTTTCTGACCATGTATATCACGAATATGCTGCTGGGGCTGCTGGTACTCCTGCCGGGCATGACGGTGTATGGAGCGATGGAGCGGCCGGGGATTACTTTCTATTTATATGGGATAGTGGCCGGGATTTTCCTGCCGCTTCTGCCGCTGACGCTGGCTTCCGTGCTGGGAGCGCTGATTGCGGGTATCAGCAGCAGATGGAGGTACAGGAATCTGGTTTCCATAGTGCTGACCATGATACTGGTATGCGCGATTCTGGCGGGCAGCATGGGGATGAGCAGGATGGAGGAAAGTGAACTGAGCGCCGTGGTACAGCAGCTGGCGGAAATGATGGAGGGGCAGATTCGCAGAGTCTATCCCCCCGCGGCCTGGCTGGCGGATGCCATGGTGCAGGGGAAGCCCCGGAAACTGCTGCTTTTTCTGGCAGTGTCAGCCGGGGGATTTATCCTCTTTCTGGAAATTCTGCAACGTTTTTACGTCAATATCTGTATGGCGCTAAACGCTCAGGAGACAAAGGGTGGTTACCGGATGAAGGAGCTTCGGACAAAATCCGTCCTGAGGACCATGGTGGAGCGGGAACTGAGGCATTATTTTTCCTCTTCCGTATATGTGGTCAATACCCTGTTGGGAGAACTATTGATGGTGCTGCTGGCGGGAGCGGTTCTGTTTATGGATATGGAGACGGTGGAGGCAATGCTTGGGCTTCCGGGGGTAGTTGGCAGGGCGTTACCCATTCTGGTGGGATTTCTGCCCGTTATGATGCCGCTGACAGCATGTTCCATTTCCATGGAGGGAAAACAGTGGTGGATGCTGCAGACACTGCCGGTTACAGGAAAGGATATCATACGGAGCAAGGTGGCGGCTCAGCTTCTGGTGGCGCTGCCCTTCTACCTGGTTTCGGAGGTAGCGCTGTTTCTGGCGCTTCGGCCGGGATGGGCTGATGGCTTAAGCCTTCTGGCGGTACCCGCGGCCTACATTTTCTTCGGCGCCAGGGCGGGACTGGCGGTGAATGAACTTTTTCCGCTGCTTGACTGGGAGAACGAAGTCAGGGTGGTAAAGCAGAGCGCCTCAACCATGGTGACCATGCTGGTGGGGATGGCCACGGCAATTGTCCCCATAGTGGTACTGGTGGCAGTTCCGGGAATTTCAGCTCATGTGGTGTATCTGGTGACGGTTGTTCTGCTGCTGACGGCGGCATGGGGGATGAATCTGGGAAGCGGGAAACGCATGCGCTATATATGAAGCTTATGGGCGATATAAAAGGCATTGCTGTTCATTCAGGGAAAAATTGCAGCAGCGTTCAGCCAGATTATCCCAGGGCTTTCCCTGGGTGATGATGTGGTGCAGCTTTTGGGCCTGTGTAAGAATTGCCTCTTTGTGAGAATTGCACCAGGACAACTGGTTGGTCAGGAGGTTCTTGTATGCGATATCCGGCTCAGAATCTGTGCTGACAATTCGAAGCTCTACTTTAGACAGACAGCTTCTGCTTAGGCGATGACAAAGGAGCGTAATATCGGAAATCATTTATAGTGAATACAATTCCGACAAACGGGCGTGCAGACTTATGTTCCATAGTATGGGGAACACAGGGATCGGATTTCCGTAAATATTCGCAATAATCGGAATTAACTAAGTAAAATGAGAGGTTCATGATGTCTCCTGTAAGATGTAAGATAAAAGAGGACTCGGCTTTGCAGCTGAGTCCCTTTGCTTTTTCAGTTCCCACTTCAGATTGGTAGGGTACACCGCTTTTTGAGTCCTTCGACTCTATATCAGTATTATACGAAAGGTCTGAGATTATGTCAATGGATTTTTTGAAAGAGGAAGGTAAGAAAGTTTTCATTTTCTATACAACTATTATACAAAGATTTTATAATTCCTTAAGCCGGATGTCAAATTTTGGACACATTTTTCGGGTATCATGGATTCATAAACAAAGGAGCTGTTGAATTCTTTCGAAATGTGACAGGGTTCTGTCAGCTCCGGCTACCGGCAACACTGCATAAGGAAATGCTACGCAGTTCCAAGGCAGTTTTACATAAATTTTTTTCTTCATGTTTTCTTTTATTTTACTCCCTTCCTTTTATTCAGGAGCCCTTCGGGGCTCCTGTTTTGTGGATACTTCCTTATGACAGGCGCTCCCTGAAATCCGCGTAACCGAACTGTTTTATGATGCGGCATTCGCCGTCCTTTTCGCGCAGCGCGATGGCGGGCAGGGGCATTCCGTTAAAGGTATTGTTTTTTACCATGGAATAGATGGCCATATCCTCAAATACCAGCCGGTCGCCTTCCGACAGCGGCTGATCGAAGGAATAGTCGCCGATAACATCTCCGGCCAGGCAGGTAGGGCCGCCCAGGCGGTAAGTGTATGCCTTTTCGCCGGGCTGACCGCTGTTTTGGAGCGGAGGCCGGTAGGGCATCTCCAGTACATCCGGCATATGGCAGGCCGCTGAGGTGTCCAGAACTGCGATGTCAATCCCGTTGTGCAGGGTTTCCAGCACCGTTGTAATAAGGAAGCCGGCATTCAGCGCGACTGCTTCTCCGGGCTCCAGATATACGGTCAGGCCGTAATGTTGCTGCATTCTTCTGACGCAGCGCTCCAGCCTGGGAAGACAATAGTCCGCCCGGGTTATGTGGTGGCCTCCGCCGAAATTGATCCATTTCATGTGCGGCAGATATTGTCCGAATTTTTCCTCTACGGCGCTCAGGGTTCGTTCCAGATCGTCGGAATCCTGCTCGCAGAGCGTGTGGAAGTGGAGACCGTCCAGCATGGACAGGAGTCTGCCTCCGGAGCCTGTTTCGAATATTCTGCTGAAATTGTCCTTCGTCACACCCAGCCTGGAGCCGGGGGCACAGGGGTCGTAGATGGCGTGGCCTTCCTGAGTGGAGCATTCCGGGTTTATGCGCAGCCCGATGCTTTTTCCCGCGGCTTTTGCCCGGGGGCCGAATTTTTCCACCTGTTTCCAGGAGTTAAATACGATATGATCACAATATTGTAATATTTTGGCAAAGTCTGTTTCCTGATAGGCAGGGGAGAAAATATGGTTTTCCAGTTTTATTCCCGCAGCGGCTGCAGGCTGCACCATTTCCTCCGCACACAGCCGGGCTTCGTACAGGCCGCTGGCTGTGGCGCCGCCCAGGAATCTGCCGATCAGGGGATACAGTACATACATGGAAAATGCCTTCTGAGCGAGAAGGATACGGGCGCCTGTCAGGTCCGCGACACCTTTAAGCGTTTTCAGATTTTTTTCCATAAGGGTTTTGTCCACCACATAGCATGGGGTTGGAAGTTCAGTAAATTGCATAGTCAGACCTCTCTTTTTGCGGCTCTTTACTGTAAAAGTCCTGTAACCTGCCTTGCGGAATACGCGCAGTCAAAATGAGCTCCCCTGCTCATTTTGCAAGACAGCTGACTCATTGCGGCTGAACCGCAAATGAAACCTGTCAGACATCAGCACGGGTTATTCGGAGATATTTCCATAGTATCATGAATGGCAGGACACTGGCAAGCATTTCCCGACTTTAATTTTCTTGCAAAAGACCTGTTTTGCTGGTATAATGACACTGCTTTTTATACTGCATGTCAATGAAATTTGCGAGGGTGTAGATACAAAAAGGTGGTATACAGAAAAAGGAACAGGGCAGTAAAGACTAGGAGGCATGTTTATGAGGATTATCAGGGATTCTGTTCCGGCGTCAGACGGTTTCCGCATGCCGGCGGAATATGAGCGGCATGAAGGCTGTATCATGATATTCCCGGAGCGTCCGGATTCCTGGCAGTATGGCGGGTATGCGGCGAGGAAGGCTTTTGTGGAGACAGCGGAAGCCATTGCGGGCTCCGAGCAGGTGACGGTGTGTGCGGGGGCCGCGCAGTATGACAATGCCAGGGCCTTGCTGCCCGCTCATATCCGGGTGGTGGAGATGTCCTCAAATGACGCGTGGGCCAGAGATTACGCGCCTGTCTTCGTGAAAAATGACAGTGGTGTCGTAAGGGGGATTGACTGGGGATTTAATGCCTGGGGCGGTCTGCATGACGGGCTGTATTTTCCATGGGATAAGGATAATCAGATGGCGCGGAAGCTCTGTGATCTGTTGGAGAAGGATGTCTACAATAAAAGGGATTTTATTCTGGAGGGCGGTTCCGTCCATGTGGACGGGGAGGGCACCTGCATGGTTACGGAATGCTGCCTGCTGAGTCCGGGGCGCAATCCGGGGCTGACAAGGGAGGAGATTGAGGAGAATCTGCGGAGTTATCTGAATGTCTCTAAAATTCTCTGGCTGCCTTATGGGATTTACAACGATGAGACCAATGGCCATGTGGACAATATCTGCGCTTTCACGGCGCCGGGAGAGGTGGTGCTGGCATGGACGGAGGACGAAGAGGATGTGCAGTATGCCATGTCGAAGGCATGTCTGGAGTATCTGGAAAGTGTAACGGATGCAAAGGGAAGGCGGATAAAGGTGCACAGGCTGCCCCTGCCGAAGCCGGTGACGATAACGGAGGAAGAATGCAGGGGCCTGGACACCTGCTGGGATGAGCCCACCCGCACGCCGGGTGAGAGGCTGGCGGCTTCCTATGTGAATTTTTATATTGCCAATGAAAGCGTCGTGATGCCGGGCTTCGGAGACCCGGCCGACGCAGAGGCGAAAGCGGTTCTGCAGAAGCTGTTTCCGGACAGGGAAGTGATACAGATATATACCAGGGATATCCTGATTGGGGGAGGAAATATCCATTGCATCACACAGCAGATTCCCAGGGGCGGGAGATGAGGCCGGGGCTGGCTTTTTAAGCCGCATGTATTGGTGTCTGGTTTGAACCGAAATAAACTGCTTGGGAATTGTGAAGAAATAACTTTTAACTGCAATGAACCTAAAGCTGAATTTCTCGTTGGTAATCAACTGGAAATTCAAAAGTTATTTCGTAACGCTTCCTTAGGAACTGTCGGAAAATAACTGCTGCAGATGCTTCAGACAAAAGTCCGGAACTATAATAAAAATTGCCATAAACCCGTACCAGCTGTTTCTCCTGGACTACAGGAGATGGAAAGCGTTTCCTGTAGTATGTAGACATTTCCTTAGGCAGGCAATTCTTCGGGAAGTATGTCTTTGAAGATTTGCAGCCGTACAGGCGGAAATGTATCCGGCTGTAAGGAATTGTCTACAAATAGCTGCTGCAAGTTTACCGCATTTTTATTGGAGTTTCTGGCTCTTGCCTGAATAAGTTGCGGCAGTTGTTTTCCGACAGTTTTTAAGTATAAATGAACGAAGAACGAGAGGGATGTATATGAAATCACGCACAAATAAAAAGAAACAGATAACCGCAGCGGCAGTGCAGATGTACTGCAACCGTTCCCGGGAAGAGAATCTGGAAGAGGCGGAAAAACGGGTCAGAGAGGCGGCGGAAAAAGGGGCGCAGGTGATTCTCCTGCCGGAGCTTTTTGAGACCTGGTATTTCTGTCAGGAGAGGAATTATGACGCCTATAAGCTGGCCATGTCTGCGGAGGAGAATCCGGCAGTCCGGAGGCTGCGCAGGGTGGCGGA
>CANDMH010000187.1 GCA_947385785.1 uncultured Lachnospiraceae bacterium
CGACGAGTACATAGTTCCCTGCGTTCAGGCAAATGCCGTCTACGAGAACAAATACCTGCTGGGCACTTCCATGGCAAGGCCGCTGATCGCCAAAAAGCTGGTGGAAATTGCGAGAAAAGAAGGCGCTACCGCTATCTGCCACGGCGCTACCGGCAAAGGCAACGACCAGATTCGTTTTGAACTGGGCATCAAGGCTCTGGCTCCCGACATTAAGATCATCGCCGCATGGCGGAATGACAAATGGACCATGGATTCCCGCGAATCCGAAATCGAGTACTGCAAGGCTCACGGAATCCACCTTCCCTTCTCCGCGGATTCCTCTTACAGCCGCGACCGCAATATCTGGCACATCAGCCATGAAGGACTGGAGCTGGAAGACCCTGCAAACAAGCCCAATTACCAGCATCTTCTGGTACTGGGTACCACGCCCGAGAAGGCTCCCGATGAGGGTGAGTATGTCACCATGACCTTTGAAAAGGGCGTTCCCACCTCCGTAAACGGAAAGGCGATGAAGGTTTCCGATATCATCCATACCCTGAACGAGCTGGGCGGCAGGCATGGCATCGGCATCATCGACATCGTGGAAAACCGCGTGGTGGGCATGAAGTCCCGCGGCGTATATGAGACTCCCGGCGGCACCATCCTGATGGAGGCGCATCAGCAGCTGGAAGAGCTGATTCTGGACAGGGATACCTACGCGATGAAGAAGGAAATGGGAAGCCGTTTCGCAAGCCTTGTCTATGAAGGGAAATGGTTCACACCGCTGCGCCAGGCCGAGCAGGCATTTATTGAAGAGACACAGAAATATGTAACCGGAGAGGTGAAGTTCAAGCTGTACAAGGGCAATATTATCAAGGCCGGCACGACTTCTCCGTATACCTTGTATAATGAAAGCATTGCTTCCTTCACCACCGGCGATCTGTATGATCACCATGACGCGGAAGGCTTTATCAATCTGTTCGGGCTTTCCTGTAAGGTCAGGGCGATGAAGATGGCCGAACAGGGCGAGAAGATGTTCTAATGCATGAAAGAGCTATAAATTGGAGTTATCATGAAGTTATTCATAGCCTATATCATAATTGTAAATATTGTCGGTTTTGTGCTGATGGGTGTGGATAAGAAAAGAGCCATCCGGGGTGCCTGGCGCATTTCGGAGGCTTCTTTGTTTGGCGCCGCTGTGTTGGGCGGGGCTTTGGGCTGTACCCTGGGCATGCGGTATTTCCGGCACAAAACGAAACACTGGTATTTTAAATACGGAATGCCGTTGATTTTTATAGTAGAATGCGTTCTGTTTTACTGGCTGTACAGCCTGGTAAAATAGCTGATACAAATTCTTCAGTAAACCTCCATGCAAAAAGCCCGCAGGACAGACTGCTCCACCATACATGGAAAGTAAGGAAAGAAAGGGAATTGCCTGGAAGTTTACTGTATGTCTGCTCCGACTGCAAAAATGGGTCAGGTGGTCACAATCACCCCTCCGTCGTTGGCATACATGCTGCTGATTCCCCTCGTATCCATAATAATGCATTCCCGAAAGGCAGCATCGGCAAGAATCTGCTTTTTCACCTGTTCGGCACGCTCCGGCGCGTTGCAGTGCGTGATAATCAGCCTTCTCTCCTCCGGCTTTTTCACCTCCGAGGCCGCCAGCTCCGCCATTTTCCCCAGAGCCTTTTTGATACCTATCGTCTTGCTTTTCTCGATGATTTCCCCTTTATCCGACCCCATTACCGGCTTAATATTCAGGGTGGAGGCCACCAGTGCCTTCACTCCTGTCAGACGGCCGTTTTTGCGCAGTGTCTCCAGATTATCCAGTACAAAATAAGTATGAATACTGTCCCTGAAAGCTTCAATCTTTTCCACGATTTGCTCAAAGGGATAACCTGCTTCCTCCAGTTCCATTAATTTCAATGCAATCTGAGTCTCGCCTCCGCTGGCGGACTCGGAATCCACCACATGAATCTGCTTCTTACCGTATTTTTCCTCATAAAGCTTCTTCCCCAGCACGGCACTGTTATAGCTCCCGCTCAGATGAGACGAAAGCGTTACCGCATATATATGCTCTGCCGCTTCCGCATAGCTTTCCATAAAGCGCTCCGGAGACGGGCAGGAAGACCTGGGACATTTCGGGTATTCCGCCACCTTTTTCAGGAATTCCGCCTGATTAAAGTTCTCATCATCCATTATGCTGTACTCTCCCACTTCCAGTCCCAGCGGCACCCGCTCAAATCTTTTATCTAAAAGCAACTTCTCCGGCAGTTCGCAACAGCTGTCCACGACAATTTTGTAGCTCATAATATACTCTCCTATCCTCTGTTTTGGGATTGTCAGAAAATAACTGTGACTTGAGTTATTTTCTCTATGAATTTATGACCAATGCTCGAATCGGATCATTATCATGTCATAAGGCATCACATATCAGGGTTTCAAAAATTTCTTTATGTAGTTTTTCTTACTACATATAATAGCACAGGTTACAGGTATGTGTAAAGCATATTATACGCCATTTCAGAAATAATATGTCTCAGGACTTTGAAAAAAATTCCGGGAAATTATTTATTGCTATCAATTTATATTAAATATATGCCGATATATTAATATGGCTTTTTTTCACTGTCAGGAATTGATGGCAGGTTGCACCAGTTATTTTCCGGCAATTCCGAAAGAAAAGCAGAAAGAAAAGGATGAGCAGATGAGTGACTATATTATTTTTACCGATGGAGATGTGGATTTACCCTCTCCCTACGAGCCAGAAGTATCCCTGTTACCCCAATACTATTACTTTGAAGACAATAAAATTTACGGAGACGAGCAAATCCTGACCCGGGATGCCTTCTTTGAACAGCTGAGCAGCCGCAGAGCTTACACCGCCGGCGTCAATCCGGATTTTGTCCGCAGGAGCTTTGAAGCCGCTTTGCAGGAGAAAAAAGGCATCTTATGCATCACGGTATCCTCCGGATTAAGCGGCTCTTACAACACTATCTGCATGGTCGCCGACGATTTAAGAGAACTCTACCCCAACTGCGAAATTGAAATAATCGACTCCCTGAGCGCCACCCTGGGAAGCGGTTTTTTATGCGTTGACGCTCTGGAAATGAGAGCAGCCGGCAGGACATTGCAGGAGACTGCCGCGGAAATCAGAAAACGGGTAAATCTGATCGACCTGTACTTTGTAGTAGACGATTTTAAATACCTGGTACAGGGCGGGCGAGTCTCTCCCAGCGTGGGAAAGATCGGAGATATCCTGGACATTAAGGTGATCCTCACCATGAATCATGGCCGCATCGAGCCTTATCGGAAAAACCGCGGCATCAATGCAGCCCTCCGAAATCTCCAGCACATTGCGGGATCCCGGAAAATCAACAGACTTGGCTCTATCTATGTGGGCAACAAAGACCTGTTTGAAAAATGCAAATCCCTGGTGAACAGCGATTATGAGGCAACGTTAAATCTGATTGTGTCCTCCCACGTAGGTCCCAACACGACAGGCATCGCCATCGAATGGGCTCCACAGTAATCCCCCATGCAGCCAACCGCTCTACGCTGCATGAAAGTCTGGAGGTTTACTGTGAAGGTGCCTCCCTTTCGGGCGTCCAGCTCCGCCAATACTTTTTTGCGCCTCCAGTTCACAATGACCGTGACTGCGCCCTCTCCAGCACCCGCAGATTCCAGGGTTCTATATGCAGCGTCTGTCCCTCCTGCACTTTTTCTCCGGTGAGAAGCTCCTCCGCCTCATTCCCTCAATATTTTACCGTCCGAACCTCCGGGGAGTAATTCACATTTTAGCGTCGCCTGCCTTGACAATGCAGCATCTACGGTATATCCCATCGTGGTCAGGTTATAGCACAAGGTGTTGTTCAAAAGCCGGTCATCTTCGACTACCAGAATCCTCATAGTATCACATCCTTTTCTTTATAGCGGCTCTTGCTCACGATTTGAAAACGCCCCTGACTGTCATTCAAGGAAATATCGACTTAATAAAGGAAACGGAACTAAACGATGAGCAGCAATTATATATGGGGTATCTTTATGAAAGCTCCGAGCAGATAGGCGTTTATATTCGGACGCTGATTGATATTTCCCGAACGGTTGCCGGGTATCAGCTTACCGGTCTTCACCCTTTTTGCTTTTTTCCATATTAGAAAACCGGTCTCCGCCCAGAGATCGATAATGCCATTGCGGAAGGAGCTTCCAGGAACCCTGCTCCTCACCGATGCTCGTTCACATAGAGTTGGACCCGGTTCTGGATAATTTTTGCCACGTCCTCAAGAGTTTTCTGCCCGCTGTAATAGGCGGGCGCCTCCTCGCCGATGATTTTGACTACATTATCTTCTTCCGCGGAATAGAAAGGCCTTGCGTCCTTTACCAGCTCCAGCACAGTGTCGATTTCCTCCTGGGTCAGGGCGTGGAATTCGATAATCCAACCGTCTTCATATGTCAGGAATCCGAAATTCCTCCCCTTCTCCGCCCACCTACGGTCATCCTCCAGATAGTACTCATTCATCATATTCATGATTTTATTCACGGAAGGAAGTCCGTTCAGCTGCCAGCGTAAGCTGTTAACCAGCTCTCTCGGCTCCATCTGCTCTTCCTCTTTTGAATCCAGGACGCTTTCTATGAACTTCCATGCCCCTTCCTTATATTGCGACATGGCCGTGATTCCGAAAGCATTTTCCGGGAAAAGCAGCGTCCCGCCGCTGCCGTCCACAGTGGGGAAGCCCACGTAGGCTGCCGTCTCCCCGAACATCCCCTCACAACGCTGGAAATTCCCTATACCCCAAATATCTGCTATGGCGAACAGGACCCGGCCATCATGGATTTTTCGCGGAAGGGAATCCTCCCCCGGAAGCTTTTCCAGCGAATCCGGAAATCGGTTCACGAATTCCATCACAGCCTGAAACTGCGGGGAGTCGAAGCGGCACTCCCCAGTCTCCCAGTCGATAAAGGCATCCTGATTGAACATCATGAGATACTGCATCATCTCGTTCTTGGTGACTTCCCCGATGGGCAGCACTTCGGGATTGCTCTGGGCGATTGCCAGCAATCTCTCCAGGGTCAGGCCAGCCTCACCCTCTAAAAGCGTCCTGTCCCCCGCTACGGTCCGCAGTGTAAAGCTATCCGGAATGCCCACAAGCGTGCCATCAATGGTGTAGGTTTCCAGTATCCCCTCCACGAAGTCGTCAGGGGCAAGGGATTCCGACTGCTCCAGAAAGGGGCGCAGATCCTCAAAGACCCCCTGCCGCATGAGGCTTTCCACATCGACCCCGGACAAATCGATGAGGTCCATGGCCTCCCCGGTCAATATGGCGTTATATAGATCCGTCAGGGAACCGTAATCCTGCACATCGATGCGATATCGCTCCTGGCTCCTGTTGAACCTCACGGCCAGGGCGGCCAGATTGCTGTCCCCGTCCACGGCGGCCAGAACCAGGTTTTTGCATGGAACCACATCCTCCGTCCTTGTCCTGCACAGCAATGCTATACATCTGTCTTCATTTGTCCAATCCTCCACAGTAACGTAATATCTGCCGTCCTCCAGGATGCTGAAATCCTCCACGAAATAACCGTTGATGTCGCTGTCCGTCCAGGCGAACAGCTCCTCCGGAGACTGCCTGGATTTCTTGCTCTCTGCAGGAAAATCATATCCATAGACATACTTGTCATCGTACAGAAGAAGATTGTATTCTCCCGTCGTTTCTTTATCGGGAGCCTTGTTCGATTCGGCAGAATCGCCTCCTCCAGACGAGCTTTGGCTATCGGAAGCCCCTTCTTGTCCGGCAGAATCGCCTCCTCCAGACGAGCTTTGGCTGCCGAAAGCCCCTTCTTGTCCGGCAGAATCGCCTCCTCCAGACGAACTTTGGCTATTGGAAGCCCCTTCTTGTCCGGCAGAATCGCCTCCTCCAGACGAGTTTTGGCTATCGGAAGCCCCTTCTTGTCCGGCAGAATCGCCTCCTCCAGACGAACTTTGGCTATCGGAAGCCCCTTTTTGTCCGGCAGAATCGCCTCCTCCAAACGAGTTTTGGCTGCCGAAAGCCCCGTCTGCCGAATCCGCTGGGGACTGCCTTATCTCACATAACCCGTTGATATTTGGAAATTCTGCGTCCACCTCCATGAGCCTTTTTCCCTCAAAATCCACCTCCAGCATGGCGCAATGTTCCGGATTCTCCCCCTTGCTGACGCAGACGTATAAGCCCTCCTCCGACCTGTCCACCGTCCCCATGACCCGGACGGTTTCCGAAGTGCCGAAAGGAACCTTTGCCTGATAACGCCCTTCCCCTGTATACAGCCAGATTCCCGCCTCCTCTCCCTCGGCGTATTCGCTGGTAAAGACATAGATCCGGCCCTGCCCGTCAACGGCCATGTCCCCCACCGAGCTGCCTCTCCCCATCTCCTGGGTGATGTCCTGGAAAGACATGTTGTTCCCTTCCGAATCGAATCTGCACAGATAGCGGTTAAGCTGGCTGTAGTCGGCGGAATAGGCATTGACGATCAGCCACACGCTGTGATCTGGATTGAAGGCAAAGGAGCATATCTCCAGATTTTTCTCCTCCAGGGGCCATTGGAAGGAGACCTGCGTCAGCTCTCTGTGGGTCAGGGAATACCGGCACATTTTCTGTGGCTCTCCCTCCGCCTCACCCACCATGGAAATGTAGCATACCATATCCCCAACCAGCTGCATGTCTCCATAGCTGGCCCTGTCATCCGCCACTGTGAGGAATTCCGGCACATAAGTCCATTCCTTTTCCGGCGGGGCGGCCACGGCCTCACTGG
>CANDMH010000188.1 GCA_947385785.1 uncultured Lachnospiraceae bacterium
AATATATCAGATATATGGGTTTGGTTGTAAAACACATTCATGCGTTTGTCGTGGCAAGAATCTGAAAACAGATGGAAAACAAAATGTTTCTGTGTTAAAATAAAAACAACGGCAGACAGCCGCATGCAACACACAATGAACGCAAAAACAGGAGGAAGAGACATGAAAGTATTGATGTTAAACGGGAGTCCAAAAGCAAATGGGAATACATACACTGCACTCCTTGAGGTTGGAAAGCAATTGGAAAAAGAAGGGATTGGCTATGAGATTGTGCAGATTGGAGGAAAGCCGGTCAGAGACTGTATCGGATGCAACAAATGCACTGAAAACGGGTGTGTATTTACCGATGATGACGTAAATGCATTTATCGCCAAGGCAAAAGAAGCGGACGGCTTTGTCTTCGGGACGCCGGTCTACTATGCGCATCCGAGCGGTCGCATTCTGTCTTTTCTGGATCGGGTATTCTACAGCAGCAGCCGTATTTTCCGTTTCAAACCAGGCGCATCCATCGCCGTAGCCAGAAGAGGCGGCACCACCGCTTCCTTTGACTGCCTTAACAAATATTTTGGTATCTCACAGATGCCGGTAGTAGGGTCCACTTACTGGAACAACGTCCACGGAGCCGCTCCCGGGGAAGCCGTGCAGGACGCGGAAGGTCTGCAGACCATGCGGAACCTGGCTCGGAATCTGGCCTGGATGATCAAATGTTTTGACACCGGGAAGAAGAACGGGATCCCCCTGCCAGAAGCAGAAAACGACAGCAGAACGAACTTTATCCGCTGACAGGAATGATCAGAACCGGGCAGGAAACAGGTGAACGAATCACATGTTTCCTGCCCGATCTTAAAGATGCGCAAACCTTATTTCAAAATTATTCTCTATTTTGCCGCCAATTCAGCACGTTTTTTTGCAATCTCACAAAAATCCTTTTTCACAATCTCATATTTGGACTCGTCTCTTAAGATTGCCGAAGGATGGTATGTAGCAGTCAATGCGCAGTTTTTCCGGTATACCCAGGTTCCATGCTGCCTGGTGATTTTAAAATCCGGCGTTATAATACGCTGGGCAGCCACCCGGCCAAGACAGACAATAATACTCGGCTTCAAAAGGTACGTCTCATATTTCAGATAAGGAAAACAGGCTTCCTTTTCTTCCTCTTTGGGATCACGGTTACCGGGAGGATGACATTTTATAATGTTGGTAATGTAGATTTCTTCTCTGCTCAGTCCGCAGTCCTTAAGAAGACGGTCCAGTATCTCCCCGGAACTTCCGACAAACGGAAGTCCCTGCAGATCCTCCTGACCTCCTGGTGCTTCTGCAATCAACATAAGATCCGACTGATGATCTCCGCGGCCCATGACCGGCAGATGCCTGGCCCTGCTTAACGGACAGCAGGTACAGACAGCCACATGCTGTTCAATATCGTTCCATATACATTTCATAAAATTTCCTCCAGATACCGCCGAATCCAGCGGCCCACGCCGTCCTCGTCATTGGAGGCTGTTACCTCGTCCGCCAGTATGCGCACATCCTCAGGTGCATTGGCCACTGCGACGCCATGACCGGCCCACGCCATCATGTCCAAATCGTTTTCCGCATTCCCGAAAGCGGCAGTCTCCTGCCTTTGGATTCCCAGATATTCCGCCAGAAAGCGAAGCCCCGAAGCCTTCCCTCCGCGGACGTCCGATATTTCCAGCAGCATCGGGGTTGCGGAAGTCAGGTAGATCTCCCTTACCTCTCTTTGGATCCGTGTACGAAGCTGTTCTTTCTTCTCCGGATCGACAGTGATCAGATCCAGACTTTCCAGCTCCCCTCCATGAAGCCGCAGGAAGGAGAAAATATCCTCCACCGGCTGCCTGGTCCGCCTTACATAAGCCGCGGCTCTGAAACCAACGCCGAATTTTTCCGGATGTTCCACATAGTCACGACCCGCATAGGGGATTCCGTTTAGAAATCCTTCCACCATCACCCCGGCTTCCGCCGCGATTCGTAAAAGCTCTTCCACTGCTTCTTCCTTCAAATAAAATGCCTGCAGCCGCTTCCTATGTTTCGCATCGTATACGACTGCGCCGTTAGAAGTGATGGCATATTCCACACAGGGCAGCGAAAGCACCTCTTCCGGTAGAGAAGCCCAGGAGCGACCGCTGGCCACAACAATATGGATTCCCTCTTTATGAGCCAAAAGAAGCGCCTCTTTGCTGTCATCCGACAGACTGCCGTCCGAGCGAAGCGCCGTCCCGTCCAAATCCAGCGCCAGCAGGCGGAACCGTCTCTTATCCCTATTATCCATCCTCTTCTTCTCCGTGCCTCTGTTCCTCCGTATCTTCCAGCCGTTCAATCAAAAAGATATTCAGCGTATTCACGTCCGGACAAGAAAACCGCACGGTTCCCTTTTCATAACCCGGAATCTCCCCGCCATATCTTAAAATATCCACATACGGAAACGCCACATGCATGGCCATAGGGCAGAGCTTCCCCCTCTCCGTATCAAAGTCGAAACAGTCTCCCACCTTATGGCCATGATGGCATCCCACAGGTCCTTTTCTCTCCACCAGCGTAAGCTTAATCTTCGGACGTTTCATCCTTCCAGCACCTCCAGACAGGTCTCCAGCGGTATCCCTTTAAATTTATCCTTATTGTCCTTATTCTGCTCAATCAACGTGTACACTGCATCCATGGCTTTCTTTGTGCTGTCCACAAGCGTCTCCCCTTCCAGGAGCCTTCCCATAAAGACTGCGGAAAAGATGTCCCCGGTTCCCGGAAATCTCACCGGAATGCTTGTAAACGGCAGAAGATGCCGCTTCTTTGACGCATAATCATACACAATCACCACATCCTGATGATCCACCCGTGCGCTGGTGATGATCATGGATCTGGCCCCAATTTCCTGAAGCCTTCGGAGCAGCCCGTCCGCCTCTTCCGACGTCATCCCTTCCTCTTTGTATTTCATCCCGGCCAGATAAGCGGCCTCGGTATAATTGGGCACCATGTAGTCGGACACCTGCACCAGCTCCTTCATATGTGCAATCGTCTGTTCGGTAATACCATTGTAGAGCTTCCCGTCGTCTCCCATGATCGGATCGACAAAAATAACCGCCCCGGCTTTTCTCTGCTCCCGGCAGAAATCCGCGATCATCTTCGCCTGTACGTCCGAAACGATAAATCCCGTGGACACCGCGTCAAAACGAAAGCCCAGCTCCTTCCACACCTGAATCGTATTCCGGATATAATCCGTCGTCTCCAGAATATCAAATTTCCCATAATCCAGCGTATTGGACACAAGCGCCGTGGGCAAGTTGTAAATATGATGCCCCATATGGGACAACACCGGTATCATAGCGGACAGCGCCACCTTTCCGTACCCCGCCAGGTCATTGACAAGCAGCACCTGTCTGCCCGTTGTTTTCTTTTCTTTATTTTGCATGTCTTTCCATCCTGTCATATATAATTGCTCCTTTTTGAGAATGTCAATCAGCTGTAGTCTCCGCTACACACTGCAGAAGCTTTTCCAGCGCTCTGTACTTCCTGTCACCTTGAATTTATCACATTGATTGATCACATCCCAGCATTTCCTGAACTTCCTGATCTGTAAATCCAAAATATTCTGCAAGCCACGCCCCATGCTGCAGACTTTTTTCTCTTTTCCGAGCAATGCCATTTTTCTTTATTATACCCTTCCGTACACAGGTTCTGCAAGAATTTTTCTATGATCCTCACAATCATTTTCACAATCTAACAGTCTTCTAGCCAGACATTCATGTTACAGGGCAATTTTTATTTATAAATAGAATTTCGGGACAGAATTGTCCCTTTTGATTTCAGGATTATCGATTCGTTTCATCATCAGCCAGGACACCTGCTTTCCGGAAGACGCCCTCATGATCTGCCCATCCGTGTCGTATCCAGCCGCGTATTCATAGTCATGCAGAAACTTTAGGGCGGCATCGGATACCAGTTCTTTCGGCTCCATCTTCAATGTCCCCGTGCGGACTTTGTCAAACTGCAGCGGCATGTCTTCCTGGCCAGTTTTGCGCCATAATGCGCGACAAAAATGCAAAGTCCCATCAATGCAAAGTAATCCAGAAAAAACAACAGCTTTGGTTCCTCATAATCCAAAAAGACAAATTCACTGCGCAGAAAAAGATACGTCAGAAAATTTCTTCTGATAAAAACCCGGACTCCGTAAACTGCAATCAGCAGGCTTATGATCAGACCTGCCGCCTGATATTTACGTTTGGGTATCTTCTTTTTTACCGCCAGCCTGCAGACCATCCCCCAGTGCAGGCCAAGATGCAGGCTCATCAACAGATAACCCCAATAAGAACCCAAGATATGCAGCCGTCTTGCCAGCATCAGCCCGCCCCGTATGGGCAGAAACGCAAACACATGCCGGGACATGGTGATCCCGCTGTACATCAGCGCCAGCATTGCTGCAAGCGTCAAGATGTTCACGAGGCATTGCAGGGTACGGATGGGGGTATACCTTCCCCGGAACAGATTTTTATACCAGCTCCGGTTAAGGACCTGATGGACAACAAACAACACAAGCATCCCTGCCCCAATCCACTCATGAGCGGTCTCGCCCCAGAACTGATAGCCCATCAGGAAAAACAGCACCGCCGTCATCAGGACGTCCAGCGTCCACTTTACTTTTGCCTTTGTCTTCATACTGCCTCCGCTTTGTGCGTCTTTTTTTATGATTCCGCAGCCTTATTGACACAATTGACCGCATTCAGGCTGCGGGGATAACCGATATAGGGCAGACACTGTGATATCACCCGGATCAGGAAATCCCTGTCGCTGCCAAGGTTCATGTTTCCTCTGGCGTGGGCTATAAGCTGGGGTTCACAGCCGCCCTGTGCCGCCAGAAAGCAGAACGTGATCAGTTCGCGCTGTTTCAGATCAAGGCCGCCCCTCGTGTAATAGTCGCCGAAGCAGTTCGCCGCCAGCCACCGGTTGATATGGCCTGCCTTCCACGCCTCCTTCATATGCTCCCCGAAAATCTCCGCCTGCGCGCCTGCACCCTTTTCCAGCCTGTCTTCCATGGTCGTCGTCGCCTGTGCAGGAAGCGGCAGCTCGACGCCCCGCGCAGTCAAAATCTCGTTGGTAGCCGACAAAAACGGCATGACCCTGCCAATCCCCAGATAGTCTGCCGCCTGATAGACCATCTCCTTCACCATAACGGGCGTCAGTCCGCCATCCAGCGCCTGCGGCAGAAAATCCTGATAAACCG
Source organism: uncultured Lachnospiraceae bacterium (assembly GCA_947385785.1). GTDB lineage: Bacteria > Bacillota > Clostridia > Lachnospirales > Lachnospiraceae > Acetatifactor. The sequence continues at coordinate 5,234 of CANDMH010000188.1, forward strand.
TAAGCCCCTGACAGCCTAACAACGTGGCAAGAATCGCCAGACAGCGTGTCTCCTCCGGCAGTTCCTGACCGGGTTCCTTCACCACCTCTTCTAATGTAAAATGATCTATGATCCTCATGAATTCCGGATCAGTTTCGTAAAAGTTCGTCATCTCTGATACCTCCATTAAAGTTCCGCATTCGCCATCAAATCTTCTGATTTCCTGTAGACCACACATGTTTTTCCTTCGCTGCCGCCGCCGTATTCTGCGCCATGACGCCCACCAGCCTGTGGGGAACATAAGGTTCCTCCAGATAAGCCAGTTCCCCATCGCTTAACGTCAGGTCAACTGCCTTTGCCGCTCCCTCCACATGGTGCAGTTTCGTCGCTCCCACCACCGGAGCGGTAACCTTTGTGAGCAGCCATGCCAGTGAAATTTCCGTCATGCTTACCCCTTTTTGTCCGGCAAGCTCCGCCACCCGCGAAATGATCACGCCGTCCTGCCCTGCCGTAGCGTCATATTTGAATTTCCCATAGCTGTCCTCTTCCAGACGCTTAGAGGTCTCGCCGGGCTGCTTTGACAGCCTTCCCCCTGCCAGCGCGCTGTAGGGCGTCATGGCGATATGATCCTGTGCGCACAGCCCCGCCATTTCCCGCTCTTCTTCCCGAAAGATCAGGTTATAATGCCCCTGCACCGATACGAATTTTGCAAAGCCTTCCTTCTCGGCAAGGGCATTTGCCTTTGCAAGCTGCCACGCAAAGCAGTTTGATATGCCGATATACCGGGCTTTTCCCGCTTTTACGACGCGGTTCAGCCCCTCCATGATGTCGTAGAGCGGCATCTGATAGTCCCACATATGATAAATGTACAGATCCACATGGTCCATACCCAGATTTTCAAGGCTTTTATCGATCATCCGCTCAATATGCTGCTGCCCCGTGATTCCTTTTTCCACATCCTCCTGCGTCCGCGGCAGGAACTTCGTTGCCACCACAACGTCTTCCCGCCTTGCATAGTCCCGCAGCGCCCTTCCCAGATACTGCTCGCTGGTGCCGCTCTGGTAGCCGATGGCCGTATCAAAAAAATTGATGCCCAGTTCCAGCCCCCGCTTTATGATTTCACGGGAGTGCTCCTCGTCAATGGTCCATGAGTGCTGCCCGTTTCCTGCATCGCCAAATCCCATGCATCCCATACAGATACGGGAAACCTGCAATTCTGAATTGCCTAATTTTGTATACTGCATCATATCAGTCATCCTTTCCAATCAATGTTTCCAATGAAAATGCTTCCTGCTCCAAATCATTATCCCAACTTTCCATATGTCTCGTCATCCACCGGCTCGCACCATTCATTCCCGGTCTCCTCGCCGGGAACTTCCACCGCAATATGGGAGAACCAACTGTCCGCCTTTGCCCCGTGCCAGTGCTTCACTTCCGCCGGGATCGTGATGACCATGCCCGGTTCCAGGCTGACCGCCTCTTTGCCTTCCTCCTGATACCAGCCGCTGCCCGCCGTACAGATCAAAAGCTGCCCGCCGCCGCTCTTTGCATG
>CANDMH010000189.1 GCA_947385785.1 uncultured Lachnospiraceae bacterium
ATACCACGTCCTGGCAGAAATAGCAATAGCAAACATTTATCTACATTACTTTTTATCATATTTACCTCTTTAAATGTAGTTTTTATAACTACTTGGAAATTGTCGGAAAATAACTGGTGCATCTTGACATTTCCTTGGGAATTCTGAAGAAATAAATTTGGGCTTTCAGGAACGAAACACTGCTATATATGCGGCTGTCCGTACGAAATCCAGCAAATTTATTTCCTGACGCTTCCTTGTGATTAGAGATTACCGCTCTCTGGCCCTTCTGCAAAGCCATATCACAGGAACGTGTCTGACAATTCCAGACCCCAAAATCCCCAAACCATAATGTTATCTCGTCAAAAAAGGGTAGACTTTCCATGGCAAATAAACTATATTAGGAAGCAGGTGCAGCTTCCTGTAATTGAATCTGTCACGGGTTCATTCCCCGCTGCCTATGCGAGCAGAATTTTACCGTGCAAAGCGAAGTTGGGGTTAATCCCCCGCACGCAGCCTGCTGCGGGGAAGTTTATTGCGGCGCCAGGGAAGTGTTCCGATAATCCGTGAGGATTCCGAGCGGCACAAAAAGATTGCGGAACGAAAGGATTTTTCATATGCAGAAACACCACACAGTCCCCCTCCACCAGATCGCAGACGATCCGAACGATAAAATGGCAGTCAAACCTTTTGTACAGGAGGATATTCAGGCGCATGACCACAACTGCTTTGAACTGGCCTATGTGACAGGCGGATATGCGTCACAGACCTTAAACGGCGTCGCCTGCGACATCTCGGAAGGCGATTATTTTATCATAGATTACGGCAGCTGCCACAGTTACCGGAATTGCAGGGATTTCACTCTGATCAACTGCCTGTTTCTGGCGGAAATCATTGACGGCACCCTGACAGGCTGCCATTCCTTTGACGAACTGCTGCGGGTATGCCTGATCCGTTATCACAGACAGTACTTCGGCAAAACCCCCGCGAACCGGATTTTCCACGATACGGATGGCAGAATCCTCCGTCTTTTGCTTGGAATGCAGCAGGAATATGAAAAACGGGATACCGGCTATCCGGAGATTATACGCGCTCGCCTGATGGAGATTCTGATCCTTACCATGCGTCAGGTGGTACAGGCCCAGTCCGCTCGGGAAAAATCCATGGAACAGATCCGTCAGAATGCCAGAAGCAATATCATCTTCGAAGCCGTGCGCTATCTGGAAACAAATTACAGGGAAAGAGCCGTCCTGGGCAGCTTCTGCCGGGAATACCATTACAGCCTTCCTTATGTGAGCAGGCGTTTCAAGCAGGAAACAGGACTGTCCGCCCAGGAGTATCTTCAGAAAATCCGAATCGAAAAGTGCTGCGCCCTTTTGACCGGCGGTACTTTGCCCATACAGACCGTCGCCCAGATGTCCGGATATGAGGATATGAAGTTTTTTAACCGGGTTTTCAAGCGAATGACCGGGCTGACGCCCAGGGAATACCGAAAAGCCGCCTCCTCTCTCTGAGAATGCTTCCCTTTTCTGTATCAGGTCAAAAAAGCCCCTTGTTTCCGTCAAAAACACTTCTTTTTTATTATCCTGTTTTCTGATAAATTAATAGTATGAGCTCATTCCGAAAGACAATGATAAAGCAGACTTAAGGAGGATTACATTCTATGAAATGGATTGCAAACTGGATCAGACCCGCCGCGGACACAGGGGACGCGGCGCCTGTCTACGGGAGGCATTTTACCCTCCCCGAACGGGAAAATGTAACGGAAGCAAAACTTTTTATCACCGCGCTGGGTGTATATGAGGCTGAACTGAACGGCAAAAGGGTGGGGGATTTTATCCTGGCGCCGGGCTGGACCAGCTATTATAAGAGACTCCAGTACCAGGAATATGATGTGTCAGCGCTGTTGGAAAAAGAAAATACCCTGACCGTTACCGTTGGCAGGGGGTGGTATCGAAGCCCCATGCCCGGCTTTCAGAGCTCGCCTTATCAACAGGGGCTGAACGACAGGCCCGCAGGCCTGCTGGCGCAGTTAGTCGTCACTTACACAGACGGACACAGCGAAAGCTTTGCCACCGACACAGACTGGAAGGTATCCGAAAGCAGAGTCCGTTTCTCTGAAATCTATGACGGAGAAATCTACGATGCCTCCCTTGCGCCTGCCATAGACGGGGAAGTGATGTGTTTCGAAGGTCCCTGGGATACCCTGATTCCCCAACAGGGCGAAGAAATCAGGGAACAGGAACGCATATCGGCCGCCCGGGCCTTTACCACCCCGAAGGGTGAGCTTGTCATCGATTTCGGCCAGGAGGTGACCGGCTATGTGGAATCCGCCCTGGCAGGGAAATCCGGTGAAGTCCTGGATCTTTCCTTTGCCGAGGTCCTGGATAAGGAAGGCAATTTCTATACGGAAAATTACAGAAGCGCAAAGGCGCAGTACCGCTATATCTGCCGCGACGGACAGCAGGTTTACAAGCCGAAGCTGACCTTCTGGGGCTTCCGCTATATCCGGGTGAACCAATTTCCCGGAGGCCTTAAGAATGCGGCGCCGGAATGCTTTACCGCCATCGCCGTCCATTCCGCCATGAAACGCACCGGCCGTTTAATCTGTTCCGACCCGAAGCTGAACCGTCTCTTTGACAACATTATCTGGGGCCAGAAAGGGAATTTCGTGGACGTGCCCACCGACTGCCCTCAGAGGGACGAGAGACTGGGCTGGACAGGGGACGCGCAGGTATTTGCCCGCACTGCCTGCCTGAATTATGACGCGGAAAAATTCTTCACCAAATGGCTGGCGGATATGGCGGCGGACCAACATGAAGACGGATATGTAGGACATGTGATTCCCGACCTGCTTCAGGCGCCGCAGGCCAGCGCTGCCTGGGGAGACGCCGCCGCTGTCTGTCCCTGGGAGGTATACCGGGCATACGGCAATCCTGCTATCCTGGAAAATCAGTTTGAATGTATGCACAAGTGGGTGGATTACATTACAGCCTCTACCACCACTCCCGGCCTGTGGACCGGCGGCAGCCATTACGGCGACTGGCTTGGCCTGGATGCTCCCTCCGGAAGCTACAAGGGCTCCAGCGACGAAACCTTTATCGCCTCCGCCTTTTATGCCCGCTCTACAGAACTGGTGGTCAAAGCGGGAAAGGCGCTGGGCAGGGACGTGTCCGCTTATGAGACGCTTTACAGGGATATCGTTACAGCCTTCCGAAAGACCTATCCGGAATACAGGACACAGACGGAATGCGTCCTGGCCGCCCATTTCCGTCTGACTCCCGACTGTCAGTCGGCTGCGGACCAGCTGGCCCGGATGGTGGAGTCCTGCGGTGTAAAGCTCCAGACAGGTTTCGTGGGTACCCCTTACCTCCTCCATGTACTCAGCGATTACGGATATACGGAACTGGCATACTCTCTCCTTCTGCGGGAGCAGTATCCTTCCTGGCTCTATCCCGTGACCAAAGGCGCCACCACGATCTGGGAGCACTGGGACGGCATCATGGAGGACGGCGGTTTCTGGAGCGCGGACATGAACTCCTACAACCATTACGCCTACGGTTCCGTGGCTGACTGGGTGTACGGTGTCGCCGCCGGCATCACCCCCGCCGCCCCAGGCTACGAAAAGGTGCGGATAGCCCCCATGCCCGACGGGCGCCTGGACTGGCTGAAGGCTTCCCTGCACACCAGGCACGGGCTGATTCGCTCCCAGTGGAAAAAATCCGACGGCATGTGGCGTTACGAGATTACCACCCCGGTGGAAGCCGAGGTCATAATCGACGGCAGAATCCATCATGTGAGCGCCGGAACCTATTATTTCTACAGTGCCATCCGCCCTGGCAGAGGCGCCTGACCTCGCGGCAGTCAGTTCGTCCTGGCAACGGTGCCTGACTTCGCGGCAGTCACTTCGTCCTGGCAGAGACGCCTGACTTTGCGGCAGTCACTTCGTCCTGGCAGCGGCACCTGACCTCGCGGCAGTCAGTTCGCCCGGGCAGCGGCGCCTGACCTCGCGGCGGCCTGAAATTGCCGGGAAATAACTGACGCACCCGGGGGTGCTGGCTCTGGGCTTCTGCTCGCATCTGCCCGGATTCTGAAGGAAGTATCCTGACGTTTCCTGGCAGATGCCTCTGTTATACGGGCTTTTTCATGCCGCCTTTCTCGTCTGAAATTCGACGAAAACCATACTTTATTCAGCACATTTTAATCCGCACAAACCTCCGCTTACCGACTTTCAGCACATCATCCGTCTGTACCTTTTCCTCAACGCTTTCCACCCTGACACCGTTCTTCTGTATGCCGCCCTGGGCCACCAGCCGCCTGAACTGCGCGCCGCTTCCGGTGATTCCGGCATTTACCAGAGGACGGATACAGTCCAGCAATGTGCCGCTCTCCAAAACCACTTCCAGAATCTCCGCCTGCTCCGGAACTGCTTTATTGGTAAACGCCTCCCGGAAAAATTTTCCAGCCTCCGCGGTTTCCTCCGCGCTGTGGTAGAGGGAAGTAATCATTTCCGCCAGAGCCAGCTTACAGTCTCTTGGATTGCACCCGTCCGCCAGCGCCTCCTTTACCTTATCCAGCTCCTCCGGCTGGATGTCCGTGGCCAGTTCAAAGTATTTCACAATCAGGGAGTCCGGCACCTGCATCACCCTGGTGAACATGGTTCGGGCATCCTCGCATATGCCGATATAATTTCCAAGACTCTTGCTCATCTTCTCCACACCGTCAATCCCCTCCAGAAGAGGAATGAACAATGCCGCCTGGGGCTCCTGTCCCCTGTCCTTCTGCAGCTGCCTGCCCATAAGGATATTAAAGGTCTGGTCAGTTCCTCCTAACTCCAGATCCGCTTTCAGTTCCACGGAATCATAAGCCTGCATCAGCGGGTAAAAAAATTCATGCAGGCCAATGGGAATCCCTCCCCTGAACCGATTCTGAAAATCATCCCGCTCCAGCATCCTGGCCACAGTGACAGTGGACGCCAGACGCAGCACTTCATTCAGGTTCAGCAGCTCCAGCCACTCTCCGTTAAAACGCACCTGGGTTTTCTCCCTGTCAAGAATATGGAATATCTGATCCTGATAAGTCTGTGCGTTCACAAGGACTTCGCTCTCCGTCATTGCCTTTCTGCCCTTGCTTTTACCGGTGGGGTCGCCTATCTTCGCGGTGAAATCTCCAATCACGATATCGATTTCGTGTCCCAGATCCTGCATCTGCTTCAGCTTCCGCAGGGCCGCCGCATGGCCCAGGTGAATATCCGGCGCACTGGGATCCATGCCAAATTTAATCCTCATGGGAACGCCTGTCAGAATGCTTCGGGTAATCTTCGCTTCCAGCTCCTCCTCACCGATTAATTCCGCTGCCCCCTGTTTGATAACCCGCATCTGGTGACGCACCTGCGCTGCCAGCTCGGCGGCCTGCGCCTTTTCTTCCGTTACATCCACTCTCTTTGCCTCCATCTTTTCATCCTTTCCTTTCTCTTTGATTTCCTCCATTGATTTTTCTTTGGAATTGTCAAGAAATAAATTTGCACTTTCAGGAATGAAACACCAGTATATATGTATCTTCCCGTGCGGAATCCTACAAATTTATTTAGTGACAATTCCTTTGGAACTGTCGGAAAATAACTGCTGCAATTTCATTAGGCAAAAGCTTTTCCCCTGCCCGCGCGCCGGGCATCCGCCAGCCTCTGCCGCCATATTTCCAGACGCTTTGGGTGCCCGTGCATCAAAAAAACTCCCGTCCTTCAAAAGGACGAGAGTCACAGACTTTCGCGGTACCACCTAATGTTTACAGACTGTTCACACAGCCTGTCTCTTCGGGTACGTCCACTCTATCTACACGGCCAAAAATATTTGCCAGCGTAAACATATAACAGGTAAGCGCATCCGCTGCAAGACAGATATCTGGCAAATATATTCGCTCACGAGTATAGTACAAGGATAATACCCTAGCACGATAACGGGTGCAGGAACCGTCGCAGCCTACTACTCGTTATTGGAATTCGGCATGAAACCGTCAGGATTCGGTATAAAGCCGTCAGGATTCATCAGGGAGCCGTTTACGAGATTCGGTGCGAAGCTCAAAGATGTATTCACACGAAGGCTTCCCATGCGCCTCTCATCACCCGGCTGCTTTCTGTATGCTCCACCATGTGCTACTTCTTCTTATCATTGCCTCTTTCGATCGCTCGAATATGAAATTAAACGTATTATATCCGAAACTGGTTAATATGTCAAGGAAAAAAAGAAAGCGGTTTATAGCCGTTTTTATACATACTGTCAAATGCCATACTGCTTATATAATTCATGGCGTTTCTCGCGGTTTCCGGACACTGCTTCTATCTCGCTGTATTTTTTTCTTTCAGGAGTGTCTGTATCAGGTTTGCCAGACGGTTTTCGCCCCTTGCCTCACCCCTTGCTTCGCCTCTTGCCTCCAGCATATCAATATATTCACACATAACAATCTCCTTTCCTTCCCCCTGCTTTTTCAACAGTTCCCCTATACAGGCCGTAAAACGTGTATCTCCGGTAAGGGCCTCCATCATTTCGCACAATGCGTTTAAATGGACAATTTTCTGGTTCCTGCGCTTTTCAAAGCTTCACCCTCCGCTTCCTTCATCCACAACGCCACACTCGCATCGGAAGGCATCCGCAGATCCCCCCGGGGAGAGAGCGCCACGCTTCCCACTTTCGGCCCGTCCGGCAGGCAGGAGCGCTTGAACTGCTGCGCAAAAAATCTCTTATAAAAAT
>CANDMH010000190.1 GCA_947385785.1 uncultured Lachnospiraceae bacterium
CGTGGAGCAGGGGGGCGATGGGGAGGATTTCCCGCTCATAGACACCCTCCGGCAGCTCATAGGATTCCGTCACGCCGTATGACGCAAGGCAGGCCTGATAGGTCTCCACGGCCTCCCGCACCCGTTCCGGAGTGACTGGTCCGGCGGCATCTGCCTGGCGTTCTTTTTCATAGGCGACAGATGCCAGGCCGGTGAGATTTACCTCGTTTCCGGCCTCGTCCGTGTAATTGCTGTAACAGTAGGTAACAGGCAGCCAGGCAAGCAGAACGGAAAGCAGAAGCGCCAGAGCAAGCAAAATCAAGGTAAATTTTGACTTCAGTACTCGTTTTAATTCTAAATAATATATCCTCATTTATTCATACCTCCCGACTCTTTTTCCACTGGTTCTCTTACGGTTTTCCCCGCCGCCCTGCGGAAACAGCCACAAATACAGGTCCTCCAGGCGGGGCGCGCAAGGGAAGGAACTGTCATTGCAGGGACGCTCCGCCAGATAGCGGATGGAAACACAGCCGTCGTTTTCATTCCGCAGACTGGCCACCTGAAGCCTGCTTTCATACTTCGCCGCGGCCTCCGCCGGAATCGTACAGCTCCATACCTTCCCCTCCACCAGTTGAACCAGCTCCTCCGTTGTCCCGACAGCCAGCAGCCTTCCGCTGCGGATGATGGCATGGCAGGTGGCGATGTACTCCACATCGGGGACGATATGGGTGGAAATCAAAACAATGCGGTCATGGGCAAACTCCGACAGCAGATTACGGAAACGCACCCTCTCCCCGGGATCCAGGCCCCCGGTAGGTTCGTCCAGGATCAACACCTCCGGGTCATTCAGCAAAGCCTGGGCAATCCCCACCCTGCGCCTCATCCCTCCGGAGAGACTGGCAATCTTTTTGTGATACACATCCGTCAGGGAAACCCGCTCCAGCAGTTCCTGTATCCTCCGCCTGCTCTCCCCCTCGGACAGCCCCTTCAGGGCAGCCACATAAGCCAGATAATCCTTCACCGTGAATTCCGGAGAAAAACCGAACTCCTGGGGCAGATAGCCGAAAATATCCCGGTAGCGCTCTCCCAGAACCCGGACAGGCACACCGTCATATACCACCTGCCCGAAGTCAGGACGCATGATCCCGGCTATTATCCGCATCAGGGTCGTCTTGCCCGCGCCGTTGGCCCCCAACAGGCCCCAGACTCCCGGTGTCAGCTCCAGGCTGATACCGTCCACGGCTTTCTTGTCTTTGAACGTTTTGGAAACCTTATTGATCAGCAGTTCCATGTGAAATATCCTCCCTGTTTCTCTGTAAAATCCAGGCTTGGCGATTCTTTCTCCGCAGCAGCCGCAAACCATATGCTATGACTTTAATGCGCATGGCATGCCCGCTTAAGAACTGTCATGAGACAGCCTGCTGCCAGTCTATGGTCCTTCCTCCAGTTCCTTAGCCCGCTGTCAGTAGAAAAAGGCGCTTCTGCCTTAGTACACTCATTGTACCAAAAGCAAAAACGCCTTTTTTCCGTTTCTCCACACGGTATTCTGCTTTTTTTCTGCGGAATTTCTTACGATTTTCTATAAAACCGGAAGCGTCACGGTAAAGACCGTCAGCTCATTTTCGCTTTCTGCCGTGATTGTCCCCTTATGAAGCATGACAATCTGCCTGGCAATGGCAAGCCCCAGGCCGGTTCCCCCAGTGCCGCGTCCCGTATCCATGCTGTAAAACTGCTCAAAGAGCCGCTCCAGCTTTTTCTCCGGAATCGTATCGCCGTGATTGGAAAATTTCAATACCAGATTATCTTCCCCGCGCGCGGCTTCAATGGTGATTTCAGTCCCCTCATAACTGTAAAGCACGGCATTGCGCAAAAGATTGTCGAACACCCTCTGCATTTTATCGGCATCGCATTTCAACAGGATACCCTCCTCCGCCGCCAGACGGCAGGTCAGGTTCTTCCCGTCCAGAATAGGCTGAAACTCATATACCAGCTGCTCCAACAGGCGGGTGAGGTTGATTTCCTTATACTGCAGTATAATATCAGACAGGCTGTACCTGGCGATTTCCAGAAACTCGTCGATCAGCTCCTCCAGCCGCTGCGATTTTCCAAGCGCGATCCCGAGATATTTCTCCCGCAGTTCTTCGGAAATCTGCCTTTCGTCCCGGAGCAGGTTCAGATAGCCGATGGTGGAAGCCAACGGTGTCTTCAAATCATGGGCCAGGTACATGATCAGATCATTTTTCCGCTGTTCGGCCTCGCGCATATGACGGTTCTGCAGTACCATCCTGTGCTTTGCCAGGTTCATTTTCCGCTCGATGGAGAACAGCTCCGGAGGCAGGGAAATCTCCCCGGAACGGAGATAAGGGGCTCTCCCCGGAATATTCAGGACATCCGGGATATCCAAGATATCCGAGATATCTTTGGGGTCATCCTCAAGCAGGATGTCCATTCCCCTGCTGACAGCCTCAAGGTACCCTGTCAGCCAGCGCAGATAAATCCAGAACAATCCGGCGAACACCAGAAGGAAAGAACACAGAATCATCATATCCATATGCCTGCGAAAGGTCCGCTCATACAGCTGCAGGGCGGCCTCATAGTTTATGCCAAAGACAAACTGAAAAAACGCAACCATCCCGTCGGCAAATCCGACATGCTGCAAAACAGAATAAGTTATATAAATGACGGCAGCGGCAGCTGTCAGCGCCCCAAACGTCCGGAGCAGAATCCGCACGCGGAACTGGCGGAAATCCTTTTTATTTTTCAATGGTGTAGCCTACCCCCCATACTGTTTTGACGAATCTGGGATTTCTGGCGGGCTCGCCCATCTTTTCCCGCAGACGTCCGATATGGGCCATGACGGTGTTGTTATTCTGCAGGAATTTCTCGCCCCATACCGCCTCAAAGAGCTCCTCGGAAGGGACGACGCTGCCCTGCCGCTCACAGAGATACCAGAGGATGGCAAACTCAATGGGGGTCAGCTGCAGTTCTTTTCCAAAGAGAAAGCACTTATGGCTGTCCCTGTTGATTACCAGACCACGGATATCATACTCATGCGCCGGCTCCTCCGGTTTCGGAGCAGCATTGTTATAGAGCCGGTACCGCCGCAGCTGGGTTTTTACCCGGGCGGCCACCTCCAACGGGTTAAAAGGTTTCGTGATGTAATCATCGGCCCCGATTGCCAGCCCCCTGATCTTATCCGCATCCGTCCCTTTTGCCGTAAGCATGATAATGGGATAATAGGATTTCTCCCGGATTTTCCTGCATATCTGAAAGCCGTCCCCGTCCGGGAGCATCACATCCAGGATTGCCAGATCCAGGTCCGTGTGCGCGATGCACTCCAGGGCTTCCCTGCCCGTGTAACATTTATGAACCGTGTAACCGTCCCCCATAAGATAGAGCTCAATCACGTCGGCCAGTTCTTTTTCGTCGTCTACTACTAATATATTGTAACTCAGTCTTTCCTTCACCCTTTCTGCGTGGCCGGTTCCGGAATGATCATAATTTCCATGAATCCGCATTGCCATAAACATTTAGCTCTTTCAACCTGATACTGTCAGGCATTTTCTCCAGCTTCCTTTTTCTTTTCGGCTATGGAAAGCAGCGGGTTCATCCATTTGCCGCGAGATGCCTTCTGGATGCCGCGAAATGTTCAGCAAGGCCGGGGCTATACAGGCATATTACTTTTCTTCCTTCATAACGGCCTGGATTCTCTCCGCAACTTTTTCGGATTCAGGAGTCAGTTGGCCATCCTCTGTTAAAATCGGAGTATCAAGCACCGCTTTCAATGCCCCTGCCAGGGAGAGCGCTTTCGCGACGGTCTGCTTTTGCTCCCGGGAATACATTCTGTAGTCTGTGCCGACGGCAGCAATCGTTTTCTCCAATTCATATACAAGCGGGTCAAACATGGATTCCAGTCTTATCAGCAGTCGGTAAAACATATCTGCCCGCATGCGGATTCCCCTGCAAAGCGTCTCCGCCGTTTTCATTTCTTCTTCACGCGGTTACCGTTCCTATCCCTATCAATAAAAATGGAAAAGGCATAATCACACCTCCCCGCATGCTTCTTCCAATGTCAGCTCCATGCTCGCCCTCAGTTTTTCCATGTCCCTGTCTGTCTCCTCAATGAACTTATGAATCATATCATATGGCTTTGAAGTTGTTTTTATCCATTCCCTCTCCCTTGTGAGCTCCAGCAGCGTCTCTGCCACATCGAGCATTTCAGCCAGCAGCTTTCCGTCAATCTTCCGTAAATCTGCCAGGAACTTAATAAGTTTTGCTTTGTCCGCACCTTGATTTCCACAGCCCGACAGCCGGCAGAAAAAGCGGAATCTGACCGATTCCCGGAAAAATCATGGGAAACAATTGACAAACCCTTCAATATCACTTATAGTAAGGAAGAGCCTCTGGCTCTTCCTTTGAAGTGTCTTCAACCCTTTTTGTCTAATGTCGCGGGCACTTCCCTGAATGATTGCGTCTGCATCTGAAAAAGGCCGGCTTAACGGAGGTACGCCAGGCCATAAAAGCGGTTCGGTTTCTTTGCCACGGTCCTTTTCAAACTGTCCCGGACAGTGCGAAATAATACACCATCCTTTGCGGGAGGCACTCATACCAAAACCGGGCCGGGTTATATGCGAATAACATAGACACGCAGCTAACTTCGGCGCCTGCGTGCGCCACCGCAAAGGAGATGCATGAATTGAAAAATACGATTATTTCCTTAAAAGACATTACCGTTTCCTATGATGGAGAGCAGGTTCTGGGCGGCTTCAACCTGGACATACATGACGGGGAATTCGTCACGCTGCTGGGACCTTCCGGCTGCGGCAAGACCACCGCGCTGCGCACCATTGCCGGCTTTATCAGACCGGATAAGGGGGATGTCTTTTTTTATGAGAAAAACATCACGAACCTTCCTCCCCACAAGCGGGAGGTGAATACCATCTTTCAAAAATACGCCCTGTTCCCGCACCTGAATGTCTACGAAAACATAGCTTTCGGCATGCGGCTGAAGGGCCGCAGCGAGAAAGAAATCAAACAGACCGTACACGAGATGCTGGCTAAGGTCAACCTGACCGGTTACGCCCATCGGGGCATCAGCCAGCTTTCCGGCGGGCAGCAGCAGCGTGTGGCCATCGCCCGGGCTCTGGCAAACGAACCGAAGGTCCTGCTGCTGGACGAGCCTTTGGGCGCCCTGGACCTGAAGCTGCGCAAGGATATGCAGGCGGAACTGAAAAAGCTGCAGCAGGAAACCGGCATTACCTTTGTGTTCGTCACCCACGACCAGGAGGAGGCTCTGTCCATGTCCGACACCGTGGTGGTGATGGACGGGGGCGTGATACAGCAGATAGGCACTCCTACCGACATTTACAATGAGCCGAAGAATGCTTTCGTCGCGGATTTCATTGGAGAATCCAATATACTGGACGGCATCATGCTGGAGGATTATTCCGTAAAATTCGCCGGGCATGTTTTCTGCTGCCTGGACAGCGGTTTCGGCAAAAATACTCCCGTGGACGTAGTAATACGCCCGGAGGATATCAAGGTGGTGGAGCCGGATTCCACTTTGATTACAGGGGATGTTACATCTGTCACCTTCAAGGGTGTGCACTATGAAATTATTGTGGACGTGGCCGGGTTTAAATGGATGATACAGTCCACGGAATGCCGCGAGGCAGGCGACCGCATCGGTCTGTCCCTCACCCCCAACGATATCCATGTCATGCAGAAATCCGAGTACTCCGGCATGTTCGGCGACTACAGCACCTTCAGTGACGAGATGGGAGAGGATATCATTGCCTCGGACGAGGCAGCTGCACTGGAAAGGACATATAATGCAGAAGAAACAGATGCACTGGCAGATACAGATGACACAAATTCGTTGGTGGGCACAGGTAACACAAATGCGCTGACAGACGCAGATAATGCAGAGGCAACTGCCGACAACACAGGCGAAGTAAATACTCCACTGAAAGCGGAGGGTGATGCTAATGAAATCTAATTCCAAGCTCCTCTCCGCTCCCTACACCGTATGGATGACAATATTTATTGTGCTGCCCATGCTGTTGGTTGGATATTTCGCATTTACGGATAAATCCGGCAGCTTCACTCTGGAGAATATTTTGAGCGTAGGGCAATACTCCAATGTGTTCCTCCGCTCCATCTGGCTGGGTGCAGTGGCAACCGCCGTCTCTCTGGCCCTGGGCTATCCGTTGGCGTACATCATTGCAAAAATGAATGCCAAACGCCAGAATGTCATGGTAATGCTGGTGATGCTGCCCATGTGGATGAATTTCCTGCTGCGCACCTACGCCTGGATGACGCTCCTGGAGGACAACGGCCTGATCAATACAGCCCTTGCCGCCATCGGCCTGCCCCGGGTACATATGATCAACACCGCGGGAGCAGTGGTGCTGGGCATGGTTTACAATTATATCCCCTATATGATCCTGCCCCTGTATTCGGTACTGACGAAAATCGACCAGAGTGTCATTGAAGCGGCTCAGGATCTGGGCGCAAATAACCGGAAAGTATTCCTGAAGGTGGTGGTTCCCTTAAGCATGCCCGGCATCATCTCCGGAGTCACCATGGTATTCGTCCCTGCCGTCAGCACCTTCATCATCTCGAAAATGCTGGGCGGCGGCGGAAACCTGCTCATCGGCGACCTGATTGACATGCAGTTCCTGGGCAGCGCCTACAATCCCAATCTGGG
>CANDMH010000191.1 GCA_947385785.1 uncultured Lachnospiraceae bacterium
TGGATGGTGGCGCAGGGGAAGCACACATTGGGCACAAAGCCCCGCTCCTCATACCACTGCTCCGGCGTCAGCAGGAAATCTTCGCAGCGGTATTTCACAATAGACGGATTATCGATATCCAGGATAGCGCCGCCGATGCTGTACACATAGCCGTTGCAGGTGCCGCTGACGCCGTGGTAGAACAGCAGCCACCCCTCGCTGGTCTCAATGGGAGCCGCGCCGCCGCCGATTTTTAAGGACTCCCACCACTCGTTGCCCTTGCCCATCACATGCCTGTGTTTTCCCCAGTACACCAGATCCGGGCTCTCGCTGATGAAGATATCCCCGAAGGGCGTGTGCCCGCTGTCGGAAGGCCTGCTTAAGAGGCAGAAGTTCCCGTTAATCTTCCTGGGAAAGAGCACGGCGTTGCGGTTAAAGGGCAGGAAGGGGTTCTCAAGCCTGGTGAAAGTCTTGAAGTCCCGGGTTTTCGCCATACCGATGGATGCACCGTAGAAATCCTGGCACCAGATGATGTAATAGGTATCCTCCACCTTCACCAGCCTGGGGTCATAGGCGTAGACAGGCATGAAGGGTTTTCCCTCCTCGTCCACGAAGGGAATCTTCTCCTCGTCGAAATCCCAGTGGATGGCATCCTTGCTCCTGCCCATATAAATATACGGTATTCCGTTATTCTGTTCCCCCCGGAACACGCCGATGAAGCCGTCCTCATAGGGCATCACGGCGCTGTTGAAAATCCTGGCCACGTTCTTCAGGGGGTTGCGCCCGATGACGGGGTTCTCGGAATAGCGCCAGACGGGCGCTCCGGTGAAGGTCTCCGGGCCTTCCTGCCAGGGGACGTTGGGTACTGCGGGGCTGATCATTTTGTATTTGCTCATAATTTTGTTCTCCTTTCTACGAGGAAGCGCATGGTTTCCCTGCAGGGGCTGCCTGTGGGAGGGGCTGCAAATAACAGATACCATGGAAATTTTCCAGGTACACACCCTTCCATTTTCGGCAGATACCCTGCGGATATGTCTGCCGCGCTTCCTCCTAAGCCGCATGGGGATTTTATTTTGCCTGCAGGCTGCAGGGCAGTTCCCATGACGACATTATATTTTGGTTTAAGTTGATCTGGTTTCTTATCTGGTGTCCTTTTGAACTCTCTTTCTTTTTGTTCCCGTATTCATTTTTCATTTTGCTGCTTACTCAGTTCCATCCGTAAAATATTTTCTGCCTCTTTTCAGTTTTCGTCTGCAAGACGCATTCTTGCTGTTACCCACTTTCATCCGCAAAATGCCATTTTGGTCATTACCCAGAACGCCCAATATCGTTCCCAGAAAGAAATTCTGCCTGTTTCGTATTTTCAGAGTCTATGTATTATCAGCCTGAATCTAAGCCATACACCCTCTTCACTGGGTATTCCGTTAACAGCTTCCCTTACTCTCCTGCCAGAGAATACCAGATTCTGGGCAACAGGCTCTTTTTATGCATCATACGAACTCCGGTTCCGACCTGTCGGCGTCAGGATACCTGCCATGCCGGTTCTTTCGTACCTGTCCTCGTTATCCACTTATCTCCCAAGCAGTTTCAGATTGCGCTCGATGAGGCGGCAGCGCTGCGCCACGCAGTCCGGGCTGCGCAGGGGATCCGACTGGGTATGGAACACGTAATCCGTCAGTTTTTCAATGGTAGTGGCCGCCACATGCATCCGGGTGTCACTGGAAGCGTAGTAGATATAGACCTCCCCGTTCTCCCTGGCAATGGCACCGTTGGTAAACACCACGTTGGACACGTCCCCCACGCGCTCCCCGGCCCTGGGCCCGATGAGCAGTCCGCCGGGCTCTGCGATCACTCTGGCCGGATCCTCCAGGGCAGTCGCAAAAGCGTATATGACATAACGGAGCCCCGCCGCCGTATTGCGCACCCCGTGGGCGATATGAATCCACCCTTCCGGTGTCTTGATGGGCACTGCCCCCGCGCCGTTTTTCGCCTCGGTGATGGTGTGGTATTTCCGCTTACTGGTGATGCGCTCCTCGTCGATAACGGGGTGCAGGATATCCTCGCAGAGTCCGAAGCCAATCCCGCCGCCGGAGCCTGTATCGATAAAGTCGTCCATAGGCCTGGTATAAAAGGCATATTTCCCGTCCACAAATTCGGGGTGCAGCACCACGTTCCGCTGCTGCGGGGAACGGAGGGTCTTCAGGTTCGGCAGGCGCTCCCAGGTCTCCAGATCCTTCGTCCGCACAATGCCTGCTGCCGCCACCGCCGCCGACAGGTCATCCACGGAAGCGTCCTTGCTTTCCGAACAGAAAACCCCGTAGATATAGCCGTCCTCGTGCTTCGTCAGGCGCATGTCGTACACATTGGTCTCCTCCGGGCAGGTGTCCGGCAGCACCACCGGATAATCCCAGAACCGGAACCCCTCCACCGGGCTGTCGCTCTCCGCCACGGCGAAGAAGGATTTCCTGTCGCTGCCCTCCACACGCGCCACCAGATAAAATTTGCCGTCCATCTCTATAGCGCCTGAATTCATCACCGCATTGACGCCCAGCCGTTCCTGGAAATACGGATTTGTGTCCTCATCCAGGTCGTAGCGCCAGAACAGCGGAACGTGCTCCCTGGTGAGCACCGGGTATCTGTAACGACTATATATTCCATTATAAAAAGATTCGTCCACCTCGTTTGGACGGTTCAGCAGTTCCTGCTGCTTTGCCAGTAGTGCTTTGTACATAGGATGTAGTTTCATCGTTTTTCTCCTGTTTCTTTTCGTCCTGCCGCAGCAATTCCTTAGGAAGTGTCGCGAAATAATTTGTACACTTTGTTTATCTGAACGCAGAATGTAATCAGCAAAATCTACAGGTAACCCGTACAAATTATTTTAAGACACTTCCTTACTGCAGTGACCCTTGTCGTGCAGGCCTCGTGAGCTGCCCTTAAATCTGCTTCCGCCCCTGATTCTGCCATTTAACCTGTGAGCGCCCCCTTTGTCTCTTTCCTGTCCAATGCTGCAGCGGCGCTCACTCGTTGTACATCAGGATTGGCAAATGTTTTTGGTCTTATGCGCCGCCCTGGCCATGATCTCCATGCACATACGGCCATTGTGATAGGGACATTTCCATGGCTCCACGATGGGCTTCTCCAGGGCAGGGTTCCCGTGGACATCCGTATACCAGAACCATTCGCCGCCCACCCTTTCATCCACCAGATGCTCCCTGATGAACTGCCAGATATCCTCCGATGCCTCCCGGTAGCGGCTCTCCCCCGTTCTCTGCCAGGCATTGAAGAAGCCCACCACGCCTTCCGCCTGTACCCACCAGACCCTCTTCGTATCCACCACGCCCCGCTCGCACTCGTTTGCAAGGGAGTGATTTGTATACGCTTTTTCGTACACCTCCTGTTCCAGGCTCCTCAGGAGCGGCGACATCCTTCGGGACAGTTCTTCATCTCCCAGGACGTCCAGGCACCGGTTGACCAGCCAGGCTGTTTCGATATCATGTCCATAGGAATGCAGATCAATCAGGCTGTTCATATCAAGGTCAAAAAATACTTCCTGCCTGTGCAGTGCCGGATTATAAATGCGGGTTTCAATCAGGTTCAGAATCCACCTCAGCTTCGCTTCCACAAGCTTTTCGTGAGGCCACTCCCCTTTCCTGCTGCGCTCCGCGGCGTTACTTTCCTGCCTCTTTCCTGCTTCTTCCGCTTCGCCACCTTCTCCCACTGCTGCCGCTGTTCCCTCCGCTTCGCCACCTTCTCCCACTGCTGCCGCTGTTCCCTCCGCTTCAGCCCCGCTATGCTCCTGCTCTGCAGTCACAGCCAGGGCATTACGCTCCCGGTCCTTCGCCTCCCTGCACGCCAGAAGATATTCCGTATAAGCCTCCATCACATGCAGCAGCGTATTCATGGTCCGCTCAGCCATTACTCCGTTCTCCGACAGCTTGTCGTTGGGCACCGGCTGAAAATCCCTGTCCAGAGCCTCTTTATAACCATGGACGTCGAAGCACTTTGACTCAATCACTGTAATCAGTTCCTCCGCCAGCTTCAGCGCCTCCCTGTCATGGTACGCCCTGAAATAAGAGGACAGCGCATACACCGCAAAGGCCTGATTGTAGGTATGCTTCGTGGTGTCTTCCGGCTCACCCCTGTAGTTTACGGCCCAGTACACACCGCCCTTCTCCCTGTCAAAACATGCTTCCCTCAGGAAACGGTATGCCTGGTCTGCCGCCCTCCGCAAATCAGCTTCCGTCCACCTGCAGACTCCCTTCGGGCTGCTTTCCGGATACCCGCCGCGCTCCACGGGGGCGCTTTCCAGATACCCGACATGCTCCACGGGGGCGCTTTCCAGATACCCGACATGCTCCACCGGGGCGCTTTCCCGCACTCCGGCCGCTTCCGGCAAACCGCCCTGTCCTGTCTTCCCCAGGCACATGGCCGCATTGGAAAAAAACCACAGAATACGGCTGTTCAGAATACACCCCTTCACCGCTTCCCTGTCCACATGCAAATCCGAATCCATCCAGCCATAGTATCCGCCGTGTTCCGTATCCTGCAGCTTTATCCAGAACGGAATCAGACAATTGCACAAATGCTCTCTCAACTCGTCACTTAACATATATTTCCCTCCTGCTTTTCGGAATTTATAAGAAATAGCAATGCAAAGTTATTTCTCAACAATCCCTTACGTTACACATCCGCCCGAGCGGCAGACGGGCAATCAGATACCTCAGAACAATGTCCGCAGATTAATTGAGTAATTAAATTTTAACAGCAATATGCTTTATGTCATTAACATTTATTTGTATTTATATACAATTATTGTGTCTTCTGCAAATTTCATCTTTTTAGACAAGAATTCTTTTTATATTAGGGCTATTTTACTATTTTCATTTTTTATTATTTCAATTATAATAGAATTGTATTGCTTAATTTTAATCGCCTTTTTAAGCGTCTGTTTTAAGCATGGTAATTTTCTTTTTAAGCATATATGAAACCAGTCAGGAATTGTCGCCAAATAATCTGTACAGGCTCGTATGCATTATTTAAGGCACTTCCTGACTGCATGAAACAACTGTCCGATGCGAATGGCCAGACTGCATGAAACAGCCATACCTCCCGCACCTGGTCCGGCTCACGCATGGCGCTGAAAGGAAGGATTTTATGGAAAACACAGAACGCTACACCCCAAGCTTAACGCTGCTGTCCAAAATGGGCGTCAGCCTGACTGTCTTCCATCCGGAAAAAGAAACCGCCGAATTTCTTCTCCACCGAACCTCCCTGGAACTGGGCCAGGTCACCAGCCCCCTTTCCTATTATACGGCAGAACAGCCCGGCCTCGGGCTGCTGCATCTGCACTCCGGCTCTCTTCTATATACCGTTTACCCTTCCAATGCCTCCTGCACCCTGACGGGGGACTGCTTTCTGCTGTTCGACTGTCAGTATGCCCACCGGATTCAGGTACGCAGTACGGCTGATTTTGAAATTGTCCGCTTTTTTGGGCACAGCCTGGCATACTGCCGACATTTTCCGGGCAATGAGACGCCGTTTATACAGGTTTCCGCCTCAACAAGGCAGGCATCCACCCCTCATCTGCTCTTCGGCCAGGAAGAAATGAACCCGCTCCTCTGCCATATGCTCCTGACCACCCTGCTCTGCCAGACGCTTCTGGAGAAAACACTGCCTGCCAAAAACACCCCCGCTTATTTGCAGGCAATCAAATCGGAATTTGAATCTCAGTATTACAGGAAATATACCCTGGAGGAACTGGAGCTGAGATATAAGAAAAATAAATACAGCATCTGCCGGGAGTTCAAGAGCCATTTTCACGCCTCTCCCCTGCAGTACCTTCACAGAATGCGGATTCAGGCCGCAAAAGACCTGCTCGCGAAAACAGATTTAAAAGTACATGAAATAAGCTACGAAGTGGGCTATGAAAACGCAAACCACTTTATCACTCATTTTAAAAAAATCACAGGCATGACACCTTCGGAGTATCGCGCCCGGATATAAGGAACGACAATTCGCGAATCGAAATCCAGCTATACTTTTTTGATATACAGGATAGCCATGGTAAGCCGCCCTCCCTGCGTGGAACTGTCAATGGCATCCTCCACGCATACCAGGTCACCCCCGCAATCTGTAAGCAGCTGCATGGATTTCAGCACATCTGCCGCATTTCTTCCAAACCTTGACAGCTTGAACACTAGAAAAAAATTCGCCCCATACGGGGCTAATAAAATATTGTCATAATCATGTAAGTACCAACGCTGGATTTTTTATCAGAATATCCACCAGCTGCTTATAAACTGCCCTGTCCTGAACTTCCATGATGGTCGTTGTCTTTTTCCCGGCATCTTTGGAAGACTAACGGATTTCTTTCCTACGCTGCGCACTTACTCGCTCTGCTTTTCTTTCTGTTGTAAATAAAACATGGTTTTTTGCGTTTCAATTTCTTTCCGCAGCTCTTCTTCCGTTGGTAGATACAATTTATATTTTGACGCAAACAACTGCTCATTGCCATGAAGGACGGAATAC
>CANDMH010000192.1 GCA_947385785.1 uncultured Lachnospiraceae bacterium
AAGCTGGGTGTGCTCAGGGCTGATTATTGAGTGACTATAATTCGGATTTTGGGCTGTATACAAAAGTCCCTCCGCCAGGGTGGTCTTTCCCGCGTCCACATGGGCCAACAGACCGACACATATATTCTTTTTTGCATTTTGGGATTCCTGTCCGCCCATGAAAACGCCTCCTGGTGATTACATACCTGTTAAGTATACCACAAGAGGAGACGTTAGTCGAGACGCTATGTCCGCGAGAATTTTACTTTTAGCAGATATTCAGGAAACAGCAATGGAGAACAATAAGGTTTTGCGTGATCATTGAACTGAAATAAATAATTTCCTTGACACCCTTGGGCAAATCCCTTATAGTAGACAGCAGGGAAATGTCTTTCGACAATTCCTGAAAAATGCTAGGGGAGCACATCGCTGAGACTGAAGCTTTCGCCCGGACATAAGCCATCCGAGCCAAAGCCTCTAACCCTCACTACTTGACCCGGATAATACCGGCGTAGGGAAGCAACGCAATGAATCAAGTGTTACGAAATAGCTTTTGAGTTTTCAGCCGGTTATCAGTGCGGGATTCGGCTTTTGGCTCATTGCAGCAAAAGTTATTTCCGCACGGTTTCTGAAAAATTGCCGATGTCGTCCCTCCTTAGCCAACACATTAAGGAGGATTTTTTTATGTTGTACAATGTAGTCACAGACGGGGAGTATGTCAGCTATCTCCCCACCCCCCTGGGCACTGCCCTTCTGATCGTCCTTTTCCTGGCCCTTCTCGCAGCCGCGGTATTCTTCGCAGGAAAGAAACGTAATTACGGAATTTCAGCCGCCTCCGAAAGAAACGCCGCCTCCGGCAGAAAGAAGCCTGCCGGAAAGGAAAGCCGTTCCGCTGAAACAGCTGCTTCCGGGAAGAAAGCCGGCATAAAGCTCAGCGCCAAACAGCTGGCCTTCTGTGCCGTGGCCGTCGCCCTGGGCACCGTGCTGTCCAATCTGAAGCTCTACGAATTTCCTTTCGGCGGCTCCATTACCCTGCTTTCCATGCTCTTCATCTGCCTTCCCGGCTACTGGTTCGGGCTGGAAGCAGGTGTGATTACCGGCGTGGCTTACGGTATTCTGCAGCTGATCATCGACCCCTATGTAATCCATCCCGCCCAGCTGCTGGTAGATTACCCCCTGGCTTTCGGCGCTTTCGGACTGTCCGGGCTCTTCTCCGACAAAAAGAACGGATTGCTGAAGGGCTATACTGCAGGCATCATCGGAAGATGGATTTTCGCCACCCTTTCCGGCTGGATCTTCTTCGCGGAATATGCCTGGGAGGGCTGGTCTCCTTTGCCCTATTCCCTGGTTTACAACGGTATCTATATATTTTCCGAAGCTGCCATCACGCTGGTTATCCTGGCCATCCCCCAGGTAAGGGCGGCTTTTGCTGGAGTGAAAAAGCTGGCATTGGAATAAAAACGGCTCCGCTTCCGTCCTATAGCGAAACTGCCATAAATGAAAAACCGAATGGTCCAAAAAGATGCAAACCGCACAAAAATCAGGAAATTGAATCACCGGGGTTGACAAATGCCCTCAAGTGGTTCATAATGCAGAATGAAAAAGGCAAGGGCGTCTTTCATGTAAACACATGAGAGGCGCCTTTGCCTTTTGTCTCAGGAATTGTGAAAGAATAAATGCGCTATTTCGCAGCACTCCCTGGGAATTGCCGGAAAAAAGAGACATTCAAAATGTGAAAAGTGCCTGCGCATGCAGGTTACGGAAAGGGATAGGTTATTATGGAAAAGGTATCTGACTATTTCGGATGTATGGTATTTGACGACAGGGTCATGAAAGCAAATTTGTCCGACGAGGTTTACCGGTCGCTGCGGAAGACCATCGACGAGAATGCCCGTCTGGACATCAACGTTGCCAATGCTGTGGCAGCCGCCATGAAGGACTGGGCCGTAGCCCACGGCGCAACCCATTATACACACTGGTTCCAGCCTCTCACCGGCGTCACGGCGGAGAAGCACGACAGCTTTATCTCCCCTTCGCCCGACGGCGGCGTCATCATGGAATTTTCCGGAAAGGAGCTGATCAAGGGCGAGCCTGACGCTTCCTCGTTCCCCTCCGGAGGACTAAGGGCAACCTTTGAAGCCAGAGGCTATACCGCATGGGATCCCACTTCCTACGCGTTCATCAAGGGAAAGACCCTGTGCATTCCCACCGCTTTCTGCTCCTACGGCGGAGAGGCTCTGGATAAGAAAACACCCCTTCTGCGCTCCATGCAGGCGCTGAACAAACAGGCCCTGCGCATCCTGAAGCTCTTCGGCAACGATACGGTAAAATGTGTCCGCACCTCCGTAGGACCGGAGCAGGAATATTTCCTGATCACAAAGGAAATGTACGATCAGCGTCCTGACCTCCGCTTTACCGGAAGGACGTTATTCGGCGCAAAATCTCCCAAGGGACAGGAGATGGACGACCACTACTTCGGCGTCATCAAGCCCAGAGTGGCGGCTTACATGGAAGATCTGAACCAGGAGCTCTGGAAGCTGGGCATCCTGGCCAAGACAGAACATAACGAGGTGGCTCCCGCACAGCATGAACTGGCTCCCATCTATACTACCACCAATGTGGCAACCGATCACAATCAGCTGACCATGGAAATCATGCAGAAGGTAGCCGCAAAGCACGGCCTGGTATGCCTGCTCCATGAGAAGCCCTTTGCCGGTGTCAACGGCAGCGGCAAGCATAATAACTGGTCCCTGACCACCGATACCGGAGTCAACCTTCTGTCCCCCGGCGAAACGCCATACGAAAACGCGCAGTTTCTGCTTTTCCTCTGTGCCGTGATCAAGGCAGTTGACGATTATCAGGATCTGCTTCGCCTCTCTGTAGCCACCGCAGGCAATGATCACCGTCTGGGCGCTAACGAAGCGCCTCCCGCCGTGGTATCCGTTTTCCTTGGCGACGAGCTGAACGCGGTTCTGGAAGCCATCGAAACCGGCCAGCCCTACAGCGGCGTGGATAAGACCGTGATGAAGCTTGGCGTAAATGTATTGCCCAGGTTCAACCGCGACACCACGGACCGCAACCGTACTTCCCCCTTCGCTTTCACCGGAAACAAGTTCGAATTCCGTATGCTCGGCTCCTCCAACAGCATCGCCTGCGCCAATATGATGCTCAACAGCGCGGTTGCCGAGAGCCTGAAGATTTATGCGGACCGTCTTGAAGGCGCGGAAGATTTTGAGACCGCACTGCATGAAATGATCCGCAGGACCATCAAGGATCACAAGCGCATCATTTTCAACGGCAACGGCTATGACGATACCTGGATTCAGGAAGCTACCGAAAAGCGCGGTCTGCTCAACTATCGTACCACGCCGGACTGCATGCCTCATCTGCTGGACAAAAAGAACATAGATATGCTGACCTCCCACAAGGTATTCTCCGAGGCGGAGCTGAAATCCAGATGTGATATCATGTTGGAAAATTATTGCAAAACCGTTCTTATTGAAGCCAACACCATGGTGGATATGGCAAGGACCATGATCGCTCCGGCAGTGGAATCCTATACGCTGAAGATTGCCCGGACCGCAGCCGCCAAGAAGGCATTGGATGAAAACCTGGCCTGCGGATATGAGAAGAATCTGGTGAAGAAGCTCTCCGTACTCACCGACCGGATCGCGGCCCAGACAGCAGAGCTGGAGTCCGCCATCGCTGCGCTTGGCTCGGAGGAGGACATCATCTCCCAGTCCTATGCCGTCCGCGATAATCTGCTTCCCAAAATGGGAGAGCTGCGGCTTGCCTGCGATGAAGCCGAGACACTGACCGCCAGGAGCGAGTGGCCCTTCCCCACCTATGGAGACCTGCTGTTCGGTGTGCGGTAAAAATAATTCTGTCCGAAAAGAGCTGCCTTCCGGCAGCTCTTTTTTCTCGTCGGACGTAACCTGCAGCAGCGAAGATCATAATTCCTGAATTGCCCACATATGCCGCCCATGAACAGCTCAGACGCTTCCGAGTATGACATGGATACCCAGATTTGCAATTCCGCACAGCAGCATCACCAGAATCGGGTTCCATTTCCATTTTCTCAGGACAAAGAAGGCTGCGGCAAACAATACAATCCCCAGCCAGTTCACATTTTCCGGCAGCAGTGCTTCCTCTCCCACTGCCACCGATCGCAGGAGGGAAAACCCTGCGCCGGCAATCAGGGCAACCACCGCCGGCCGCAAACTCTGCAGAATGCCCTGCAGTACAGACATGTTTTTATACTTATAATAAACAAAGGCAAGGAGGGATACGATAATGCAGGACGGAAAAATACACCCGAAGGTGGCGGCAATTGCCCCGGGAACCCCCGCAATCCGTATGCCCACAAAGGTTGCCGAGTTCACCGCTATCGGCCCCGGCGTCATCTCCGCAATGGTAATCAAATCCGTGAATTCCCCCATGCTCAGCCACCCATGGCCGGTCACCACCTCGCTCTGGATCAGGGGCATCGCCGCATAGCCTCCCCCGATGCTGAACATCCCAACCTTCAGAAAACTCAAAAACAGCTTCAGGTAAACCACCTGTCTCCCTCCTTCTTTCGCCGAAGCCACAGTGCCCGCAGCACCCCCAGCACTGCCGCCGACAGTATGATCAGAATTACATTCACCTGAAATACCGCGGTTGCCGCAAAAGCCGCAGCCATCACCACACACAGGAACAGGCTGCGCTCCTTTACGACCTTTCCCCCAAGACCCCATACCACATCCAGGATCACCGCCACTACTCCCGACTGCATGCCCTTCAGCAGCAGCGCCACATATGGATTTGCGGCGAAAGCCTGATAGAAAAAGGAGATAAGCGTCAGGATCAGCATGGGCGGCAGTACGGTCCCCATAACCGCCGTCACCATCCCCCCAAAGCCTGCCACCCGCCATCCCACCAGTATCGCCGCATTGACCGCGATTGCCCCGGGCGAGGACTGAGCCAGCGCCGCCAGATCCAGCATTTCATTCTCATCTATCCAATGCAGCTCATCCACAAATTTCCGCTTCATGAAAGTGATGATGACAAATCCGCCTCCAAATGTAAATGCGCTGATATACAGTGTGCTTAAAAATAACTGAACCAGTGCCTTTCCTTTCCTGCTGCCTTCCATTCTGCCGTCTTCCATTCTGCTGTCTTCCATTCTCCCTTCTCCCTGCCCCTCCGGACATTCCTCCTTGCAAGACATATCTGTAGTATTCCGGGGCGCCCCGCATTCATTTGCCATTTTCTGTTCTACATCCTGGAAGCGCTCAACCGTTATACAATTTCAACCGGCAAATGATTTCGCTTTTACAACCTGTTCCGGCAAAATCCCCAAATTGCCCCTACGCGATAATCTTCCCCATCCACCCCGCCAGCTCCTCCGGCGTCATAGCCCCCACAAAGGCTCCCATATCCGCCAGAGCTGCCGCCGCGTTCCTGTCATAATTGGGATTGGCATCCATGTCCAGGGCGGTGAGAACCACCAGCTTCGCGCCGCTCTCGATAATCCCCCTGGAAGTGCTGTAGAGCCGCTGGTACCCGCCGCCCTCATAAAGATCCGTAACCAGCACCACCATGGTTCTAAACGGAAAATCGATTAATCCTTCACAGTAGCTCAAAGCACCCGCGATATTGGTGCCGCCTCCCAGCTGAACGCTCATCAGCGTCTCCACCGGGTCTTCCACATAGCCGCTCAAATCCACCACATTGGTGTCAAAGATTACCAGCTTCGTATCCAGCATGGGCAGCTTTGCAAAAATCCCCGCCATAATGGCGCTGTGGATGACGGAATCCAGCATGGAGCCGCTCTCGTCCACGCAGATAATCACCCTCCACCGGTTGTATTTCTTCATCCGCGAATTAAAATAGACGTTTTTCAGTACAAGCTGCTGATTTTCCTGATCAAAATTTTTCAGATTCATGCGGATGGTTTTCTTCATGTCCAGATTCCGGGCTGACTTTACCGGACTGCTGGCATTGCGGTTAATCTGCCCGAAGAAAGAGACTCTGACCTCCTGCTCCAGCCTGCGGGCAATCTCCTCCGCCACCTTCCTGACGATTTCCCTGGCCATCTGAAGCACATCGCCTTTCATCATATGCTTCAGCTCCAGGATAGTCTTTAAAAGCTCCTTATTCGGCTCCAGCTTCCGCAATACCTCCGGATCCGTCAGAAGCTCCGTCATACCGTATTTTTCCAGTGCATGGCGCTCCAGGATTTCCACGGTCCGCTTCGGGAAAAGCTTCTTCACCTGATGCAGCCAGGAGGGTACGGTAAGCTGAGAGCCGTCGCTGCCGCCCTGCCTGTCTTTCCGGATTTCCTGCTCTTCCCCGTATTCTCTGGAGTACAGATAGTCCAGCACATTTTCCATATCCATGTAGTTCAGGCTGCCGCCGGAAAACGAAATCTGTCCCGAGGCATATTTCCCCAGAACCAGCCTCCATCGATTCAATATTTCCTGTTCGTCTGCCATATGCCCATCCTCTTCCTTATCCTCACTTTTATTCCGAATTTTGTC
>CANDMH010000193.1 GCA_947385785.1 uncultured Lachnospiraceae bacterium
CAAGGCAACCTGATGGTCGCAAGGCAACCTGATGGTCGCAAGGCAACCTGATGGTTGCCTGGGATTATTCGTGCAGATTGCGCACGAAAACGCCTCACGGCGGCATCGAGTGAACCGTAACGAGTCTGTCAGCCCCTCCGCGAAGGCTCCGGACTCATTCCGTCTGCAGCCGCAGATCCAGCTGAAAAATCTCCGTATTTTCCCCGGAATAATGCCCGTCCGCAGTGGAAACCGCAATCACGATGCTGCTGGTTTCCATAGAGGCATATATCCCCTCCCCTACGGACTGCTGCATCTGCCACCCGGAGGCCATGATATCCGTCCCGTCCAATATGCGGTAATGCCCCCCCAGTCCGAAGGAATCCGCATAGTCTGCCAGGAGGGCCGCGAGCTTATCCTTTCCCTGGTACTCCACCGGCACCTGGTCGCCAGTGGTCAGAACCGCCCGCAGCACCTGCCCGGTAACCGCATTCAGCGTCAGATCTATCTTAAGCCCGCCTGCAGTCGTCCACACATTCCAATAGCTGAAGACAGGATTCTGCTCCCCGGCCTCCACGTCAGACTGCCATGCCCAGAGGTAGCAGTTCGAGTTATATTCCGGCAGCTGGTATCCCTCCATTCCCAGATGGGGCAGCAGAAAACTCTCCATCCATTCCCTGCCGCATTCTATGGCCTCCACCAGAGTCAGCTGCCCCGGCCAGGGCTCATGGGGACAGGCCTCGGCCTCCGTCTCCAGCTTTTCCACCGCCAGCTTCAGTTCCTCCTGGGTCAGCTGGGCCGGAGTCACCTCCATCTCCCCTGCCTCCCAGGAAGTCAGTATTTCCTGCTGAACCGGTATCTCTACCATGCCGCCGGAGTGCAGGAGGGCGGCCACCTCCCTGGCCAGGCTCTTCTGCACCAGGAGCAGGCCCCCGAAGGCAACACCGAGGGCCGCCAGGATACCCGCGCCGTTGAGCAGCAGGGAGCCGACCCCGGAAAATCCGCTTTTCTTTCCGGAGACGACATCTATATTTTTCTTATCCCCGGTTCGTGCTTCGGATGATCCCCCGGCCACACTCCCGGCTTCAACAGGTATCGGCCGATTTTTCTTACGCATCCATCTCCTCCCCTCTGTCCTTCGCACACTCCACCCAAAACGCCACCACAGTCCCCTCCCCTTTCCTGCTCTCAAACTTCAGGTCACTGCCGTGGATCCTGACAATCCGGTCCGCCAGGGCCAGACCCAGGCCTGCCCCGTGCTGCTTCCTGGAACGGGCCTTATCCACCATGTAAAACGCCTCCTTAATGCGGGCCAGGTCTTCCTCCTCCATGCCGCAGCCGTTATCACGAACCGTGATTTCGTACCGCCCTTTCCCCATCTCTCCCCGCAGCGTGACCCGGCTGCTGCCCGCCTTCACGGAATTGTCCACCAGGTTGATGAGCAGTGTCTTAAACAGGTCATAGTCCACCTTGATATAGGCTTCTCCGGCCTCCAGTTCCAGTGTGACGCCATGCTCCTCCAGCAGGGGCGCCAGCCCTTCCGCCACATCCCGGAGCAATTCGTCCGCAGGCATTTCCACCAGCGGGAAATCCTGCCGTCCCAGCACGACCAGCTCCATCAGCTTGAAGGACAGGGCTTCCAGGCGCATGCCCTCATTCCAGATATGCCAGGAAGCCCTGCGGACCTCCTCCCGGGACAGCTCTTTCTGGTAGATGGTATCCGCATAACCGATAATGGAAGTCAGAGGTGTCTTCAATTCGTGGGCGAAATTTGCCACAAAATCCTCCTTCTCCCTGGCAGCCCGGGACAGCTCGCCCACCTTCTCCTCCACGGCGGCGGCCATCTGGTTGAAGCTCCCTGCCAGCTCCCCGATCTCGTCCTTCCCATGGATGGACAGGCGTTCTTCGTAGCAGCCCTCCGCCATCCGCCCAGCCGCCCTGGACATCCGCTTCAGGGGGCCGGTGAGCAGGGCGGAAAGGACGCCCATCAGGACCATGCCCGCCGCCATCGCCGCTACGTAACAGCGTATAAAGTACTGCCGCATGATCTCCTGCTGCTGTACGGTCTTAGTGATGTCCCACTGGGTGACAAAGCGGATTTTACGGGATCCGCCCAGAGGTTGTCCGGGGAGATCTGCGATTATGCCTGCGTCTGCCTCTGTAATCGTATCCTTCTCTGTAACCCTGAATGTCCATTCTGCTGCGCCTCCGATCGTCTCCGCAGCTGCCACCGCGTCTCCGGCTGCTGTTGCGTTTGTATCTCCGCCTACTCCTGCCGCATCTGCGTCTCCAACTGTCTCCGCCGCCCCTTCGCCACCAGCCTTCCCTGCCGCATCTGCGTCCTCAACTGTCTCCGCCGCCCCTTCGCCACCAGCCTTCCCTGCCGCATCTGCGTCCCCAGCTGTCTCCGCCGCCCCTGCGCCACCGGTCTTCCCTGCCGCTTCCTTGTCCTCCTCCCCGTCCCCGTCTTCCATCTGAGCTTCCGCGGCATCCTCCGGTCCCGACGTTTCCCGGCCGTTTTCCGTCACACTCCAAATACTGTCTTCCGTTATAAAACCATCTAAATTAAGAACGCCCCCGACCAGTACCGAGCCTCCGCCAGGTGTCTCCCTGAACTGATAAACATGGGCATCCTCCCGCAAACCCTCCAAAAATGCGGCTTCCAGGCCCTCGATCTCCGAATAGATTGCAGTCCCGTCCTCCCAATAGAAAGCCACCGGACTGCTGATCTCCTCCGCCAGAATGCCGAACATGCTTTTCACGAAAAAATCATTCCGGGTTTCATCCCCATCCTCCGGTTCCTCATCCGCCAATTCCCCGTCCCCGCCAATGGAATAGCTCCTGTCCCCCTGCTCCTGCAGCCAGCCCTTCGAAACCGTAAAAAACTGCATGGTATCCGGAAGAGCGGCATCTCCCGCCACCGTATCCGCTACATCCACCACCAGGGAAACGTCCGAGTAGGACAGCAGCGCCGACTGGACAGTGAATTTATCATACTGATACTGCTTCAAGGCGAAATCCGCCTCCCTTGCCATGCTGCTCTCCATGGAATAGTGCAGCAGAAAATAGCCCGATACGGAAAGCGCCAGGCCGAATACAAGCATCCCAAATAAAAAATATTTCGTAAAAAGCCGCATTCTATCCCTCCAGCCGGTAGCCAATCCGGAATATAGTCTTAATCTGGTCCTCCCACCCCAGTTTCCTGCGCAGCCGCTGAATATGGGCATCCAGAGTCCTGGTCTCCCCGAAGAAGGGCTCTTTCCACACTTTTTCGTATAACTGGTCACGGTATAAAGCAATATTTTTGTTCTGCATCAGCTCCACCAGAAGGTCGAACTCCTTCGCCGTCAGAATCACCGGGCTGCCGGCCTTCAGCACCTGACGGGAATCCGTGAAAACCGTCACATCCCCCAGTTCCAGCTGTTTCCCGCCCATTCCCATCCTCCGCAGAACGGCTTCCACCCTGGCCAGCAGCTCGCCCACCTGAAAGGGCTTCACCAGATAATCATCCGCTCCCGCTTTCAGACCCCGTATTCTGTCTTCCACGGCGCCTTTTGCCGTCAGAAAAATCACCGGGGTCCCGGTGGGCTTGATGTACTCCAGAAGCTCGTAGCCGTCCACCTCCGGCAGCATGATGTCCAGCAGCACCAGGTCAAACTTTCCCTGTTCGATATAATCCGCTCCCTCCATGCCGTCATGGGCACAGGTACAGCGGTATCCTTCCGCGCACAGGTTCATATAAATCAGCTCCGCTATCGCCGCATCATCTTCCACAATCAGAATATCCGCCATTGAATCCACCTCCGCATCGGCGCCTTTCGCAGTAT
Organism: uncultured Lachnospiraceae bacterium; assembly: GCA_947385785.1. Classification (GTDB taxonomy): domain Bacteria; phylum Bacillota; class Clostridia; order Lachnospirales; family Lachnospiraceae; genus Acetatifactor. The sequence continues at coordinate 3,807 of CANDMH010000193.1, forward strand.
GTCAACCGGTTCTTTTCTTATAATACAATAATGTTTCCAAATTGTAAATTTCTGAGTCGAAAAACATCACAATATAAATATATCCCCTGCGGCGTGGACAGGAAAGGCATCAAAAAAGCGATTTCTCCAGGACCCAAAGGGTATCTTTCAAAATCGCTTTCCTTATTTACTACTATCCCCGGTTACCACACTGCCCATGCCGATGACACAGTCATCCCCAGCATTATAAAACCTGAAGATTGAGCCTGCTCAACCCGGATTCCCTATACTGGCTGACAAACAATGAGGCTGCATCTACCAACTTCTGCCTGATGTCTGTAATATTTTCCTCATCCTTCATACTCCTGTAGAGGGTACCATACCTCAGCACTTCTCTTATACTGGAGCCATAAGGGAATCCGTCCATGGTACTTTTTGCATGTGCTTCACGAAACTTACAGTCCCGTTTATTCGCTGCTTCCAAACTTCCTGCCCTTTCCTCAAATTCGGTTCTCAGATACTCCAGATCCTCTTCCAGTGTGGCTTTTCGGTAAAGACTCTCCGTATCCATATCGACAACATACCTTACCCGCGTACCGTTTTCATATCCTTTCACAATTTCATCATATCTCTCCGCATAACCCTTTAAAAGTGCCGCTGCCTTATCTTTTACTGATACAAATATATCATTATAATTCTGCGGCATTTTATCAGCCATCATTTTCCATGAAGTTCCCCATCCAAGAAACTCATCGATATCCGGCCAGCCTTCGTTCCCCCAAGCCATCTCGCCCGGCATCAGCCGCAGGTTCAGACTTTTGAAATCCTCCTGATTGTCATGCTGAAACATTTGCTTATATGCGTCCAGTCCTTCTCTGGAAATCTCAACTTTAACCGGGCATTCAGCAAGTCCCTGCTCCTTTAATACTTCTGATACCTTTTTCGGAGAACCCTGCGCAAATATATCAATGCAGCCTCCTGCTAAAGAATATGACGATTCTACATTGTTCGTTTGCATGTTAAGCCTTCCTTTCTACTTTATTGCCATATGACTGAGCCTCGGTCAAACATTGTGATACCATTTGTCCCATCATTATTCAATGTATAATAATAGTTAGGTGAACAAATATCTACAAGTTTTCCATCTGCCGGATTAATTAAAACAATTATCGATGAACTATTACATTCCCTCGTTTCATCAGGAAACAATACCACAAGGATAAACCAATACTAATGTAAGTACTATTGCCAGCAATGACTTCAATGCTTTCTTTGTCATAACAGCTTTCTCCTTTCGCTCTGTCAACTCTAATTACCATATTCAGTTTTAATATTCAGCACTAATAAGTCCTCGTTACTGATGTCTGAGATTTCGTTTCTCCATTTGCACTGCATGTCATAACAGTTCGATATGTACCTCTGGAAACCTGATAGGTTGTGTTCACAAATGCACTCCTGCTGTCACTAGAATCTTCCCATGACTCTACATCTTCCCATCCCCCCGATACACTCTTCTGCAAAGTAACCTTTACAAATGTCTGTGTAACACCTGACTTGCCACTTACTGATCCCGATATGGATGCAATACCATTATCAGCAATAAAAAGTCCTACATTGTAGGATGCTATATATGTCATTCTTGTTTCAATCTGCCCATTTGCTACTTCTGCACAGACTGCCATTGGTGATTTAACTCCGTATGACAACATACAGACACCTATCACAATTCCCGCTATTTTTCGAGCAAGTTTTTGCATGTCCTTATCCTCCTTTCCTGTAGTATTCTTTTATACTCAAGGCCACCAGAATTAACGGTTCAGACCAGGAATATAACTAGAGTTCTTTTGCCACATTACATACCACAAATCTATCCGACATAATTTATGAGTTGTTCTCATTTTATTTTTTTCCAAATACGAACATTTTATAAATATCTTCTGTTTCTAAATTATCAGCCGTTGCTATATATATATTATTTGCATGTTCACAGTAAGCATATTTAAATCCGTCAGAATACGCACAAACAGTAACAAGTTTCCCATCTACATCCTTTGTTACCTGAGAATCATATTCCGTATCCAACACAATACTTTGTTCATCTAAAACGTACAGTTGTTCCCACGTTATCATTTCACCCAGACTATTTTCAAGAACCAACAAAAAACGAATTTCCGTTAATTCTCTTTTTACTTCCCTATACCCCTCCGGCACATACGCCGGTTCCCGCTCTTGGAATCCCCCTTCCGCCCCATCCGTGAAATAAGTGTATAATTCCGAATCCTCCCACATTGTCCTGACTGTCTCGAAAAACTTAACCCGGTTCCCTTCCACACTCATTGTCAGGAAAAACAAAACTCCAACCACACAGATGCCCAGGATTGCCGTACGGTTAAGCAGTCTATAAACAGCACTGCCCCATGGATGTGCCTCTTTCCAGATCAGCATCCTCATTTTTCTCTCAAATTTCGCCGAAAACTGATATTCATAATCAGTGCTGTCTTCCAGTTCCTTAATAATCGCTTCACCCACTATCGGCATATATTTATAAAGTAATTCATAGCAGAAAAATATCTTTGTATCTTTCTGGCAGATTTTTCAATATATTCAGTACTCCATTCTCAATATCTGTTTCCATATACCCTGAAATCCATATTATGGACACTCAAAACCTACTAAAATCAAAGGGCAGAACTA
>CANDMH010000194.1 GCA_947385785.1 uncultured Lachnospiraceae bacterium
GGGACGGCTGCAGATTTGAACTGATGGAATATACCGGATTGAAATCTGAAATGCCGAATGTATTGATATTGAGACAGGGAGCATACAGAAAAATATTAATGAATTGCCCCTTATATTTATATATAACACAATGAAGGCTGTTTGTAAAGAAAAGAATAGAGTAAATTATACACGTTTGACTACTGGATTATAGTAATATGACGTTGCTTAACAAAGAAAAATATCTACACCCAATTACAGTCGGTACTATTGACAAATCTTTCCTGCGAACATATAATCATTTTAACCCACCTGAGAGGTTGGTATATGAAAGCGTGATTTCCGTATATGTAAACACCGCTGGATTCATTTGCCTTGGTAAGGAAGTGTCTACATACTACAGGAACCGCTTCGCGAACCCTGTAGTCCAAGAGATATTACAGGAACCGCTTCGCGAACCCTGTAGTCCAGGAGAGATAGCTGATGTAGGTTTATAGCAGTTTTTACTATATTTACATTTACAGGCTTTTTTCTAAAACAAGTTGCATCAGTAATTTCCCGACAATTCCTTAGGAAGTGTCTGCAGATTACAGGAACCGCGTCACTCACGAATATAGAAGTGGAGGAGAGACATTATGAGTAAAATTTACACATCCGCCGATCAGCTGATCGGAAGGACACCGTTACTGGAGCTGACCCACATCGAAAAAGAAGAGGGCCTGGGCGCCCGCATTCTGGCAAAACTGGAATATTTTAACCCGGCCGGTTCCGTGAAAGACCGCATCGCCAAAGCCATGATTGACGATGCCGAGAAGAAAGGGCTGCTGAAGCCCGGCTCCGTTATCATTGAACCCACATCGGGCAATACCGGCATCGGCCTGGCATCAGTGGCCGCAGCCCGGGGTTACCGCATCATTATCGTAATGCCCGATACCATGAGCGTGGAGCGCCGCCAGCTGATGAAGGCCTACGGGGCGGAGCTGGTGCTTTCGGAAGGGGCAAAGGGCATGAAGGGCGCCATTGCCAGGGCCGACGAGCTGGCAGAGGAGATTCCAGGCAGCTTTATTCCCGGACAGTTTGTGAATCCGGCCAACCCCGCGGCCCACAGGGAGACCACGGGTCCCGAGATCTGGGAGGATACCGATGGAAAAGTGGATATATTCGTGGCGGGCGTGGGTACCGGCGGCACCGTGACGGGGGTGGGCGGATACCTGAAGAGCCGGAATCCGGAAGTGAAAGTCGTGGCGGTGGAGCCGGCCTCATCTCCCGTGCTGAGCAGGGGTACGGCAGGCGCCCATAAGATTCAGGGTATCGGGGCTGGGTTTGTTCCCGACGTGCTGGACACGAAGGTTTATGACGAGGTTATCGCCGTGGAGAACGAGGATGCGTTTGCTGCCGGGAAGCGTGTGGGCAGGAGCGAGGGCGTCCTGGTGGGTATTTCTTCCGGCGCCGCAGTGTGGGCTGCCATTCAGCTGGCCAGACGCGCGGAGAACCAGGGCAGGACTATTGTGGCGCTGCTGCCGGATACGGGAGACCGTTACCTTTCCACGCCGCTGTTTGCGGAATAAGGAAGTGCCTGAAAATCCCGAAATGTGGGAATTTTCTGCGATTTTACCGGACTTTCAGATTATTTTATCCGGAAAACTTGACATTCGCTGTAACATCTGCTATGATGTCTTCGTAACAAATTTAATAACTTTGTAATAACTTTATTAAGAAGTAGCATATTTTTTGCAAAGTCACACGATTTGTTTATGGAGGTAAGAAAAATGGCAAAATGCAGAAATCGTTTCACTGCAGTGGCGGGAGCGGTGTTATCGCTGGTTTTGACCCTGCAGTCAGGCATTGCTGTACAGGCGGCAGATGATACTCCTCTTGAGCAGCTGCGCGGAGGCGTGGCGGCAGTATTAAATCCTGGTTCTTCCAACTCCGTTGATATTGTGAACGCGACGGCGAAGGAGCTGAACCTGGATCTTCAGGTGGAGGAGCTGGACGAAGAGAAAGAAACCAGTCTGGTCATGGCGAATGTGCGTGATGCTTTGAACGTGAGAAGTGAAGCGGATGAAACATCAGATAAGGTAGGACTGTTGTACAAGGACTGCGGAGGTACGATTCTTGAGAGGAAAGACGGATGGACGAAGCTGCAGTCGGGCAATATCATTGGATGGGCTTCCGATGAATATCTGCTTTTCGGCGAGGATGCCCTGGCGCTGGCCAATGATGTGGGCAAGATGATTGCCACCATCAATACGGAAACACTTCGGGTGAGGACAGAACCCAATATGGACGCAGGGGTATACGGACTACTTCCCAAGGGTGATATCATGGAAGTCCTGGGCGAAGATGAGGACGGCTGGATATGTGTGGATTATGAGGGCAGTAACGGTTATGTATCCGCGGAGTATGTGGAGATGGATTTTATCATCGACGCGGGCGAGACCGTGGAAGAAATCAGAATTCGCCAGGAAGCGGAAGCAGCTGCGAAGAGAGAGGCCGAGCGCCATAAGAATTACGGCGAATACACAACGGATGCGGACACTACGCTCCTGCTGGCCGCCCTGATTCAGTGCGAGGCCGGATCGGAGAGTTATGAAGGCCAGGTTGCGGTGGGTGCCGTGGTCATGAACCGCGTCAGAAGCGGGGCTTATCCCAATTCCATTCACGGTGTTATCTATGCATCCGGTCAGTTTACGCCTGCCATGAACGGCAAGGTGAACCGGGTGTACGAATCCGGCAATATTTATGCCAGCTGTATCAAGGCTGCGGAAGAGGCGCTGTCCGGCGTATCCAATGTAGGCGACCTGACACATTTCCGCCGCAACAACGGGCGCGACGGCCTGGTGATCGGCAATCATGTGTTCTATTAAATTGAATACAGCAACATTTCATGAGGAAAAACATTTCCTGATGAAAACGAAAAATGCCCGGGCAGCAGTGTCCGGGCATTTTTGAACCCTGCCTTTTCATAAAACGATAAAACAGGATATCGTGCAAAGAAATCTATTGCCCTGAAAATGTTTTTGTAGTAAACTAATGATAGGTTACAGGGTATCGGTGCCGGGAGGGCATCTGCGGAACTGGAGACAGCAGATGGCCGAGAGGCGCCCGGAGGATTTACGGACGCGCTGCTTTGCGGGCGGAAATGCTCCGCGGGAAATGGCGCCGGGAGGGCAACTGCGGAACTGGAATAGGAGGGATTGTATGTATGAAGTGTTGATTTTCTGGCTGGTCCTGCTGATTCTGTGTATCGGGATCGAGGTGTTGACATTAGGGCTTACTACCATATGGTTTGCCGGAGGCGCTCTGGTCGCCATATTTGCAAATCTGCTGCATGCGCCGATTTTTGTTCAGATTATCCTGTTTTTCGTTGTATCCCTGGTACTGCTGTTTTTCACCAGACCGGTTGCGGTGAGGTATTTTAACAAAGACAGGGTCAAGACGAACGTGGAGAGCATGGTAGGGCGCCAGGCCATTGTAACGGAAGAGATTGACAATCTGAAAGCGGCGGGGCAGGTGACGGTCAACGGTCAGGAATGGACAGCCAGAAGCCGGGATGAGAAAGTGAGGATTCCGGTGGGGGCAATCGTGACCGTGCGGGCAATTAACGGAGTGAAGCTGATTGTTGAAACCGGGGGACAGGCCGGCGAAGCAGACGGAGCGGAACAGCCTGCCGACATGAAGGGGCAGGAAAAAAGGATGTAGTTTCACAGCAGTAGCTCCGACAATTTCTGTGAGCCTGCAGATATACTTAAGACCGCCCGGATATACTGTTCCGCATGAAACGAACATACATGGCTGGCGGCTGTTCGTTGTAGGTTACTGCAGACTTCAGTGGTGTGCAGTAAAAATATAAGCGCACTGTCAATAAAAGTGCAGAAAGAGGTATAATATGGAAATGTTTGGGTTGTTGATTGCGTTGATCGTGCTGGTGCTGGTAATTCTGGCATCCTGTCTGAAGGTGGTTCCACAGGCGCAGGCATATGTCATTGAGCGTCTGGGGGCTTATCAGGGAACCTGGTCCGTCGGATTTCATATCAAGGCGCCATTTCTGGATAAGATTGCCAGGAAGGTGAATCTGAAGGAGCAGGTGGCAGACTTCCCGCCTCAGCCGGTTATTACCAAGGACAATGTAACCATGCGGATTGATACGGTGGTATTCTACCAGATTACTGACCCTAAGCTGTTCACCTATGGCGTGGAGAACCCCATGATGGCGATTGAGAATCTGACGGCCACCACCCTTCGTAATATTATTGGCGACCTGGAGCTGGACCAGACGCTGACCAGCCGTGAGACCATTAATACAAAGATGCGCGCGGCTCTGGACATTGCTACCGATCCCTGGGGTATCAAGGTGAACAGGGTAGAACTGAAGAATATTATTCCTCCCGCAGAGATTCAGAATGCCATGGAGAAGCAGATGAAGGCGGAACGTGAGAGACGTGAGGCCGTGACCCGTGCGGAAGGTGAGAAGAAAGCCAAGATACTGGAGGCGGAAGGCGCCAAGGAATCCGCCATCCTTCGCGCGGAAGCAGATAAGCAGTCGGCAATTCTCCGTGCGGAAGCCCAGAAGGAGAAGATGATCCGTGAGGCAGAAGGTGAGGCGGAAGCAATCCTGAAGGTGCAGCAGGCAAATGCAGACGGTATTAAGATGCTGAAGGAAGCCGGAGCGGACGAGTCCGTACTGAAGATCAAGAGCCTGGAAGCCTTCGAGAAGGTGGCGGACGGCCAGGCTACCACGATACTCCTTCCGGCAGAGCTGCAGGGAATTGCAAGTCTGGCGGCTACCTGGAAAGAGAGCACAGGAAAGTAAGCAGGGTGTGCAGGGATGCGGTGACGGAATCGGGCAGATTCCGCGCCGCATCCTTTTTACTGTGAAAGTCCTGAATCTTGCCCGCGGAAACCGCGCAGTCAAAATGAGCTCCCCTGCTCATTTTGCAAGACAGCTGTGCGCCAAACCGCATGCTCTTGCGGTTTGTGTGCATCCCAGTGTGCCAGGTGCAGGCACACAGTAAACCTCCAGGCAATTCCCTTTATTGCCTTACTTTCCATGCAGGGTGGTGCGGCCAGGCCTGTCCTATAGGCCTTATGCATGGAGGCTTACTGTGAAAGTCCAGTTACTTGCCTGCGGAAACCGCGCAGCCCGGAAAATATTTGACCCTTGTAGCATTTTGTGATAGAATGAGAAAAATTAACGCTCCTGCCGGGAGGAGGTGCTGCATGAAGGGGCTTTTTCAGAAAAAACATTTTCGGAAGTATTTTTATTTTTTGTGCTTTTTCATTTTATGTGTCTGTGATCAACGGGTCGGCAGTGCTTCCGGGGAGATACAGCTGGTATGTCCCAATATCATTCTTATGGTGTTAAATTGTATTGCGTTAAGCCATTATCCGGTTTCCGCTTTCCGCAGACGTTCTTTCCTGATTCCGGCGATTGTCTGTGCGGCGGGCGCAGGTTTTGCCTTATTTCGGATCTGGCCGAATACTTATTATCACAGTCAGCTGATCAGCGGGGTGATTGCCGCCATATTGTATGGCTGTGTGATGACGCAGACAGCGCTTGCCATATTTTCCGCGAAAAGGCTTCCGCAGGGCAATCACCTTGGGGCGGGGCTGTTGGGGCTGCTGATGGTTTTGATGCTGTTATCTCATCATGACAGGTACAATGGTTTTCTGCTCTGCCTGTCGGTTCTCCTGCTTTATCTGACAGATTTTACGGAACGGGAATGCGAATGGATGCTCCAATCCCTGGGATGCGCTGTCCTGACGGCATTTTTTGTGTTTCAGGGACTGGCTTTTGTCTTTCGTCCATACGATTCGCCGCGTTATCTCGGGCTGTATGCCAATACCAATATGAATGCGCTGTTTTATCAGATGGTATACTGTGTTTTCCTGTGCCTTTTTTGTATTCTGGAATTAAAAAAGGGGCATGGTCTGCTGAAATGGGGAAGCTTTTGCTTTGCCTGTGCCATGTGGCCTTTTGTGCTGCTGACCATGTGCCGCAGCGCGCTTCTGGGCATGGGGGCGGCTACTGTGCTGGGACTGGGTATTACGCTGTGGAAGCGGCGGGGGAGACGCCTGGGGAGAGGCCTTGTCTATCTGGGCGCCCTGGCGCTTGGAAGTGTGCTCAGCTTTCCTGTCGTGTATGGCGCGGTGAGGTATCTGCCCGCCGCATTTCATCACCCGGTCTGGTTTATGGACGAGTATTCCGAGGAGAAAGTACATTCCTGGGATCCCTGGGATTCCGAAAAGTATACGGACTGGCGGGATGTGCTCCGGGAGAATTTCGGCAGGTTTTTTCCGGACGTCATGGGGACGGATGCTTCCGCAGAACCGGACGTGGGGACGCAGGCCCCGGTGCTGCTGGCCTCCGCTGAAGCAGGCCCCGGACTGGCAGAAGCAGGCTCTCCGCTATCCGGCGCCGATTCTGCTGAAACGGGTTTTGAAGCCGGGATATCCTCGGCGGAA
>CANDMH010000195.1 GCA_947385785.1 uncultured Lachnospiraceae bacterium
GGAAAGCCCAGGGAATTGCTGAAGGGAAAGCCCAGGGAATTGCTGAAGGGAAAGCTCAGGGAATTGCTGAAGGGAAAGCTCAGGGAATTGCTGAAGGAAAAACCCAGGGAATAGTTGAAGGAAAAACCCAGGGAATAGCCGAAGGCATGTTGGCAGGGGAGCGACAGGTCATATATAACTTTTTGGAACACCTGGGAGAGATACCAGAGGATATCCGCAGACTTATTGAGGACGAGCAGGATCGAGATAAGTTGAAAAAATGGTATATGACGGCACCCGGTGTGAGAAGTTTTGAGGAATTTCGAGAGGGCATGAATGCAGCAAATAAGTAGTATGACAGGTTTATCCTGCTTTAACCTTTCAGTCTCATACTCTTCCGAGAACCGGCGAACATACAGCCCGGCGGCTTTTTGTCCGCATTATTTTTCTATTGACAAATATTAAGTTCTCTGCTAATCTGGCTTTAATGACATAGGAAAAGCAATGACGGAAAAGAGTAGTTTATATGAATCATCCAGAGAGAGCGGCATTTTGGTGGAAGCCGTTTATGAGGACCATAGACGAAAACCATTCCCGAGCCGTAATGCCGAAAGTATATGTAAGCGTTACCGTATGCCTGCGTTAAAGGATAGGATTTACTGGAATCCGAAGTGAAAAGTTAAGGTGGAACCGTGCAGATGCACCCTTAAGATTATGACAATAGTCTTGTGGGTGCTTTTCTTATGTTGTTGCAACTGCTTAATAGCTATACAGCAGAACACAAAACTGCATTTTCCCGAATTGTACACTGCTAAGATCAAATAATAAGATTTTGAGTACCGGAATGTGTGTATACAGGGAATATGCGGAACACTAATTAAGAAAGCGAGGAGCAACAGACAATGAAGGTTCTACACAAAAACGGAGAGATCACCACCTCTAACTTTGACGAAAGGGAGGGAAAGAAAGCATTCTGGCACACCAGCGCCCATGTGTTGGCACAGGCGGTCAAACATCTGTACCCGGATACAAAATGCGCCATCGGCCCGGCTACGGACAACGGATTCTACTATGATTTCGCATTTTCATTTCCTTTTTCGGAGGAGAATATGCTTGCGGTGGAGGAAGAGATGAAAAGAATCGTGAGGGACTCCCTGTCCCTCCAGGTCCGGGCCGTATCCCGGAAGGAGGCTCTGTCCTTTATGGAAAATGCCAAAGAGGACTTTAAGCTGGAGTTGATTCATGAACTGCCGGATGCCGAGGAACTCACTTTCTACAGACAGGGAGATTATACTGAGCTCTGTGCCGGTCCCCACCTCACCAACACCAGTCCCATCAAGGCCATCAAACTGTTGTCTGTCGCCGGGGCCTACTGGCGGGGAGACGAGAATAATCAGATGCTGACCAGGATATATGGTATCTCTTTTCCCGGCGCAGCCGAACTGCAGGAATATCTTCACCGACTGGAGGAAGCCAAAGCCCGGGATCACCGCAGGCTTGGAAAGGAATTGGGACTGTTTGCCCTGCTGGACGAGGGACCGGGATTTCCCTTTTTGCTGCCCAAAGGGCTGATTATCAAAAATCAATTGATTGATTACTGGCGTAAAATCCACACAAGGGAGGGTTATGTGGAGATCTCCACCCCCATGATAATGAACCGCAGGCTGTGGGAGACCTCCGGTCACTGGGACTATTACCGGGACAAAATGTATACCACTGTAATTGACGAGACGGATTTTGCCGTCCGGCCCATGAACTGCCCCGGCGGAATGCTGGTTTATAATCTGCAGCCCCATTCCTATCGGGATCTCCCTTTGAGAATGGGAGAACTGGGATTGGTACACCGGCATGAAAAATCCGGGACTCTCCACGGCCTGATGCGGGTGCGATGTCTCACCCAGGATGACGCCCATATTTTTATGACGCGGCAGCAGGTCCAGGATGAAATCCGGGGTGTTATACGGCTCATAGACGAGGTTTATGACAAATTTGGATTTTCCTATGAAATTGAATTGTCCACCAGACCTGACAATTCCATCGGCAGTGATGAAGAGTGGGAGCTTGCCACAAAAGCATTGGCGGACGCAGTCAGCGGAATGGGCAAATCCTATGTGATAAATGAGGGGGACGGCGCATTCTACGGACCGAAGCTGGATTTCCATCTGAGGGATTCCATCGGCAGAACTTGGCAATGCGGAACCATTCAACTGGATTTCCAGCTGCCGCAAAGATTTGGCATAGAATATACGGGGGCAGACGGCGAGAAGCACCGTCCCATCATGCTGCACCGGGTGATCTTCGGCTCCATCGAGCGCTTTATCGGCATCCTGATCGAGCACTATGCAGGGAAATTTCCCCTGTGGCTTTCTCCGGTTCAAGTCAAGGTACTGCCCGTCTCCGACAAGTACCTGGATTACGCAAAGGAGGTCGCCGGGCAGCTGCGAATACGGAACATTCGAGTAGAAATTGACAAGAGAGATGAAAAACTGGGATATAAAATCCGGGAGGCCCGAATGGACAGGGTCCCCTATATGCTCATTGTGGGAGAAAAAGAAAAGTGTAATCACACAGTATCTGTCAGACAGCGGGACGCCGGGGCAGCCGGGCAGGAACTGGGAGAAATGTCTCTTGACTGGCTGATCGAACTGATCCGCGAGGCTGTAGATAATCTGCGATGAACCTAAAAATTTTTAACTGTCAAATTAAGCGTGACATTGCCCGTTCAGCGCATCGGAATGCTCCGCAAATGCCAGCTGCGACATATCAGGCATTCACGGATTAAGCCCTTCCCGAATCCGCCCAAAGCATCGGTTCAGCATCTCTACGTCCACTGATCCGTCAGTTCCAAAGGCCGTTGCCTCCACGGTAAAGCTGCCGTCATACCCTATGTGGCGGATATGCCGGAAAAAGGCATCAAAATTGATATGTCCCGCCCCCACAGGCAGCACCGCTCCGTTGAGCCTGCTCCAGTCCATATAGCCCCCGTCATAGTCATTCACATGGTAGTGACGGATATGACCCTGCTGCCAGAGCCAGGCATAATCCTGACTGTACAGCAGGGTTTCCTCCTGATGAAAAGCCGCCATCTTGGTATCCCACACAAAATGTATATGAGGGTAAGCCTGCGCCAGCTGGCCCAGATGTTTCAGCGGATTTTCCTTATTACAGACCACATTTTCCACCAGCAGATCCAGCCCATGTTCTTCGGCCACATCCCGCAGTCTTGGATAAGCCCGCATATTGTAGTCAAAATGCTGGTCAGAGGCCATACCGCCCCACAGATGCAAAACCAATGCCTTTGCCCCAATCCGCCGGGCCAATTCACAGTTCACACGGTATTTTTCCATGGTTTCACTGCATGCCTCAGTCACATCTTCCCCCTGACTGACAGCTTCCCCAATCCGCTTGTCGCAATGCGCCACCGGCATATACAGGTTCAAACCGACCAGATAATCCGCCAATATCTCCCATTCCCCATACCAGGAACTGTACATCATAAATTCGTACCCGTCACATTGCAGCAGCCCCGCTAATTTCCCGATCAAATGATAGTCTCTGTTATTTGCCTTGCCAATCAACGCTCCTGTGGAGCACAAAATCTCCGCCATAATCTCTTCTCCATTCTGTCAATGTTCTACTTCTTTCCTAATAAATCGCACAACCTTCGGACTGCTTTGCTATCCGCAGATGGACCGGTACACTCTTTGTAAATATGCTTTTTACTCGATCCCCGTCTCCAACATTTCCGCCAACTCCTGAAAATCCTCCACCTGACAGCCCTCATAAGGCTCGCCGTCCCGGTTAAAATGCACGGTGCGGATTCCCAGCCGCTGCGCCGCCCGCAGATTGGCCGCCGAATTGTCCACAAAGACGCATTCCCTGGCAGAGCAGCCCAACCGTTCCAGGGTGTATCGGAAAATCTCCTCCTGGGGCTTGCGCATATGTATCTGTCCGCTGACAATCACATCTTTAAAGTATATGTCCAGTTCATACAGTTCCATCAGGCAGGTGTTCCACTCCGCCACATCATTGGAAAGCAGCACAAAATCCAGATCCCTCCGGCTAAGTCTCTCCACAAAGGGCTTAAATCCCGGATCCAGTGTAAGCCAGTTTTCCAGATAGTCCCGCATGGCCCCAACCGGATCCGCGTACCCCAGCCTCGTCAAGAACTCCTCCGACCCCATCTCTCCGTTTCCCGCCCGGGTAAATAGCTGCTCCTGCCGGAAAGCCCGAATCAGCCTCGGATGCTCCGCCTCCGGGAAATGCGCCAGAGTATAGGGAATAAAATTTCCTTTGCTCTCCTCTATAATCACCCCATACATATCAATCAACAATACTCTTTTTCCCATAAGTGATCATATGCCCCTTTACAAAAGTATAGCCTGCCGCCTGGTGCTCCCGGAAGAAGCCAGTGATAACCCGGTTGCGGTCACAGTACTGCTGGGCTTCCCGCCGGTCCAGACCGTGGGACAGCAAGTGCAGAATCACCTGCTCCCTCTCCCGGTCGCTGAGTCCCGTGTTCCAGTCGTTGTAGTCCAGAAAATCTCTCTTTTTCTCTTCGTACTCTGGCCGGTCCGGCGTCACCAGTTCCACCCGGTCATTCATCCGCACATCCACTTCCTGCAGCCCCAGCCTTTTCATAATATGGGCAGTGCGGATGGCCACCGCATAGTCTCTCCCCTGCTTCTCCAACTCCATCGCCCACTTTTTTTCCAAACCGTCATGCCTGCACAGCACCTGGTAATCCATGCCGTCGATATACAGCCCGTCACACTCAAACTCCCTGTTGGCGTCAATGCAGATCACATATCCGCCGGGCTTGGCCAGCCGGATCATCTTTCGGATAAAGTCCTCCGGATTGTCCAGATGCCGCAGTACTGCCTGGCAGATTACCATGTCATACTGTTGTCTGCTCTCATAGGCAAACACATCCCCCTGAATAAAATCCGCCTCCAGCTGCCTCTCCCGGAAAATCTCCCGCCCTGTGGCAATCAGTTCCTCGGCAAAATCAATCCCGGTATAGCTGCTGCCCTCCGCCAGCCAAGGCAGAAACAGAAGCCCCAGATACCCATATCCGCAGCCGCAGTCCAGCACGGACACCGGTTTCTCCAGCTTCCAGACTTTTCTTATCAGAAATTCCACATAATCCTCGTTATAATACCCTTTTCGGGTGCGCAGCAGGTACTCCCGCTTCTGATTCCAGAAATCCTGTGTGCCCGTCCTCTCCGGCACATAAGTCTCCCCCTCCAGGGGAGTCAGTCCCAGCAGCTGATCCACTGACACCTGGAAATACTCCGCCAGCACTGCCAGCAGGGACAACTCCGGCTCTCCCACTCCCGTCTCCCAACGACTCACCGTCTGGTAGGACACCCCCACCCGGTCCGCCAATTCCTGCTGAGTCACTTTTTTCTGCCGCCGCAAATCCGCAATCCGCAAATGTATCTGGGCCACCTGATTTTCCCCTCCTCATAATTCCTGCTTTTTATCTGTCTATATATAGCTTACCAGAAAAAGCTTCTTTTGTATTGCGCAAATTTTCAGAATGTCTTCCCGTATCCCAAGAATTATCAGGAAATCCAAAAAGCAATGATACTTGACAAGGGGGAGCCTTTCTGCTCCCCCCGTTCTCAATGCTGCGGATAACCGTCATAGGGCCCTGCGAGATACAGGCCCTTTCCCAATGTATCTATTCCCTCTGTGGCGGCAAAATCATAATATGTCCCCTGATCCGTTCTAAACAGGTAATCACTCCCCTCCCAGGGATAGATGACCTCTTCCACCTTACTGCCCCGGGCAATGGCAGAACGCTCAAAAAACCAGATCAGCCTCTCCTCCGTGGTCATCTTGTCATACCCTGGCGGTGTGGTATACTGCTTCACCGGAGAATACCACACATCCATATCCGTGGAATAGTAAATACTTTCAATCACCTCTCCCCAGATAAAGGACAGACCGTTGTAACATCTGCTATAGAACGTCCGGTCATGCATCATATCCTCCGGTGTAAGGCCAAAAGAAAAGTCGCCAAATTCCGATACTGTATAGCAGACCTCCGTCACCTGAGTGCCGGTCCACTGCTCCAGTTCCAGCAATGCCTGACAGGCCCAATACAGAACTTCATGAGAAAACTGTGCCTCCGCCGCGGACACTGACCAATACGTTTCCACAAAAGTCAGCTTTCGGGTGACATCCCCCTCCGTCACTTCCGCCACCGGATTTTCGTCCGCGTCATAATATTCCCGGATCTGGGCGTCCCAGTTGTCATATATCGCTGCCGCCTCAACCGGGTCTATATTTACGATCTCAGAGCCTGTCTCCTGCCCGTCATCGGATTCTTTTTCCCCTTCAGGTCCTGTCTCCTGCCCGTCATCGGATTCTTTTTCCCCTTCAGGTCCTGTCTCCTGCC
>CANDMH010000196.1 GCA_947385785.1 uncultured Lachnospiraceae bacterium
CAGTCTGTCGGGATCCAGACCGGCCCTGCTGCCTGCCGGACGTTTCTTCTGCCAGTCGGGGTCTCGCCTGTCAGGCAGCAGGTTCAGGATACCATAGCTTGCCAGGATATGCAGCGAAGGGCAGGGATACCCGTCTTCTTTCAGGATTTCGACTACCTGATAAAATGCTCTCAGCTGGCTGGTGGTGAAGGCCCTGTGCTGAGGATGGGGCGAGTCGCTGACACATAAATGGGTGAAGAGTCCGTCTACGACCAGATTCTCCAGCTGATAAACGGCGGCAATTGCATCCAGATCTTCACAGCGTATACCGATGCGGTGCATTCCGGTGTCGATGCCAATATGGACATGCAGCTTCTCACCGTATTGGTTCAGTGCTTTGGCGTAAGGATAGTCCACCACGGTCTGGGTCAGCCGGTAGCGGCGCAGCAGCGGGAAATCTTCCGGGGA
The DNA here is from genome assembly GCA_947385785.1 of uncultured Lachnospiraceae bacterium. Lineage (GTDB taxonomy): Bacteria > Bacillota > Clostridia > Lachnospirales > Lachnospiraceae > Acetatifactor. The sequence goes on from CANDMH010000196.1 coordinate 448, forward strand.
GGTGTAGCCCAGGATGAGGATTTTCCCTCTTATTCCCGCGTTCCGCAGCTCGATGCCTTCCGAGATACAGGCAACGCTGTAGGCATCCACTCCCATACTGTCCAGCAGACGGGCGATGGGGACAAGTCCATGTCCGTAGGCATCCGCCTTTACGGCGGGCATCAGGCGGCAATGCCGCGGGATGCGGGCACGGAAAAGTTCCACATTCTGCCTCAGAGCCTCTGCGTCCAGTTCTATCCAGGCGCGGGAACAGGCGCTTGCGGAGGGCGGCGCAGGTTCTTTTTCCAGAGTAATTTCCATAAAGGTATCGTCTTTAAAGGCATCCTCTTTTTCCGGGAGACGCATGTCGGTTTCCGGTGCGGAGGAGCGGGCCTGGGATGTGGCCTCCTGTTTTCCGGGCGTCTTGGAGCCTGACATGATTTTTATGATATAATCATCCGCGTCGATTTCCTGCCGCTCACTTGCGGAATTGACGGCATCCCGTTCCCGCAGGGAGACGAATTCCCTTGTCTCGGCAAACATATCCGCACCGTCCAGAATCCGGTTGGCGAAGCGCTCACTTTCCTCCGTCTGGGCATTGTCCGTATCGGAAGTATACTGGCAACGCGCCGAGGCAACTGTTTTTGAACGGATTTTCGACATGCCAGGAGTATGGGTATGGCTTGTATTCTGCTCGGCAGGAGGCATATTTTCCGTTTGAGTATTGTACGGAGAATATTCCGTATCGGCTGTTTTTTCTCCCTCGGAGCCGGTGCCCGGGATACCCTGCCATTCTTTTGTGTTCCACAGAGAAGCGTCGTCCGGTTCTTCTGTCTCGCGGACGGCATCTGCGGATTCATTCATCCGGACATCTGTCTCTTCCATAGAAATGCCGGGAGAATCCTCTGAAAATTCTTCCATGTAAGAATTCTCCGTTTCGTCGGGAGACCAGGACATACTGTTTTCCTCCGCTTCGTATATACTTCCGGAGTCTTCCGACTTGCCAGAGGGCCGTAATTCATCGGTCTCATTTATTATTGCATGTCCATGAGAGTCACCCGATTCATGAGACGCCCAGGTCTCATCGGCTTCATTTTCTTTCGTATATCCGTCATGGAAATCACCCGGTTCATGAGACGACCAGGGCTCATCGGTCTCATTTTCTTCCGCATATTCGTTCCGGGAATCCCCTGATTCATGAGACGACCAGGGTTCATCGGTCTCATTTTCTTCCGCGTACCCGTCCCGGGAATCCTCTCTTTCCATGTCCCAGCTTTCGTAATCATTCTGATATTCGTCCGCCTGCATATCCGAAACCTCCTGATATTCTGTATCATATTCATCTGTATCATAAGGCTGCTCTTCTTCCGGCTGAATGGCGCTCCGGAGGGTCCTGTTTCCGGCAAACTTTACCTTTCCGGAGATATAACTTATGAAAAAGCCGGCGGCTGTCGACAAAAGGGCAACCGCAATATAATGTATGAGACTGTTATCCACCAGAATGCCTGTGATCTTCAGCGGTTTGGCAATTCCCCTCACTGCCACGATAACCGCCGGGTGCAGAATATAAATCCAGGAAGCCGCGGTGCGGAATCCCTTTTTGGATGCCGTCTGCGGGTACAGCAGGCATTTGTACAGGAAAAACATGACAGGAATCAGTGCAAAATACATGCTGTCATGCCGCTGCAGTTCGAAATGCCGCAGTGTAAACGCTTCCCCTGTCATTATGGCAAAAGAAACCGCCAGTCCCCCCAGGCAAAAAAACGGGGAGGCGGAAAGCCCCTCTTTCCCGTTCCCTTCTGTTCCCGCAGCCATCCACATGCCCATCACAAAGAAAATCGGCGCCATGAACAGCCCGTTGCGGGTGTAGGAGAAAACCTGAAAAAGCGCTCCGTATGCGGTCTCCAGAGCGGGAACCTTCTGCGCCAGACCGTAGTAGCTGTCTCCGAACAGTCCGATGATGTACAAAACAGCGGACACAACCGTCATACCGCGCAGGCTCATAAAGCGGCTCATCAACTGTACCAGAAAAATCCCCAGGATGCAGGCGGGGAAATACCACAGATGATAAAACGTCCCGTCGAATATAACCATACGCAGAGCCGAACCCACTGTCATATCCGTATAATGTCCCGCATAAATGCCAACGGGCAGATACAGAAGGATACAGAAAACATAGAGCAGCATGGTTTTCTGGAGAAATTTATGAAGCCTTGCCGCGGTCCTGACGGAAGGGTTCAGGAAACCTGCCGCCACAAACTGCCCGGTCACCATCAGAAAAAATGGTACGGCGATCCGGGCAAGGACCCTGGTAAGGAAAAAATCAGCGCCCTCACTCACGGAGGTCAGGGGCGAGGTATGGATTGCAACTACAAGCAGGGCGGCACAAACCCGAAAGATATCAAGTCCGCCGTAATTTCGCCTGTTATTCATCGGCATCCCTCCATTCGGTTAAAATGAATCCGTCCACGTTATTGCCGGAGACAGCCCCGGAGCTGCTTTCCGCGGCAGGACAGTGACCCCGTGAAAGCATGGCGCCGGCACCTTCGTCTGCACTGATGTAAGAGACGGAAGCGATGCGCCCGCCGCATTGTATTTGATAAGAAGCGCTTTTGTACGGAAACCGTCTTATGAAATCAATATATTCTTCCAGAACCAGTCCCTCCCGGGCCATGATTTCCGCGTGAGGTATTCCCACATAGCGAAAATGCCAGGGTTCATGGGCAATTCCGGTAATTTTCTCTTTCCCGGCAGGATAGCGGAGGATAAAACCATGCCCCGCGGCTTTTTCCCGAAAGGTCCGGCAGATGCCGGAATCCGGAAAGGCGGGGCAGATAAAGTCCAGCGGTTCCTGGCGCAGCCCCAGGTCAATGGCGAGCCCGGTCTGGTGCTCGCTGTGGCCTGGAACGGCTACGTATTTTTGTGTAAATGCAATTCCGTTTTCTTCCAGGGAGTCGTCCCATATAGTCTGCTGTTCTTCCCGGGAACGCCAGCCGCTGACAGGGACAATGGATGTCCATCCGTCAATTTCACGCATCAGACGGTTCAGAGCGTCGGCGGCGTGGGAACACATCAATATGGAAGGAGCGGACGGATGAACCGGAATCAGGGGAGAAGTCACTCCGGAGACAATGCCGTGCATTGCGTTTACCAGAATCAGATCTCCGCTGTAAATGTCGTCTTTTGATGTTTTCATTACAATCATTGCCTGTCCGTCTCTTCTCAGCGTTCTTCCAGGGCCAGTTCCAGTATTCTATCCAGAACATCACGGAACGTATATCCGGCGGCCTTCATCATACCGGGATAACGGCTGTGCTCGGTGAAGCCGGGAATGGTATTGGCTTCATTGAATACAACCTCTCCGGCAGGGGTGAGGAACATGTCCACCCGGGCGAATCCGCGGCAGCCCAGAGCCTGATAGATGGTCTTTGCCGTCTCCTTGATTTCTTCCGCTTTTGCGCTGTCAATCCTGGCGGGCACATGGATGGCGGAGGTTTTCAGGGTATATTTTTCCGTGAAGTCGAAGAAACCGCCGGAAAGCTCGATTTCGTCCACTTCGCCCGTGATGGGTTCCGCATTGCCCAGCACGGCGCAGCCCACTTCGAAGCCGTCGATATTTTCCTCCAGCAGCACCTGGGTGTCATACCGGAAGGCAAGGGAGATGGCTTCCTGCAGCTGCTCCTGTCCAGAGACCCTGGTGACGCCGTAGGAAGAGCCGGCTTTTACCGGTTTCACATAAACGGGGTAGCCCAGTTCTTCCGCGAAAGCCTGTGCATGAGTGAGGTCGGAGTCTTTTTCCAGAACCAGGTGCTTCGGGACGCGGATGCCCTCCAGGCTCACCAGCCTGTGCGCCCGATCCTTGTCCATGCCCAAAGCGGAGGCCAGGGTGCCGCATCCTGCGATGGGGATGCCGATGAGCTCCAGGAGTCCCTGAAGGGTACCGTCCTCGCCGTTGCCGCCGTGAAGTACCGGAAAGGCAATGTCAATGGGAATCCGGCCGATGCCGTCCTCTTTCAGCAGAAGCAATGTGTTCTCGCCCCGATTGGGAGAAAATACTGCCGGAGTGCAGTCCTGGGGATTGCACCAGCTGTCATTTAACAGCTTATCTACCGGCCCGGCATAGTGATACCAGGCGCCCTTCTGTGTAATGCCGATCAGAACCGGATTGTACTTTTCGCTGTCGAGATTCAGGATGACGCCTGAAGCGGAGGACAGGGATACGCTATATTCGGGAGAACAGCCTCCAAAAAATACTGCAACATATAATTTTTTCATGATAAAATCCTTTCTTGTCTCATAAAAACCTGCCCTTTTATCCTACAACTAAAGGGAGGAAAAGTAAATAGCAGGAAGGTTAAATTTTCCTTAATATGGCGGTGTTTATTTGTTATATGTTTGCTGCTGCTCACTCGGCGCCGTCACGAGGTGTTTTCGAATGCATTCTGCACGAAAGTCCCGGGACAGCATATGTTTTGCCCGGCAAATGACAGAACAGAGGCTTTAGAGTTTTTTAATGATATTTTTCCGTTATTTTACACATTCAAGGGGCGGATATGTTATAATTGCTTTAGAAATAGCATGGGCGGAAAGCAGACAGGAGGAGTGGGGCCATGAAATTCAGAACCAGACTGCGTGTCACTTTTGTGACGATCATTGCCCTGCCGCTGGTACTGACGGCGCTGGCGTTCTGCGGAATAGGGCTGTATCTGATGAACATCCAGGACGGATTTCCTGTGGAAGAGCTGGATTATACGGCAATGACGGAGAATATGCGGGAGGTGGTAGATGCCACTGACGGTGTGTTCCTGAATTTGAAGCGTCAGATTGCCGAGGAGCCGTCCAGGCTGGCGGACAGGAAGTATCTGGAGACGCTGAATTCGCAGATTGTCCGTAAGACCACATATATCATTGTGCGGAAAGAGGATGAACTTTACTATGCCGGAAATAAGGAGGCGGCGGAAGCCATCTTTCCCAGACTTCCCGCCTATGGGGAGCAGGATGGCTCGGAGGATTCCGGAATCTACTTTGACGACATGGACAAATTCGTGAAAAAGGCGGATTTCCTTTTTCCGGACGGCGCCAGGGGGAGCGCTTTTGTGGTTACCAAGGTGAATTCTCTGATTTCCAGAAAGCTTCTGGTGGATATGTTCGTGGCGATTTTCCTGATTCTGATTTTCACGGGGCTGATGCTGACCAAGTGGATTCACAAGGGCGTGTTTGACCCGGTAAATGAACTGAATGTAGCCATGCGCAGGATTAAGGAGGGCAATTTTGATTATGTCCTGCAGACGGACGCCAAGGGAGAAATCGGTGACCTGTACCGCAATTACGAGGATATGCGGCTGCGGCTGAAGGAGAATGCGGAGGAGAATCGGGAGAGCGAGAAACAGAACCGGGAGCTGGTCAGCAATATATCTCATGATCTGAAGACGCCCATCACGGCCATCAAGGGATATGTGGAAGGTATCATGGACGGTGTGGCCGATACGCCGGAGAAAATGGATAAATATATTAAAACCATTTACAATAAAGCAAATGATATGGAGCGCCTGATCAATGAGCTGACCTATTATTCCGGCATTGATAACAACAGGATACCATATAATTTTCATCGAATTAACGTATCGGATTATTTTGGGGACTGTATAGAGGAGGTAGGACTGGATCTGGAGCAGAAAAACATCCAGCTGAATTACGCCAATCTGGTTGGAAACGACACAATTGTCATCGCAGATCCGGAACAGATGAAGAAGGTAATTAATAATATAATCAGCAACAGTGTAAAATATATGGATAAACCTCACGGTATCATTGATATTCGGATTCTGGACGAGGCGGATTCCATACGCATTGAGATAGAGGATAACGGCAAGGGCATTGCCCAGAAGGATCTGCC
>CANDMH010000197.1 GCA_947385785.1 uncultured Lachnospiraceae bacterium
CAGGACACCGGACTTCACAATCACTGCCGATAAGACCGCCGATGCCGGCGAAGGCGCAACCGGATGTGCCGCCGGCAGCCAGGCATGCAGAGGAAACATCCCCGCCTTGGCCCCGAAGCCCACCAGCATCACAAATACCGCCGCCAGAAGAATCCCTTCATGCCCCTGCACTGCCGCGGGGTTCAGGGTTCCCCCGGGCGTAAAGGCGAGGGAATCACAGTAGCGATACAGGTAAAAAATGCCGAACAACCCTCCATATGCGCCGCACAGCGAGTAAAACAGGTATTTCAGCGCCGCCATAATCGATTCCCTGGTTCCGCTGTGCAATACCAGCGGCATGGAAACCAGCGTCATCAGCTCATAGAAGAGATACATGGTAATCAGATTCCCCGAGAAATCAATCGCTACAATCACACCATAAAGCAATAACCAAAGTCCGAAATACCGTTTCTGTTTTCCCTCCTTTTTCATATAGGGAAAAGCATAAAACGTGGCCGCCAGCCAGACAATGCTGGTGACCGTCACAAACAGCCTTCCCAGGGCATCTATCCGGAACATCACCGGCAGTCCGTCCACCAGCCGGAACAGTGTAACCGATTTTTCCCCTGTATAGCTCACGGCAAGCGCCAGAACCACAGATACCGTCATTACGATACCCACATACAGAGCGAGTGCGCTTTCCTCTCTGCTTTTCGGATGATTTTCCGCTGCAATGCTCTGTTTCTCTTCCCATTTCCCAATTCCGGCATTCCTGACCTCTGCCAGCCGCTCCCGGAAAGACAAAATCACAAGCACCGCTCCCGCCATCATCGGTAAAATAATCGGAAGCAATAATAATCCGTCCATCTATCATTCCTTCTTCCTAGTCAAACATCCCCAGCCCGTTCTGAATCAATCGGATAACCGGGTCGGAATTCAGCCCCAGAATCAGATTCAGAAGAATAAAGCAGACCAGCGCAGCGGATTTTGCCGGCTGCTCCTTTAAGGAAACAGCCCTTCCCGTTCCCTCCGACACCGGGGTATAAATCCTGATTACCGTTTTCATGAAATAAACCGCGTTCAAAACCGTACTGATTGCCAGCGCGATAAAGGTTGGCAGCATTTTGTGCGTGTGCCCCACCGCCGCCTGGGCGAAAAACAGTTTTGAAATAAATCCGGAAAACATAGGCATTCCCACCATGGACAGGGAGCCTGCCGTAAAGGCCACGCCGGCCAGCTTATTCCGGTAAGCCGCCCCGGTAATATCCTTAAAGTGAGCCTCTCCCCTGGATGCATCCGTAAGCCCCGCAGCCGCCACAAACAGCAGTGACTTGGTAGCCGCATGGGACAGCACATGATAAATGCTGGCCACAGTTCCGGCCTCCGTGGCCAGTCCCAGCCCCATATAGATATATCCGATCTGCGCCACGGAGGAATAGGCAATCATCCGTTTCAAATTGTCCGTTCTTATGGCATTGACGGAGCCCATAATCATGCCGATGATACCGAATACAAACAGCACATTTGCAACCCTGCTCTCCATGACCAGCTCAAATCCCACCACACGGTAGAAAATCTTGATCAGCAGGAAAATATACCCCTTCGAAACCAGCGCGGACAGAATCGCCGAAGAGGACAGCGTCGCATATCCATACGCGTCCGGCAGCCAGGCATGAAAGGGATACAGCGCGCTTTTGATGGCAAGTCCCACCGACATCAGCCCCAATGCGACCATCAGCGTAATATGGTACTGATGTCCTGCCGTAAGCAGCTGAACCTGCTCCCTGATGTTGCTCATCAGCAGCTGCCCTGTCACGGCGTAAAGGTGGCAGATGCCCAGGAGCAGTAAGCCGGACCCCAGGAGGCTCATGATCATGTATCGGATAGCCGCCTCAATGGTACGGCCGGTCTGCCGTATCATAATCAGTCCGCAGGCAGAGATCGTATTGATCTCCACAAATACATATGCCGTAAACAGGTCATTGGTATAAATCAGCGCCAGCAGAGAGCACAGCAGCAGATTCGCCATCACATAATAAAGATTCTGCCTGCTCTCCTCAATCTGCTCTTCCCGCTCCCGCACACCGCTCACCATACACAGCAGCATGATCACACAGAAAAAAGCCGCCATGAAAGCTTCCAGCACACCGACGCGGATCTCATTTCCCCAGGGCGCCGGAAAATGTCCCATGCGATAGACAAAGGCCTGCCCCGTCCTCACCACATACAGCAGAACCGATACGGAAAGTCCTCCGATTGTCGTAATTACGATAGCATTTACACGTTTTGCCCACTTTCCGTCCAGGATGGAACAGAGCGGGCCGGAAAACAGAGATAAAAGAATGGACATAAACGGAAAATTCTGTACAAAGTCCATTATTTTCCCTCCTTTTTCAGCAGGGTGCTGATTTCATCCAGATCCAGCGTGTGATATCTCCGGTAGAGACGGATGGTCAGGGACAGCATCAGCGCCGTCACCGACACGGAAACCACGATTCCCGTCAGCACCAGGCCGCTGGGAATGGGATTGATGTACGCCTCCACGCTTGTGACTCCGTCCACGACCACCGGCGCCTTCCTTCCTTCGATATATCCCTTCAGGGCAAGGAACAGATAAGTCGCGGTATCCATGATGTTCAGTCCTATGATTTTCCTGATCAGATTCTTCTGCAGGAGCAGATTGGAAAATCCGATTCCGAACAGGATCATGGCAGCCGCCTCTTCATAATTTTGCAGTAAATATTCAAAATGCATGGTAAACCTCCAGTGCACTTAATAGTTTCCCTTTCTGAACATAACATAAAATGTATACATGGTGCCCGCCACCACAATGCCCACACAGATATTCAAAACCAGTATCAGTCCGCTGCTCAGGATAGCCCCGGGCGTTCCGAGAGGAATGATGCTTTCCATGTGATTGGCGCCGGTATAAAAGGAATAGCTTTTCGCAATGCTGTAGCATGCCAGCGCACAGAAGCTCATCCTCCGATAGGTTTTTGCGGTAAAAAATCTCTCCGTCTTCGCAAAGCCAAATGCATTCAGATACAGAATCAGTCCCGCGCCGATCACAGCGCCTCCGGAAAACCCTCCTCCCGGTCCCAGATGTCCGGCCAGGATGATATAAATGCCGAATATAAAGATGGGGGGCACCAGGATTTTCGCCACTGTCTGGAGGATGATGTCATTCTTGGGCTCATGCAGCCTGTCATTATTTTCATCCTCTTCCTTATCGCCTTTCTTATCCGAGCGCAGCAGAATCAATACGGTACATGTGGCAACAAACAGCACATGCGATTCTCCCAGCGTGTCAAAGGCTCTGTAGTCAAGTATCATTCCCGTGACAATATTTACCGCGCCGGTCTCCTCCAGCCCTTTTTCTATATAGCGCCGGGATACCTCATTGTTAACCGGGTTGTCAGCCTTTCCATGGGGCGGCAGGTCGGATACCGCCGCCAGCAGCATGACTACAAGGAAAATACAGAACAGTACGCTGAACACCCGGTAAAAACGATTGAAGATCCTGACCTCCAGATTATTCTCCAGATCATATACCCTCTCCTTCAGCCGTTTCCTGTCCTTCTCACGTTCCGCTCTGTCCTGCTCCGTCTCCCGGAACGGCTCCTGCTTTCTCATTTCTACCTTTCCCAGATATGGGTCCGACGTACCGTCCAGCCATTGCCGGAATTTGCAGGAGAGCGTCTTTTGATATTCCTCTTCCGAAACCTTCCTACTCATCCGCCCCTTCTCCCTTTTCCTCTTCCTTTTTGATAATGGCATTGATCTTTTTTAATGTCACAAGGAAAAGCACCGTCGTGACCCCGGCTCCCACGGCAGCCTCCGTAATCGCCAGGTCCGGCGACTCCAGCAGAATCCAGATAACAGACATAATCAGGCTGTAGGACATGAAAATCAGTATGGTATTCAACAGCTTTTTGGACAGGCTGGCCGCAATGGCACATACGATGAGAAATCCCAGCAGAATACATTTAAATACAGTCATATTATCTCCTCCTGTTTTATACCGCATGCCTTTGCAGCTCTGGGAATTGTCTGAAAGCAGCTGATACAATTCTCCTTCGAGTACAGGGGGCGCGATGCGGTTTCCTGCATTTGTTTCGTGAAAACATCCGAAAACGCCGCGAAAAAGTGCTCAGACTCGTATCAGTTATCTCCAGACACTTCCCTGCGCTCCGGGGAACCGGCTTCCGGTACATCCAGATTCTTCACCCGGTAATGTGCTTCCTTATCCTCATTGGTGGACACCTCCAGTCTGGCAATCAAATGGGAGGATACCGGCGAAGAAAACCACAGGAACACAATCACCAGAAACAGCTTCAGCGATGTAAAATTAAAACCGCTCATTATAATCAGCCCCGTCAGGGCAAAGCCGATGCCGAGGGTATCCCCAATCGCCGCCGCATGCATCTTGTTCAATATATATTGAAAGCGAAACGCCCCTATCATCTCTATGATAAAAGTAGCAAGCCCTGCCAGCAGCAGTACGCCGCCTGCAATCAGCCGAATCCACTGCAATACCATCTCTTCACGCTCCATCTCAGCATCACTGTCTGTCAGTTTCGTCTTTTCTTTCTGCCTTACGGCTCTCCCTGTACACTCCCATGTACACCTTTGTCAGCACAATGACCGCCAGGAAGCTGATCATCGCATAGATAAGGCAGATATCCGCCAGATATCCTTCCCCGAACATCAATGCCAGAATCGCAATCATCACAATGACCATGGTTCCCATCATGTTCACCGATACGATGCGGTCTGCAACCCTGGGGCCGATAATGGCACGGACCAGGCATAAGATGACAAGAATCGCCAATATAACCAAAACCATGGTCAGAAATATACTATATGCATTCTCCAGACTTTCCATCTCTCATCCTCGCTTAGAAACTGTCTGCGTTACGTTTCTTCGAATTTTCGGATATACCGGACAAATTCATTCTCGGCAAGCCCTTCTGCCAGAGATTCGTCCAGGCAATGCACCTGGTATTCCGATCCTTCCAGTGTGACCGTAATGGTTCCGGGCGTCAGCGTGATCGCATTGGCCAGCAGCACTTTCCCCGTCTGTGTCTTCAGATCGGAATGAAAGCTGACCAGTACAGGTTCAATTTCTTCCTTCTGCGTCAGGATCAAATGCATGGCGCCAAAGTTTGCCTTCACGATTTCCTTCACCAGCAATACACAATATCTCAAAAACAGAAAACTCTTCCTGAATAGTTTCCACTCTTTCTTCAGACTGTAATCCATAAATCTGCAGGAAAACAGCAGAAGCCCTCCTGCGATTACCATCCCGAAAATACAGATTTCCAGAGTAAAGCTGCCGTTAAAAATCACCCACAGCAAAAAATATACCAGATACATAATGCTTCCCATCCTGTCCTTCTATTCATGTAATTCCTTAGGAACTGTCTGGAAATAAATTTGCACTTTCAGACACGAAACACCAGTATATATGCGCCTTCCCGTGCGGAATCCTGCAAATTTATTTCGTGACAGTTCCTTACTACCGCTCCCGGCTTCGCCGCTTACAACAGCATCAAGGTAACCTGGACGTCAACAAAGCAGCCCTGCAGCTCCTGAATATACATGAAAAAAGCAACCCTGTATGCAGTTGCTTTTTCGCAGTTGAAATCGTTCCAAAACAATTGTATTTCCTTCAATATACACTCTTAAATGATTTCCACTCTCTCAAAATATTTCATCAGTATACCGGCGCAGTTCTCAATGCCCAGCTGAGATGTATCCAGAATCATGTGATAATTGTTCACATCCCCCCAGACCTTCCCTGTATGCCTGTAATAGTAGTCCGCCCGTTCCCTGTCATTTTTCTCCAGTGTGGCTTTGGCTTCCTCATAGTTCAGTTCCTTTTTCTTCATGATACGCCGGATGCGGTCTTCCTTATCAGCACATACATAGATATTGAATACATTGCCCTGATCCTTCAGAATTTCGGAAGCACAGCGCCCCAGAATAATGCAGGAATGAGAGGCCAGCTCCCTGATCACCTCCGCTTCATCCGCATAGCTTTCACCTTCCAGTTCATGCTCAATATAAGCCTTGTCATACACCGGAACATTCAGCTTTCTGGAAAGTTCCTCCGCAATCAGTCCCGCTCCCGTGCCGAACCTTCGGCTTATGGTAATCACCAGATTCATAATCATTCCTCCTCGCCACTGCTTCGAAATAAAATCTGCTTAAGGTTATTCTACCATGAGCAAAGCATCGCTCATGATAGATGGCCATCCGGCCGTTTCCTTTCAGGAATAAGGTTATTCTA
>CANDMH010000198.1 GCA_947385785.1 uncultured Lachnospiraceae bacterium
GGAACAACTCATGCTGTTCTGAATCGCAGCAACTCCTTAAGTAAATGACATTGGAAATGAATAAACACCTGAAACAGGTCAGAGACAGTTGGAATGAAACCGCGGATTCGGACTGGTACCAGTCCCTGAGGACAGAGGAAAAAATCGGGGAACTGGCCGCGAACCCGCCCGGTGCCTTCCACCCTTCTGTATATCAGCTGATAAACAAGTATCTGCCGGATTTGCGTGGGAAGAAAGTGCTGCTGCCGTCGAGCGGAGACAACCATGCCGCCTTTGCCTTTGCACTGTCGGGGGCGGCGGTTACGTCTGCTGATATCAGCGAGAGGCAGTTGGAGCATGCACGGGAAATAGCAGACAGATTAAACCTTGGAATCCGTTTCGTCTGTGATGATACCACACATCTTTTACAGATGGAAGACGGCGGTTTTGACCTGGTTTATACGTCCAACGGCACCCATACCTGGATTACAGATTTAGAGGCGATGTATCAAAACGTGTACAGGGTGCTAAAGCCGGCAGGATTTTCCATTATGTTTGATATCCACCCGTTTAACCGCCCCTTCACGGGCGAGCCGTGGAAAGAGCCCCGGATTATAAAGCCATATGAAGAGACCATGCCGTACTGTCACTGGCGCGTGCAGGATTTGCTGAATGCCATGGCAGGGGCAGGGCTTTTCATAAAGGAAGTGGAAGAGCTGCAGGCTGTAAATGCTTCGTTTTGGTTCTCCTATCAGGAGTACATAAAACAGAGCGGGGAAAAAATCGCCGATATTAATAATTGGAAGCATAATCCCATGGCGGCGCTGCCGGCATGGATTTCCATTGTTTCGCAAAAATGATATGATGGGAATAATTGGTCCTGCACTGTTTCATGTACTTGGGAACTGCGAAGAAATAAATTTGCACTTTCAGGAAGGAAACATCAGTATATATGCGCCTTCCCAGGCGGAATCCTGCAAATTTATTTCGTAACACTTCCTTAGGAACTGCCGGGGAGTAAACCCAGGGTTGATTTTTTCTTTTCTGGATTAACGCAATCAGTATGGTCAGTGATATGATTCTCCTTTATAATGAAAAGCACATTGCAGCGCGGCATTGTAGATAACAGCGTTCGCGAAAGATTCCGGAAACTTTACGTTTTAGAGCCATCGTGCAACGATTAAAATAGGAAAGGCAGACGCGAATGCGATTCAATCAGGAGGATCAACGAAAATGAACAGACCAGATATGGAAAAAATCGGAAAAAGAATTGCGTTCCTGCGGAAGGAACGGGGCTATACAGGGGAGGCTCTGGCGGAACGGCTGCAGGTAAGTCCCCAGGCCGTATCCAAATGGGAAAACGCCAAATGCCTGCCGGAGACCAGCGTGCTGCCTGCCCTGGCCGAAGCGCTTGGCTGCAGCATTGATAATCTGCTGTGTCCCAGGGAAATTTTGATTCTGGAAGCAGTCTATACGGACGGGCAGACACAGGTTCCGGTTACCCGGTTTTTAAACGGACTGGTGCGGAATAAGGACATCAGCATTCCTGTGAATGAGACATTTCTGGGCGCTTCCATTCCCGGGGACAGGCTGAAGGTGCTGACCATAAAATACCAGACGCCGGAGGGAATCTTTTTTTCCTATGCCCTGCAGAATCAAATGTTTGTCCTGGATAACAGAACGCCTGTTCTGAAACAGGGCGCTGTTATTCCGGAGGGGGAAAGCGCCTGCTATGGGGACGGACAGTCGTTTCAGATCATCGGCGCCTGGTACGGAAACGAGAAGGTCTTTTCCTCCGTCATGCAGAAGATGATGCATTATGAATACTTTAACTGGGATAAGATTCCGGTGAACCAGGAGACCTTTCCCAGTGACACCGCAAGCGACGATACGGAATATCTGACATTGGTTTATCTGAACAAAGAGGGAATCCATGTCATCAGCTGCCCGGAAAACGAGACGGTTTGTTACGGCAGTCACCGCACCGCCCTTTATCTGGAAGACCACGGGGCATGTATTCTAAAGGAAATTAAGATGCTGTCCTGGGGAGAAGGGATGGACTGCCCCTGGGCCGGGGCGCTTTGGGCGGCGCTGCAATACATGGGAGAAAACTATTCCTATCATCAGATTATGGGAATGAGCGGCGCCTGCTGGCGGACCTGCTTTACGGAGGTATGGGACTACAGCTGTACGGACGCACTGGTGGCCTTTGACTATGCCACGCCTCTGTTCCGGAGCCTGGGGTATTCCTTCCGGATGGCGGACAGGGTGGAAAAGCAGGAACGGAAGGCGGAGCGCCTGGCAGTGATGGAGGATATCCGCAGCGGAAAACCGGTTCTGGCCATCAACCTGCGGGTTGCTCCCGAGTGGGGTGTGATAACGGGATATACAGAAGAGGGCGCCCGTTTCCTGTGCCGCACCTATTTTGACAGGGAGATCTTCGAGAAACTGGAGCAGGCGGAATCTCCCGCGGAAAAGGAAGACAGAAGGATAGTGTTTGAGGAAAACCAGGGCTATCTGTTTACCGATTCCTGGCCCTTCCTGCTGATTCATTTCGGGGACAGGGAGGCCGCGCCCTCTCCACTGGAAACCTTGAGAGCGTCCCTTTTCATGCTTGCCGCATCCTTCCGGGGGGAGGAGACCAGGGGCTATTATCAGGGAAAAGGAGCCTATGAGGCGTGGATAAGGGGGCTTGCACGGGAGTCGGATTTCCGTCTGGACTCTGACAGGGAGAATGTGCTGCGGAGGCTCTGCGTCAACGACAGTATGCTTGTCAGCCTGATTGATGCCAGAGAGTCGGCTGCATGCTATCTGGAGGAATCGGCTGCTTTGCTACAGGAAGGCAGCCGTGAGCATCTGGAAAAGATCGGGGCAAACTGCCGGAGCCTCTCCGGGATGCTGACCGCTTTCCGGGACAAAAGCAGCGCGGCCGCCGATGCCTGTTCCCTGACCTACAACACGGATGTGGAGTTCAAAGCCGCGGTTTCAAAACTGGGCGAGATGCGCAGGGAGCAGACCGTCCTGCTCGAAAAGGCGCTGCTTCTGGAGGAGGAAAACTGTCGCCTGGCGGAGCTGATTCTGGAAGGGACGGCCTGAAACATCTGCCGGACAAAAGGTATGACGAGCGGGCGCTTCTGCATTACATTGCGGGGAAAATGGCCGCGCTTGCGAGTAGAATGAATGGAAGAACTTGAAGTTTATAGGACGAACTGATATAATAGGGCACAGCGCTTGCGGTGCTCTATTATTATGAAATCCTGCGGCTGAGTGAAAGGCTGCAAGGGCAAAGAAGCCGAAGAGGGAACCATCCTTATGAAAAAAACAGACTACAGACGCACAAAACGAACCTGCTATTTTGCAAACGTGGCAATGTCCTCCGTGTTCAGCCTGCCGCCCCTGCTGTTTGCCACATTCCGGGAGCAGTACGGAATCTCCTATACGCTGTTGGGAACGCTTGTCCTGGTGAATTTCTGCACACAGCTTGGGATCGATTTGATCTTCAGCTTTTTCAGCAGATATTTTAACATTCACAAGACCATCCGCCTTATGCCCCTTGTAACGGCGGCAGGCCTGTGCGTGTATGCGCTGATTCCCATGCTGTTTCCGGAGCACGCTTATACGGGCCTTGTGGCCGGTACCTTCCTCTTCTCCGTGGCGGCGGGTCTGGGCGAAGTACTGGTAAGCCCCACGATAGCGGCGCTGCCCTCGGATACCCCCGATAAGGATATGAGCATGCTTCATGCCCTGTACGGCTACGGGGTTGTGGGGGTGGTCATTGTCAGCACTTTGTTTCTCCGGTTTGTGGGAAACGAATATTGGATGTATCTGACCTTCTTCTGGGCCCTGCTGCCGGTGATTGCATCCGTTCTGTTTATGGTCTCGCCGCTGCCTGACGTGAATATGGAGCAGAGCGGTTCAAGGTCTGCAGGCTCGAAGCACAGGACAAAGGGGCTTCTCTTATGCATGGCCTGCATTTTTTTAGGCGCCTGCGCCGAGAATACCATGACGAACTGGATTTCCGTGTATGCGGAAAAGGCATTGGGGATACCCAAAATATGGGGGGACATTTTTGGCATGTCCCTGTTTGCGGGAGTGCTCGCCCTTACAAGGACGGCTTATGCGAAATACGGGAAAAATATTTTCAGGGTCCTGACAGTGAGCATGGCAGCCGCCGTGGTATGCTATCTGACGGTTGGGCTTTCCTCCAATGCGTTCCTGTCCCTGGCGGCCTGCGTCGCCGTGGGGATCTCTACCGCCATGCTCTGGCCGGGAACGCTGATTTTAATGGAAGAAAAAATACCGTCGGCCGGGGTTGCCGCCTACGCGCTCATGGCGGCAGGAGGAGACCTCGGCGCTTCGGTTGCCCCCCAGGCTCTGGGCATCGCAGTGGATAAGATTTCGCTTACGGAGTGGGCAGGGACGTTTGGCGCATCTCTGTCCCTGACGCCGGAACAGGTGGGATTTAAGGCGGGCATGCTGATGGCGGCGGTTTTCCCGGTTTTGGGAATTGCGCTTCTGGCATATATGAAGAGGTATTTTGGGAGAGGGGAATAGGGGGATAAGAAAAATCAATGATTGTATATTGACAAAATCCTATCAAAAGTCTATAATGATGATATAAAAAATGAAAAAAAGCATCATTTGCTCTGCGGAGGATAATGGATTGGGCATAGACAAAAAGGATATTGAGCAGTATCTTTTCGAGTTGAAGGAAGCTGTTGGAAAGGACAGATATCGGATAGACCGGAATGCCAGACGGCAGGGTAACATTAATCTTTTCCTTGATTATATTATAGACGAGGCAAAAGCGAAGGAGATCATATTGAACCTTACGGTAATGGATTTTTCGAAAGTCCTGCAGAATGAACATGTGGGGTATGAGCATGAAAGACTGTATGTATTTGGCAAGGACGTGAATCTTTTAGAGCGAAACGGTACGAAAGCGAAAGCAGTTCCTTTATATATTAAGTTCAACAAGCTGAAGGACTGTTTTGTGATTGTAGTTTCATTTCATGAGCAGAAACATCCGTTTACATACTGCTTTAAATAAATGGGGACAAATCGGAGGTGGCTATTATGAAAGAAAAGGGAAGAATGGACTTCTGCATCGAGTGCAGGAAGGAGACCGGGTACCTTTTGCGGAAAAAAAACATCGTAAAAACCATAAGGGACAAAGAATATACGTTTGGAATCACGGCAGCGATATGTGCGGAGTGCGGCGGAGAAATGAGCATTCCGGGGTTGATTGATAAGAATGTTCGGGAAATTGATGAACAGTACAGGGCAGCGGAAGGGCTTGTAACGGTTGATGATATTGAGAAACTGATGAAGATATATAAGATAGGGAAGGCGCCGTTGTCTTTGGCGCTTGGTTTTGGCGAGGTGACAATACCGAGATATCTGGAAGGACAGGTACCGTCTAAAGAGTATTCAGACATAGTGAAGGCGGCTCTGGCCTCTCCGGCGTATATGAAGCGTAGACTTACGGAAAATCGGAATAAGCTGACTGACGCGGCATATAGGAAGGCAGTGGCCGCAGCGGACAGCATCATGAGCCTGTTTTCGGTGTCGGGAAAAATGCTCCGGGTAATAGCCCGTATATTTGAAAAGTTGGAAGAGGTAACGCCGCTTATGCTGCAGAAGCTGCTTTATTTTACTCAGGGTATTTTCTCTGCGCTATATGGCAGGCCGATTTTTGCGGAGGATTGCAGGGCATGGGTTCACGGTCCGGTTTATCCCGAGGTGTATGAGCTGTTCCGGGATTTTAAGTACAATCCGATTGATGATGCGCGATTTGCACTTTTGGAAGGAACGGAGGATGTCCTGACTGACGATGAGAAAAAAGTGATTGATCTTGTGGTAAATACTTTTGGGATGTATGGAGGAAAGGTACTGGAGCGGATTACACATAATGAGGAGCCCTGGAAAGCGGCCAGGAAAGGGTATGGCGACAGTATTCCTTCCAGTGAACTCCTGCAGAAAGAGCGTATCATGAGGTATTATATTGCTGTGAATAAAAGGTATGGCATTGATAAAGAGGACGGTCTGCAGTCCTATATTCATGATATGCTAAAGAAGGCTTCATAATGACAGGCCGGCGCATGCCTCGGTTTTGTTTGACAAAGCGCTGGCCCGGGCGGCAAATCTTGCTACCCGGGCAGCAGGCTGAGGGCAGACTGTGCTGATTCAGACCTGTTTTAGGTTTAGCTGTATCAGGTTCTTTTCGATTTATAGTAAACGTCATAACTATTCTTACTTTGCCCGAAAGCCATCACAGCAACGAC
>CANDMH010000199.1 GCA_947385785.1 uncultured Lachnospiraceae bacterium
CCCGCATCCGGCGCCGCCTTCCCCCGGGGATAAGATGTCCCGTCCCGCAGAACATACTGCTGGGATTCCACCCAGGGCGCCGGCATATCTTTACAGCCTGCGGCCCCACATACCGATGCCGCTCCGCTGCCTGGTGTCTCCCCGCATGCCGGCATGCAGTCTGCTTCCTCACACACCGGAGCAGCCTCCCAGGGATATTTCGTATTGTAGCAGAGCTTGGAATAATTCCACATGCCATGCACATCCCCCTGGTTCTTTACCACCTTGCCCGTGCGCAGAATCGTCTCCCCGTTGGCCTGATGATTGGAAAAACACAGTGCGGGGCCGTCCAGGCAGGTCTCCTTTACCTCTCTTTCCCCCAATTCCTCCCAGGTGCCGTTATTTTCCTTCGCCGTCCAGAAGGGATGGTCCGCCGGAAGATGCAGGCACAGAAAAGCCTTGCCCAGCCAAAACGGAGACTCCGCACAGGAATAGCCCTGCACCAGCGGCGAGAACTGACCGTAAAAGCCAAGAGTTGGCACGCCCTTGTACAGGAAGTCCTCCCTGCCCAAAAACTGCATCAGGGAGCCGGAGGAAATCCGCCTTGCACGCCCCGGGTCAGCCTTGCCCCCGGGCATCATCAGGTTCCCGTCGAAGGCACTGGTGGCCGCATTGCGGTAGATATTGCTGCGCCCCCACATGTTCGTCCATCCGTCCCTGTCAAAGAAGTCCCCGTAGGTCTCCATGAGCTGATTGGAGTTTTCCTCAAATTTCTCTGCAATGTAAGGCTCGTTTTCATAGCCGTACCAGAGGTTCCAGATTGGCCCGTAGACATTGAATGCCCAGCAGGAATAGTAGTCAAAGGAATGGCCGTCCCGGTACCATCCGTCCCCCGCGTAATAATTCAGAATCGCCTGGGCATGGTCGCGCATCACATCCTTCTGAATCGGATAGCCCTCCATGTGCAGAAACGCCATGTCCAGCATATTGAACAGACGCCAGTTCTGGGGCACGGTGTTGGCATGGGCATAGCCTCCCAGGAAGTCTGCGACTACATCCTTTTCTTCTTTCGTATAAGTATCCCATATCTGCTTTTTGCTGACCCACAGGCATATCACCAATGCGCAGGTCTCCACAGTCTGCTGGAAGGTACGGAAGGGATCCCCGCTTCCCACAATTTTCTGCTGATCCTCATAGGTCCCCACATACAGCGGATCCCCCTTTGTGCAGACACGCAGAACATGGCTTTTGTAATAGTCCGCCATCCGGTAACCGCAGATTTCCAGACCCGGAATATTGGCAATCAGCGGCGCGGCGATGAAAAAGGAGCGTGTCAGCCCCTCGAATACTTCCGCAGTGCGCTGTGTGGCCTGATTTTCCGGCGAATCCTTCAAATGCGGATAAGTAATCTCCGTCTCTTTCCTTGGCATCACAACAGGTTTACTGAAGTCGTCTATGTTCTGAAAAATGCCCTCCAGCATGTATCTGCCGGCTTCCAGCCAGCTCTCCCGGGTCAGCCCGGTGTATGGGCTTAAATTGTAATCCAGGGTCTTTGGTTCGAATTTCATGCTTCTCTCCTCCTCAAATCTATGTTTCCGCAGAGTAATTCCATGCATTTGTTAAAACCTCATTAACATCAGACTGCTCCGGGTATCAATTTACTTCTTTATACTCAAGACCGCCAGAATTTACAAACCTGCCCGCAGCGGACATATATGGCCGGCGGTCTTTCGTTGTAGGTTACTGCAAATCCAATTGGCGTGCAGTATAAATACTCCATTTACCCTGCAATACCTCCGACAACCGGCTCACCCCTTCAAATCCAGCTCCACCGGACAATGGTCCGAACCCATCACCTGCGCATGTATCTTCGCATCCTCCAGCCGCCCCTTCAGCGCCTCCGAAACCACAAAATAATCAATGCGCCACCCTACGTTCTTCTCCCTGGCCCGTCCCATATAGGACCACCAGGAATAGGCATCCTTCAGATCAGGGTAAAAGTGACGGAAGGTATCTACGAACCCGTTCTCCAGAACCCGCCCGAAGCATTTCCGTTCCTCATCTGTGAAACCGGCATTATGGCGGTTTGTCTTCGGGTTCTTCAGGTCGATCTCCTGATGGGCCACGTTCAAATCCCCGCAGTAGATTAACGGCTTCGTCTCTTCCAGCTTCTTAAGGTATTTCAGGAAAGCCTCCTCCCACTCCATGCGGTAGTCCAGCCTGGTCAGCTCTCTCTGGGAATTGGGCACATAGACTGTCACCACGTAATAATCCTCGAATTCCGCCGTAATCACACGCCCCTCATGGTCATGCTCTTCCACTCCCATGCCGTATGTAACCTTCAGCGGTTCCTTTTTCGCAAAAAGCGCCGTGCCGGAATAGCCCTTCTTCTCCGCATAATTCCAGTACTGCCGATAGCCGGGCAGTTCCAGCTCAATCTGCCCTGCCTGCAGCTTCGTCTCCTGCAGGCAGAAAACATCCGCGTCAGCCTCCCTGAAAAAGTCCATAAAACCTTTCTGCATACAGGCACGCAGCCCGTTCACATTCCATGATATCAATTTCATCTCGTACCCTCCTGCCCGCCCGGGCATCTAATCTGCGGTGCCCTGTTCGGGAACCGCACCGCTGTTAACTATCATAGCGCACCTGCTTTTCCCGTGCTACGATACCCCGCTTTTCTCATCCCCCTGCCAAACGCCTCTTCCGACATCCCCGCCCGTCTGGCAGCCTCATCCAATTTTAACAGGCCGTCATTCACCAGGGCGTACAGAGTCTTCAGGGTTCCAAGGCGTTCGCCCTTTTTCACACCTTTTTTCACACCTTTCTTCATTTCATGCTTCATCATATCATCCCATGCCCTGCACAAATCTGTTTCCTCCTCCCCATTTTCCTGATTCTGCACATATTGCAGGCCGCTCCTGACTCTCTATATTGGTAAATACATCTATCACATCAACCGCGCTTTTAGGAATCCGGCTGAAGTATTCCCTGTTCTCAAAAATATAGCTTTCATACCTTTTCCTGGAAGTCGTACATTTCAGAATTCCAAGCACATATTTCAAGTCGGATTCCATCTTCTGTAAATCTTCGTCCTGTATTGCCCGCATGGGAATCATAGTCACATGGTAATTCCCTATCAGCAGGCGCATTTTGGCGGGCAATGGGTACAAATCCCCCATCATCCCTCTCAGCGACCAGGGAGCGGTCCATTTCTTCTTCCCCCAGTACAGCATCAGGTTCACCACCGGTTCCAGAACATCCTCCTTCTGATATCGGTACTTAAAATCGTCCTCCGATTTATACTTCACTTTCTCATTTGTATTCTTTTCCTGTATGGCCTGTATTTCTCTGCCGTAAGTCAGGCAGTCCATCTCCATCAGCCTCCATGGATAGGTCAGGTTCACGGTCTGCTGGTTCTCAATCCCAAGCAGAAACCGAATTCCCCAGGCCCTTGCCTTCCCCAGATAATCCCTCTCCCGGAAGGTCAGCTTCCCCTTCCCATCCCTCACCGGCAGGAATCCGTCAGTTTCTCTACATTCCCAATCCTCCGGCAGTTTTTCCCCAAGATAGTATTCCAACAGATCACGAATACGATCCGGACGCTTTATGAATGCCTTCAGCGCATTGTTTGGTTCTCCCATCTCTTTCCTTTCCGCAGGGATGCAGAAAGATATCCTGAAATCCCCTCGCGGAATCCATGCCCTTCCCTGCCTGTGTCAAATCATTGGTCTTAAGCAGGGAGTTCTGAAAGATAGAATGTCAGAAGTTATAGTCCCACGCACCTTGCGCAGCCCGAATGTCCTGCTTACCGAATCTGTCTGGAGCCATCTGTACTCCGTTCGTAAATTTAGTATAGCACAATGCCTTCTATGTAGCAAGAAAATTTTCTGAAATTTATACTCACGCTTGAAAACATTTGCCAGTTAAAATCGTATAACGAGTGAGCGCTTCCACAGCCTAGAGCAGAAAGCGGCAAATGTATGCGCTCACGAGTATAAGTTGCGATTTCAGTTGCGAAATCCTGCGGCTCCTGCGCAAAGCAGCATACTTTTTGGTTCCGGACTGTCCGGGCAGGGAACTGTGAATGTTGGTTGAATGGTAGTTACTGTTCACAGGTGCCTCCGCGAGGCGTTTTCGTGCGCACTTTGCACGAAAATCCCGAGACCGCAGGCGCCAAAATGAGCGCACTTTGCTCATTTTGTGTGCATCATGTTGCTGTGAGCGGCGAAGCCGTGAACAGTGACGAATGGTAACAGCCTGCCGCTTGCACGAAAACGCCAGCTGTGTTATACTTGTCAAAGCCGGATGCAGCCCGCTCCGCGAAGCCTGTAATCAGCAGGCCACTGCGGCTGTTACTTTCCGGCATTTCCTGACACAATAACCAACGGAGGCAACATGAAATCCAATCCATTCCTCAACTTAAAAAAGAAAAAGCTCTTCCTCTTCGACATAGACGGAACTCTTGCAGTAGGCGACACCCTGTATGACGGCAGCGCCGAGCTGCTCCGGTATATAGAGAAAAAAGGAGGAAAAGCCTATTATATCACTAACAATTCCACCCGCAGCGGCAGGGATTATGTGGAGAAATTCCGCAGAGCATTCCACCTGGAAACCACCGAGGACCAGTTTATCACTTCCGGTTATATGACGCTGCGCTTCCTTCAGAAGCAGTATGCGGACAGCCGAATCTATGTGCTGGGAACCGCCTCTTTCATAGCGGAACTTCGTAAAAACGGCCTGGACATCACCGAGACGGCCGAAGAAAACGCAGCCTGCGTTGTGGTCGCCTATGACAGCGAGCTGACCTATGACAAGCTGGTTCAGGCATGCAGAATTCTCTCCACCACGGATGTCCCCTTTTATGCCACCAACCCTGATCTTTGCTGCCCCATTGATTTCGGCTTTATCCCGGACTGCGGCGCCATCTGTAACATGATCACAGATTCCACCGGCAGGAAGCCATCTTATCTTGGCAAGCCAAGCCGCAGCGTTGTGGACTTATGCCTGGAACTGTCCGGCTTTTCCCGTGATGAGACTCTGGTAGTGGGAGACCGCCTTTATACGGATATTGCCTGCGGAATCAACGGTGAAGTGGACACCTGTGTTCTGTTTACCGGTGAGGCGAAGCCCGGCGACATGCGGGACACCCCCTATCCCGCGACTTATTGCTTTGAAAATGTAAAAGAGCTTCTGATGCACTGCACCGAAGCTCTGTAATCTCCAAGCCCCCGTCTGTATTGCAGGGCATGGATCCTTTCTGTATATAAGTCTCTTCTGTATATGAAGCCTTTCTGTATATGAGACTCTTCTGTATATGAGGCCTTTCTCTATATGAGACCTTTCTCTATATAAGGCCTTTCTCTATGATGCCGAAGCCCAGCGGGTAAGGTCCCGTGTGAACACTGATCGTGGCCCCTATCTGATACAGCGGAATCTCCTCCCTGCCGATTTCATATCCTTTTCCGTGAAGGGCTTCCAGGGCGCGCTCCCGGAACTCTACGGCTTCCTCATAATCATATCCATACCCTATGGCGATGCTGTAGCTGCCAATTCCCCGGCTGCTTTTATCCAGGTAATCCAGCAGCAGCTCGATGACCTTCTCTGTGGTACGCTTCCTGCTCCTGCCGATGCCGGACGGGAAGATCTCCCCCTCCTTCAGGGTGATAACGGGCCGGATTCCCAGTACGCTGCCCGCCACGGCAGACACTTTCCCTATCCTGCCGCCATGCTTGAGATACTCCATATCCCCCACCGTGAAAAAAATCCTTCCGCTGCTGCGTATGTCCTCCAGACGTTTTACTACGGATTCATAATCCATCCCGCTGTCCCGAAGCGCAGCCGCCTCCAGCACATACAGTCCCTGCAGCACAGTGTTCACCTGGGCATCGATCACCGTAATCCGGGCATCCGGATACTTCTCCCTCACTATGGGACAGGCATTCAGCGCAGACTGCATGGAGCCGCTGAATTTGGTAGTAATACAGATACAGATCACGGGAATCCCCTGGCTGGCACAGGGCATAAACACGTCTACATAATCCTGGGTGGAGGGCATGGAAGACTTAGGGTACACCCCTTTCCGGTCAACCATCTGCTGGTAAAAATCCCTGATCCCGATCTCTACATTTTCCTTTAAATAAGTTTCATCATCAAACGAAACATAAAACGGAACTACTGTGATATTTTTCTCTTCCACCAGTTCCTGAGGCAAATCACAGGAACCATCGCTGATAATATGATATGCTTCTTTCATCATGCAGCTGCCTCCATACAGAA
>CANDMH010000200.1 GCA_947385785.1 uncultured Lachnospiraceae bacterium
AAACAGAAGAAAAATTTGTTTATAGATTATTTATAAAGCATGCGTTTACCGTGCCCCAAGCTGAGTTTGCACTTGACTTTTAAATATGGGTGTGCTAGTATGGCTTTGCGAAGAAGTACGAAAGAAGTGTCCCCAGGGACAGAGTTATAAGAAGGAATGAAGCAGGAGGAATTTATGTTATCCATTGCGAGGAACGGAAACAGGGCAAACTAAATATTTGCCGGGCAGTTTGTTTTCCCTCTGGGAGTCTGCCCGCATGCCGGCAGTGAACTGCCGGTGTATCTGTCTTGTCGGATGCTTAACATATTCCAAATGATTCACGAAGTGATTCATTATGATTCGCGAAGTGATTCATTATGATTCATTTCATATAGAACAATGTACAGCAATAAAAGGTTCACAAAGCACATTTTATTGTGGCGGGTTCATTGCAGAATGGAAGGAGAAGCATGGCTGAGAGGCCGTGCTTTTTGCGCTTTATAAATGACAGGGTAAAAATCTGTTCTTTGATGCGCGATATTTTTCTGCGGAATTTGTCCTGATGTGTGAGAGCTTTTTGTGTGCTGACAGCCGCAATCAGGCTGTAAATTGGTGTTGGGAATGATGGCTATGGTGAGGTGCGTCCGAAGGACAGATACCATGGTCATTTTTTGTGCGTAAAATATGACTGGAAGTGTTGCCCTGGAGTGGGAGGGAGAGGAGGTTTTGTGCACTGTAAGGAAGTGTCTTGGCCTGATTGTTGGAAAATAACTGCAGCAGTCTGGCACTTCAGGATGGAGGTAAGGAATAATGAATATCATAGAGACGAAAAAACTGTCGAAAATATACCGCAGAGTTGTCAAGCAGGAAGGGATGGGCGGTAGTATCAAAAGCCTTTTTAAAAGGGAATATGAGGAGAAGCAGGCGGTGAAGGAAATGGATTTCGCGGTCAGGGAAGGAGAATTTACGGGCCTGATCGGGCCCAACGGTGCAGGCAAGACCACCCTGATCAAAATGCTGACAGGCATTATAGCGCCTACCTCGGGAGAGATAGAAGTTATGGGGTACTATCCAAACGATTTAAAGAATGAGTTTAAACGGCAGTACGCTATTGTCATGGGACAGAAGAGCCAGCTTTTCTTTGAATTGACGGCGAATGACACATTGCATCTGTTTAAGGAAATCTATGGCCTGGAGGAGCGGGAATTCCGGGAGACAAAGGCTTATTTTACGGAGCTTTTCGAGGTGGAGAAGCTGCTGGATGTACAGGTGCGCACCCTGTCATTGGGAGAGCGGATGAAGATGGAACTGATGGCGGCGCTGCTCCACAATCCCAGGATTCTGTTTCTGGATGAACCCACCATCGGACTGGATG
The DNA here is from genome assembly GCA_947385785.1 of uncultured Lachnospiraceae bacterium. Taxonomy (GTDB): domain Bacteria; phylum Bacillota; class Clostridia; order Lachnospirales; family Lachnospiraceae; genus Acetatifactor. Next base: position 1,355 of record CANDMH010000200.1, read on the forward strand.
CGGTTGCCTCCAGGCAGATACGCAGGTTTCTGAGGGAAATCAACAGGGAGAGGGGGACGACCATCCTTCTGACTTCCCATTACATGGAGGATATCAGGAGCCTTTGTGAGCGCAGCGTCGTCATCAACCATGGGCATAAGATTTATGACGGCGGAACGGAGGAGCTTTTTGAAAAATACCAGAGACACAGACAGATCACGCTGAGCTTTGACCGGGCTGTGGAGAGGCTGGAGCTGCCGGAGAACGCGGTGGTGACGGAGGAAACGCCTTACAGAAAGGTAATCCGCATCCCCAGGGAAGAGTCGGGACTGCTGCTGCAGAAGATGATGAAATATGCTCCCAGGGATGTGGTAGTGGAAGAGGAGGAAATCGGCAGAGTGGTGGAGCGGATTTATGGGGAAGACTGAGAGAGCATGGAATTTATACCCATGAACGAAAACAATTGTCAATATATGGTGTTCTGGAAGCCGCATAAAAAGCCAGGAGATTCCGACAGGATAGAACGGAGGAAGGAGGAATGAGAGACATGAAAAAATACAGGGAAATCGCACGAATATATATAAAAGCTCAGCTTGCATGGAGGGCAGACGTAGCGTTCAATATGCTGTTTACGGTAGCAAAAATTTTATTCGCCTGGCTGCTGTGGGGGATGATTTTCAGGGAACGGAATATGGTAGCGGGTTTTACGTTTCATGGAATGCTGTCCTATTATATCGTCAGCTCCTTTTTGTCCCGGCTCGAGATGGCCAGAGGCATAAGCGGGGAGGTCAGCGCCCGGATCCGCAACGGGACCTTCTCCAATTATATGGTGATGCCTGTGAGCATAGAAGGGTATTTTGCAGCCATGGAGGCAGGGGTAGTGCTGTTTTATCTGTTCTTTGATCTGCTGGCGGCAATGGTGTGGATTTTTGTGTTTCGGATACGTTTTGTGTTTGCGCGGAGCCCGGAGATTCTGCTCTGCGCTGCGGTGATGGCGGTGATGGGGCTGTTTTTCATGGTGCAGCTGAATTATTTTCTGGGAATCCTGACCTTGAAATTTGAGGATATCGGCACGTTTCTGATGATTAAGGATAACCTGGTTTCACTGGTGACGGGAACTATCGTGCCGCTGGTGCTGTTTCCGGAAAGTGTGGTGAGAATAATGAGGCTGCTGCCCTTTTATTATGTGACCTATCTGCCCTCCATGCTGTTCACGGGGCGGTGCGGGGAGGAGGCGGTGAGAGGGCTTGCCGTTCTGGGTGCCTGGTGTATCCTGCTGCAGGGGGTGATAGGGATTACATGGAGGAAATATCGTAAGAAATATGACGGTGTGGGAATTTGAAGGTTTGAAAGGAACAGGCTGTGTTGTCACGGAATTTGCAGAAAAAACAAAATACCAAATATTAGTATACGGTAAATAAAAGGAGGAAAAATGAAATATTACAGAGTATTTCGGGCATTATTGAAGCTTCGCTTCCAGAACCTGATGATGTTCAGGCTGGGCTTCTGGGGGCCGTTCTTTGTGGACGGGAGCCTTTTTGCGATTCAGCTGTTTGTATTTGATGCGATTTATGCCAATGTGGAGCGGATCGGCAGTTGGGGGCGGGGGGAGATGATCCTGTATATCGGGACGTTTTCCCTGATTAATGCAATTAATATGACAGTGTATTTTTTCGGGGTGAACGGTATCGTGGGCAAAATCAAGAGCGGAGAGATGGATCTGTATCTGACCAGGCCGGTGAGTCCTCTGTTTCGGCTGACTTTTGAGTGCATGAACCCAGGATCGCTGCCGCTTTTGATTTTCAGCATCTGCATTATAGGGTATGGGGCAGCCACGGCGGGAATTTTGCTGAGTGCGGGCAACGTGTTGACGTACCTTTTTTTCCTGGGGATCATGGTGCTGCTTTATTATGAGATGGAGGTACTGATACGCTCTCTGGCTTTCTATCTCGTGTCCAATGCAAGGATGGAACAGCTGGAGGAGGCGGGGATAGAACTGTGCATGAATATGCCGGGAATTGTGTTGTACGGGATCTACAAGTTTCTATTTTACTGCATCCTGCCCTATGGAATCATGGCCACACTGCCGGTCCAGAGCCTGATCGGGGATATGAGCCGGGGGACTGCGGCTTTCGGGATTGCGGTTGTGGGAGTGTTCAGCGGGATAACGGCACTGGTCTGGAGAAAAGGAATCCGGCATTATAACAGTGCCAGTTCCTGAGACAGGAAGCGGATAACTGCGGGTGCACCGAAGAGACCTTGTCCTTCAGTGCTGTCGCGCAGCGACTTATTCAGATAAAGTCGCGAAGGCGCACGATAGGAAATTTCATGAGGGCACTTTCGAATGAAATTTCCTATCATAACGGGTGCGCCGAAGGGACTTTATCCTTTAGAGCCGTCGCGCAGCGACTAAATTAGGAGAAAAAGAAAATGAATAAAACGGAAATAAGTCTGGAATTTGACAAAATTAAGATGCAGTGGGCAGACTGTGCTCTGACGGAAGCTGCAAGGAAGGCGATACAGGACACGCACCTGATTCTGTCGGAGACAGAGCTGGCGGTCCGATTACGGGAGACGACGGAGAGCAGGCAGATGTTGGAGAAATGCGGCACGCCTCCGCTGGTATCCATGGTGGGAATAGAAGAGCTGCTGTCCGCCGCGGAAAAGGGACAGTGCCTGACGCCCCGGGAACTGGAGAAGACGGCAGCCGCTTTGGTGGCTGTGGAGCGGCTGAAAAGCTATCTGGACAGAGGGAAATCCTGCCGGATACCGCTGGCGTATTACGAGGAGAATCTGAATCCGCTGGAGGAGCTGCGGGAACAGTTAAGATACCAGATCTGGAACGAGCAGGTTTCCGACAATGCCTCGAAACTGCTGAAGAGCCTGCGGGGAGATATTCTGCGGGCGGAGGATAAAATGCGGGAAAAGGCGGAGGCTGTCCTGCGTGCCAATAAGGACTGCATGTCCGACCATTTCAGTACTGTCCGCAACGGGCATGTATGCATTCCCGTGAAAAAGGAGTATAAATTCAAAATCAGCGGCATCCTGATTGACAAATCATCCACGGGCAGCACCCTGTTTATTGAACCCTCCGCCTCGGCGAAGTATTACGAAGAACTGCAGGAGCTGCGCATGGACGAGGAGAACGAGGTGCGCAGGATCTTGTATGAGCTGACGGCCCTGGTTGCGGAAAACAGGGAGATTATGACGCAGAATATCCGTATGATGGAGAAACTGGATTTCATTTTTTCCAGGGGAAAGCTTTCGGAAAAATATCATGGCACGGAACCGAAAATAATCGGAGAAAGGCGTATTTATCTGCGGAATGCCAGACATCCGCTGATGGATAAGGACGTCTGCGTTCCGCTGCAGTTTTCCATTGGAGAGGGAATAAACGGAATCGTGATAACCGGGCCCAATACCGGAGGGAAGACCGTGGCAATCAAGACCGTGGCGCTGAGCTGCCTGATGGCCCAGTGCGGGCTGCATGTGGCCTGCGAGGAGGCGGAAATCTGCATGAACCGCAATATCCTCTGCGACATTGGAGACGGCCAGAACCTGTCGGAAAATCTCTCCACCTTCTCGGCCCATATCGTCAATGTGCTGGACATTTTAAGGCGGGTGACGGCCGAAAGCCTGGTGGTGATGGATGAGCTTGGCTCCGGCACGGACCCGGCGGAGGGAATGGGGATAGCCATTGCCATTTTGGAAGAGCTGAAGAAGAGCGGCGCCCTGTTTCTGGTAACCACCCATTATCCGGAGGTGAAGGCTTACGCGGAGCAGGAGGAAAAAATCGTCAATGCCCGGATGACCTTTGACAGGGAGAATTTGAAGCCCCTGTATCAGATGGTGATAGGGGAAGCGGGAGAAAGCTGCGCCTTCTATATCGCGGGCAGGCTGGGAATGCCCGCGTACATGCTGCGGCGTGCGGCAAGGGAAGCCTATGGGGAAAGGGGCGGACAGACGGCAGATATGGCAGAAAGGGACGGACAGAGGACGGACAGGGCAGAAAGGAGCGGACAGACGGCAGACAGGGCGGAAACGAGGAGAAAAATGATAAAGGGGAACGAAACGCAAATGCGGTCCGAATTAGACACCTCTGACGTGGGGGAGAAACGGTTTCAGCCAATCGGAGAGCTGCCTGGCGGCCGGTTGGAAGAAACGCTGAAAAAAGAGACAGTCCCTCATATCGTCAAAGCCGGTGCCGTGAGAGGGAAAACGCATGGCACCGCATTCCGGCGGGGAGACAGCGTGATGATTTATCCGGATAAGAAAATCGGGATTGTATGCGAGCCGACCAACGATAAAGGTGTACTGCGTGTGCAGCTTCCGGACAGGAAGATCTGGATCAACCATAAGCGTGTGAAGCTGCAGGTGGCGGCGCAGGAGCTGTATCCTGAGGATTACGATTTTTCCATTATTTTCGACACTGTGGAGAACCGGAAGCTCAGGCACCGGATGGAGCGGAAGCATGTGGAAGGCGCGGAGATTGTGGCGGACAGTGAAATTTACACTCGTGAATGAATATATTTGCCAGACGAAATGTATGCAAAGCCACTGTTATGCAGTGTCGTTCACTCGGTGTCTCCGCGAGGGTTTTCGTGCGCATTATGCACCAGCAATCCCAGGCAACCTGATGGTTGCCTTGCATTCCTGACCTTGACAGGTTAGAAAACTCTGGCGGTCTTGAGCATGTTACTGTTCACGGCTTCGCCGCTCACAGCAACATGATGCACACAAAATGAGCAAAGTGCGCTCATTTTGGCGCCTGCAGTCAAAGCAACCGCTTCGGTTGCTTGGGATTGTTCGTGCAAAGTGCGCACGAAAACGCCTCGCGGAGGCACCCGTGAACCAATGTCATTTACTTAGGCAGATTTCTGTTAAAAATCAGGAATCTGCTTTTTTCT
>CANDMH010000201.1 GCA_947385785.1 uncultured Lachnospiraceae bacterium
TTTCGTGCAAAGTGCGCACGAAAACGCCTCGCGGAGGCACCCGTGAACAGTAACATCGGCAGAACCTGGATTCGATCCACTTCACTATACAACACCTATCTCTTGTATGAAGATATTACAGGAAATTGTAGCGGTTACCTACAGTTCCTGATGGATTAGCCGAGTAAAACCGGTGGCAGGCCGCTCTCCGGCATCAGGAATGCAAAGTAAGTAAACGCTGCAAAACAGAGCGTGGCAAACAGGAGACCGATTTTGCCCCAAATCCGCTATGGACGGTAGTTCTTTGTATTGCCAGTGCGGATTATTTTTCAGGAGAAGAGAAAAATGGAGTTTTAAAAAACGCGCCATGTATTTGTTTTTTCTAAGATTATGTGATAATCTTAAAACAGATGAATTGAAAAAGTCATAAAGTATATTCTATGGCATTGTGGAAGTGTAGAAATAAGACAGAAGATTAATAAAAAAGAATGTAAAAAACGACGAAAATGAGGGAATTATATGCAGAATCAGGACATCAGGGAATATTTTTCCCGAATAGGCATCCGGAAGATTACCAGGTTGGATACGGCATTATTGGAGACTTTTGGGCAGGAAGAGGGCGGAAGGCATATAGAGCGTCTGGATGAACTGTTTGGACGTTCAGAAGAGTGTCTGTTTTACGGGACAGGCAATACGGTATACCTTCACCGCCAGGAGGAGCTTGTGGCGTATCTGAACCAGAGCCTGCAGATGAGCCTCCTGGCGGCTTCTTTTTATGACCGTGTGTTTTTTAAGAGAGCTGCGGAGTATCTGTTGGAATACGATTCCTATTTTTCGGGGGATATTATGGACATTGGCTGCGGGAACGGGATTCTCACCTGCTTCCTTGCCCTGAAGCATCCGGATTTCAATGTTATGGGACTGGATTTATCCCGGGAGGCGGTCTGCGTGGCAGGAGAGCTTGCGGGGGAGCTTGGGCTGCAGAATGTGCAATTTATGTGTGATGCGTCCGGAATGTATAGTGCGTATAAAATGAACAATGCGCATGAACTGCAAAATGCGCACGAACTGCAGAGCGCGCATGAACTGCAGAACGCGCACGAACTACAGAACGCGCATGAACTACAGAATGCGCATAAGGTGTACAAGGCGCATTTCATGCACGTGGATGAAAATATCAGCCGGATGAAATGTATAACGCATGAGCGTTTCTGCAATACGGGACAAAAAGCGGCATGCAATGGAGGCGGCGCATTCAAAACACTGCTTTCCTGCCGTACGGTGCATGAAAATGTGGCATGGAGGCCTCTCTGTAAGGAAAATACGACAGCACCCCTGACGGCACAGGAGCAGGAACAGAGGCACAGGCAGTATGCGGGTGCGCTTTCGGCTCTGATAAAGCCTCAGGGGTATCTGGTCAGTGTGGAGCGCTATGAGGACGACGGCGCATATGCAGGACTGGTCCGCGCCCTGGAGGGGCAGGGGCTTTTGCAGGTGAAGGGGACCCATATGCAGTTTTCCTGCAGATGCGGGGATGGGACAGGAACCTTTCAGGCGGGGATTTTTCATAAGGTCAGATAAAGAAATCGGTATCGGCAAATTTTTGTTATAATCAACAAAAATCAGACTATCCAGTCTGGTTTGGAAAGGAAGATGATATGACGAAAATAATCCTTGACATACCTATTGGAGAAACATTGAAAACTTTCAGAAAGCGTGCAGGTTATACGCAAATGGATGTTGTGCGGAAGGCGAACTTATATGGGAGCAATATGTCGGAATCAACTTATTCGAAAATCGAACAGGGCAGTCGTAACATATTTGCGTCTGACTTTGTTATACTGAAGCTTGTGCTTGGATTTTCGTATGAGGACATATTCGGGAGCTTTGAGGCGGCTGTTTCGGGGGAGAAGCTTAAGTAGGGAAATATTCAGTTTTTCTAAATCCTCCTTGTTCCTGGGAACCATCCCGGGCAAGGAGGATTTTTCTATGCGAAATTCGCATTGCGAAGTTCGCATTGCTCAGACCGCATACGGAAGCCTGCCGCCGACACAGCGCAGAGGCTGCGCGGCGGACCGTGCGGAAGGGCATTCCATGCTCCATGAAAAACAAATAAATCCTGAATAAATTTGAAAATTATTACAATGTATAAATGAAAGGCAAAAGCGCTGCAGCCCGGATAAGACGTTTTAGAGGAAGAACCCAATGACAAAACAAGAGCTTGAGGTGTGCATAGACAAATACAATAAGGATATCTATTCTTTCTGCCTGTATCTCACCGGCAGTCCGCAGGAGGCTGACGATTTGTACCAGGACACATTTCTGACGGCTGTGGAATGTAAGGAAAAAATCGAATTCGGCAATAATCCGAAGAGTTATCTTCTTTCCATTGCACTGCGCATCTGGAAGAACAGGAAACGGAAATACGCCTGGAGGAGACGGATTGCGGATATACAGCCCATTGCAGAGGAACGGGATGCCGAAATGGCAAAGTCCGCGGAACCGTCGCCGGAGGAGCGGATTGCCAGACAGGAGAAGGATATGTCTGTCCGAATGGCCGTAAATAAACTGCCGGATAAACTAAAGATTGTGGTACTTCTTTTTTATATGGAAGACCTGTCGACAGCACAGATTGCCGAAACGGTGAAGATACCTGCAGGCACCGTACTCAGCAGATTACATCGGGCCCGGAGAATTCTAAAAAAAGAATTGGAGGATGTTTTAAATGGATAAGAAACTGGATGATGCATTGAGAAATGCCCTGATGCCCAGGGACGAGGCGGACTTGCGGCTGAACCGGAAAATAGTAAACCATGCGAAGGCGCAGAGAGCAATGACACAGCGGGAAATAACACAGAGGACAATGACAGCAAAAAGGACAGGAAAATTAACTGCTGTAGCCTCGGCTGCGGCAGTGGTATTGTGTGTGAGTTCCATAACCGTATATGCGGCGTGGCGGTACCTGTCGTCTTCCGAGGTGGCGGGGAGTGCCGGGGATATTTCGCTGGCAGAGGCATTCGCCGGTGAGCAGGCACTCCTGATAAATGAGACCCAGAGCTGCGGGGATTACAGAATTACATTATTGGGCATTGTTTCCGGGGAGGCGCTGTCGGCATATCCCCATGAGCACAATGGTTCCATAGCCGGGGACAGAACCTATGCCGTAATCGCCGTGGAGAACGGGAACGGGATGGCGATGCCGGATGTCTCACAGGAGGCTTATGGCAAAACGGAATTGAGCCGAAATCTTTCAAGCGGCGATACGGGCAAAGAGCGAAGCGTTTGCGAGCCGGTTTGCGCCGACAAACCGGAATTGTTCGCCTCGCCCCTGATCGGCGGCTACAATCCGGCCTTGTACAACCTGGCGGGCATGGCAGGAAATTACACCGATATAACGGAAGACGGCGTTTTGTACAGGCTGATAGAATGCGACAATGTGGAAATTTTTGCGGACCATGACCTGTATCTGTGCGTTACGGAGGGAACCTTCTATAACAGAGAGGCTTACCGCTATGACAAGGCGACGGGGGAAATCAGCAGGAATGAGGAGTATGAGGGCCTGAATGCCCTGTTTGCCCTGCCGGTGGATGCCTCGAAGGCAGATCCGGGAAAGGCTGCGGAATATATTGCCGCCCTGGGATTTGAGTCTGATTATTTGACGGAGAAACTTTATGCGGAACTGGATGATTCTTTTGAGGTGAAGGCAGGGGAAGGAAATCCATATGGGGCGGAAGCAGCGGAATATGCGCTGCAGTTCGTGGGGAATCCTTATGCATGGGGCGAGGAGAGCTTGACGCAGGGGACGGACAGCTCCGGTTTTACGAAGAGTGTCTATGCCCATTTCGGAGTCAGCCTGCCCCATGACACCACAGGGCAGCGCGAAATCGGGACAGAGGTGGAGACGGTGGAGAGCGCGCAGCCAGGGGATTTGATTTTCTATGAGACACCTGCCCACGCGGCCATTTACCTTGGAGAGGGAATGGTTGTCCATGCAATGCCGGAGATGGGGGTCTGTATCTCGGAAGCGGATTTTGATGAAATCGCGGAAATCCGGCGGATTGTGGACGGCTGTGAGGATTAAGCCGGCAAAAAGCCGCTGGTCCGGCATCGTTTTCCCGACTGGTGCAGGATGACCGGGATGAAACGCAGCAGTAACGGTTCCATCCGCAGTCCATTCATTCCACCCGAATCGTCTCATCCGCAAATCGGTTAAACTCCGTCCGGTGGGCCACGCTCAGCACGGTAGCGCCCCGGGCCTTCTGTTCCTGGCGAAGCACTTTGACCATGGTATCCTGGGCGGCGGCATCCATCTGACTGGTAGCCTCGTCCAGGAGAATCAGTTTCCTGCCGTCCAGAAGGCACCTGGCAATGGCAATCCGCTGCCTTTCCCCGCCGGACAGCGCCATGCCCTGTTCTCCGACTTCCCGGTCCAGTCCGCCCTCGATTGCTGCCAGTATGCCGGTTCTTTCCGCGGCGCACAGCAGCTCTTCCTGGGTGGCATCCGGTCTGGCAGACAGGAGATTGTCCCGAATCGTCCCCTGCCGCAGCACAGGTTCCTGGGGCACATAGGAGACGGCCCTGCGCAGCTCGTAGAGATTGATTTCCTCTACAGGCTGCCCGTCCACCAGAATGCGTCCTTCATCCGCCTCATAAAACCGCAGCAGCAGCTCCAGAATCGTACTTTTTCCGATGCCGCTGGGACCCGTGATCCCCACCCAGTCCCCTTTCTTTATCCTGAAGCTTTTATGCCGCAGAATATCTTTTTCCGTGTGGGGATAACGAAATACCACATTGTCAAATACAATTTCCCACTCAAACCGCCATCTGCCGGTTCCGGCATTGTCCCGCTCGTCCTCCAGTTCCAGATATCCCTGTATGGCCGAAACCTGGCCTCTGGCTTTTTTGTATCCATTGTAAGTGGAAATCAGACTGGTAAAAATATCGTGTATTCTGGAGGCATAGCCCACTGCCGCCGTCATATAGCCGATGGAAATCACCTGCAGGGCTGCCAGAAGGGCCGCCATGATAAAAGTCGCCCCATGAAAAAATCCCGGCATCAGGGTATGGGAGATGCCGCCCACAAAATTGTCGAAAAACGCCACCCTGCCCCAGATTTTCAGCACGCCGTTCTGGATGTTTTCCACCTTCCGGTCCTCCTGCTCCTCCGTCACCTGGGCTTTCACCAGACGTATGGAGCGGAAGGCCTCCTGCATCTGCTTCTGGTATGCTGCATTGAAATCCACTACTTTGGCAATCAGCTTCTGGAGCCGGTTTCCCACCAGCTTCATCAGCACCAGGCTCACCGGAATGTACAGCAACTGAAACAGGGCGATCAGAACATGGATCCGGCACAGCAGGAGAAAAACCAGAACTCCGCTGACCGCGTTGGACATTAATTTAGGCAGGTCTATGGTCCACACCGCGATGTATGACACAATGTCTGCGGAAGCTTTTTTCGCCAGCTCCGCAGAGTGATTTTCGTCAAAAAAAGCCATGGGCTGATGAATCAGCTTGTCAAAGCACTCCAGGTTTACCCGGGCAATGAGCCTGCGGCTTTGAAGCATCAGGTAATACTGATACCAGTTGTGGCCGAAGGTCACCAGTACGGGAATGCCGCAGAAGGCTAAGATGCCGCAAATCACCTTCCCGATTTCCCCTGCTGGAATGTAGGTATCAACCACTGCCGGCATCATCATTACCGGAATCAGGGACACTGCCTGAAGCAGCATGGACAGCAAAAAGGATATGGCCGCAATTCCTGCCACTTTTTTTCGAAGAGGATTGTTCTGCTCTGATATTTTCATTCTGTTCCCTTCCCGCCCGTCAGGGGCATGTATTCATACATTGAACGTGTTTATGTAAAATTGATCTCTTCTTGCCCGCCTGGGGCATGTATTGTTACCGCCGCGGCGTCACATGGTATAGTATAATATGACCATAATCGTGGCAGGAAACGGCCGAATGGCCATCTGCCATGTGCGTTGCTGTGCACATGGTATAATATGACCATAATCGTGGCAGGAAACGGCCGAATGGCCATCTGCCATGTGCGTTGCTGTGCACATGGTATAATATGACCATAATCGTGGCAGGAAACGGCCGAATGGCCATCTGCCATGTGCGTTGCTGTGCACATGGTATAATATGACCATAATCGTGGCAGGAA
>CANDMH010000202.1 GCA_947385785.1 uncultured Lachnospiraceae bacterium
GGAAATTGCCATGTTGGCGGCCAGGATGCGGGGGCCGTCTGCCCTGCCCTACCGAATCAATTCGCGGATCCAGGTATCGTAATTTTCAATACCGCCCACGCAGCGCATGGTGGTGACGCCGCTGAGCAGTTCTGTATAAACATTTGTCTTATAGATGTGTTCCAGATATTTTCGTGTCAGTACGTTAGCTGTGGCGAACTTTACCATTCTTCTGGCATCTGCAGGTTTCTTCTGGGGTTTGCCTCCCGCCGGAATGTGGACATGCAGATTGATCAGGCCGGGCATCAGATACCGGCCTTCCAGATCGAATACTTCGAAGTCCTGCATGTTCAGCGTTTCCTTTGGCACGACGGCAGTTATCCGGTCCTCTTGCGTTAAAACAGCATATCCCGTCCGGGGAGCCATATTTTCGCTTCCATCCAGAAGCTGCATATTTACGAAGGCCTTTTTCCTCATATTTGACATTATACTATTTCCCTTTCTACTACGTCACTGTGTTACTGTGAAAGTCTTCAAATTAGACTCTGCGGCACCGCGAGGCGTTTCGTGCTCTCTTGCACGAAATCCCGAGACAGCCGTGCGCCAAACCCGCTTCCCTTGCGGGTTTGTGTGCATCTTCAAACTGGACTCTGCAGCACCGCGAGCGTTTCGTGCTCTCTTTATATGCTATGCACTGATACAGCCGTCTGGTCATTTCTGGGTTCAAAGCATATCCCGCCGCCAAACCTGGCGGCGCCGCAGCCCTGGCATTTTTCCCTGCAGTTTGCCGAGATTGCTTCCTGCTGCGCCTTCTCCCACTCACTTCTCAGAAATGCTTTCGTGACGCCGCAGTCGATAAAATCCCAGGGCAGGATTTCATCCAGGGGACGTTCCCTGTGGCTGTAAAAATCTGCCGACAAACCGCATTCCGCCAATGTTTCCAGCCATCTGTCATTGTCGTAATATTCTCCCCAGGCATCGTAGAAGCCGCCCTTCTCATATACCCTGCGGATGACCCGGCACAGGCGCCTGTCTCCTCTGGCCAACACCCCCTCCATGACGCTGGCATCCGCCTCGTGCCAGTTGTATTTAATGCTTTTCTGGTTCAGCTGTTCCGAGATGGCAGTGCGGGTCTGATACGCTTTCTCCAGAAAATCCTCTTTGGTGCACTGCGCAGCCCACTGAAAAGGCGTAAATGGCTTGGGGACAAAGAAGGAAGTGCTGGCTACAATCTGTACCCGGCCGCCGTTTCTTTTTTCCTTCGGCACCGTATCAAAATAAAGCGCGGCAATTTTGTTGCAAAGCTCTGCGATTCCCCGGATATCTTCGGGCGTCTCCGTAGGCAGCCCCAGCATAAAGTAGAGCTTCACCCTGCTCCACCCGCCCTCAAAGGCCAGTCCCGTCCCTTTCAGGATAACTTCCTCTGTCAGGCCCTTGTTGATTACGTTCCGTAGTCTCTGGCTGCCAGCCTCAGGCGCAAAGGTCAGGCTGGATTTTTTCACATCCTGAATCTTGCTCATAACATCCAGTGAGAAGGCATCGATGCGCAGGGAAGGCAGAGATATGTTTACATGCTGTCTTCCGCACTCATCTATCAGGAAATTCACCAGCTCCGGCAGTCTGGAGTAATCGCTGGAGCTTAGGGAACTCAGAGAGAGTTCTTCGTGCCCGGTATTTTTCAGGATTTCCAGAGCATAGTTTTTCAAATCTTCCACATCCCTCTCCCGAACGGGACGGTACAGCTGTCCTGCCTGGCAGAACCGGCATCCGCGGATGCATCCTCTCTGGATTTCCAAAACCCCTCTGTCCTGGGTAACCTTAATAAAGGGAACCACCGGCTTAGTGGGATAGGTGATATGGGTCATATCCATAACGATTTCCTTCTGAATCACGGCCGGTATGCCGTCCTCCAGCGGGAAAAAACGTCCAATGGTACCGTCCTCCTTATATTCCACATCATAGAAACGCGGCACATATAGTCCGGGCAGCTTTGCCGCACGGCGCAGAAATTCCACCCGTCCCAGCTTCCGTTCACGGCATTCCTCATACAGGGCGAAAAGTTCACGGTATCTCGTCTCTCCCTCACCGATATAAAATATATCAAAAAAATCCGCAAGCGGCTCCGGATTATACGTGCAGGGACCGCCTCCGATGACAATGGGACAGTCTTCTCCGCGCTCCGCGGCGAGAATGGGAATCTGTGCCAGATCCAGTACCTGCAGAATATTCGTGTAGCACATTTCATACTGTATGGTAATCCCCAGAAAATCGAATTCGCCAATCGGATCCTGGGATTCCAGAGCAAACAGCGGTATATGTTCCTTTCTCATAATGGCATCCAGATCCACCCAGGGCGAAAAAGTCCGCTCGCACCACACATCCTCCATGGCATTGAAGGTATCATACAAAATCTGCAGGCCCAGATGGGACATACCGATTTCATAGACATCAGGGAAACAGAACGCAAAGCGGATGCTCACCTTTGCAGGATCTTTCATAACCGCGTTATACTCGCCGCCGATATAGCGGGCAGGCTTTTCCACGCTCATCAGAATATCGTCATCCAAAGCCAGTTTTCTACCGGAAAATATATCTTCCGCTTCTGTATGCGCATCGCATAATTGTTGCATGAAACTTCTCCTCTCGCACTTCTCTCACTGAAATATCGTTAGCGCCGTCTGTCTGCTCCGTATTGGCGTAAGGATCCCTGTCTTTTTCTCCGCCTGCGGACCATTGGCAAGTTATTTCGTGACATTCAGACACTTCCTTACGGTCTACCCTGCTGCCTGCACGCCTCTTTCATACGTTTCACATCCGCCCCGGTCACCGCCCGGTTGGAATATCTGGCCTGCTCATACAAGTCTGCCATGCCCTGGGTCTCCAGTTTCCGCTCCCACTCCTTTGCGGTGTAGATATCCATGCAGCTCCTGTCTTCCTCCGAAAGCCCGGGAGATGAAGACAGAATCTTCTTCTTATACAGCTTCCGGATGCGCTCGTGGGGGGACAGGGCGCTGAACAGACTCTGCCTCTTCTTCTCCGGATTGCGCTCCAGCTCGCATTTTTCCCGGAAATCACAGGTATCTCCTGTCTCCACACCGCGTTCCTTACGAAAATGCAGATTCAAATACTGCCGAATCAACTGGAACAGCTTTACCAGAGACAGAACCACTGCAGCGGAGATTACAACAATCAGAGCCGCGATGGCGATTACTTCCAATACCTTCCATAACCAGAAAGGTTCCGTCGCCTCCGGAAGCGCCATTTCCTCCATATTATCCTGCTGAAGCTCTTCGATAATCGGTATTTCGATTTTTTCTGTCGGCTCCTCGGCTTTGCCGGAAAACAGAAAGCGCAGAAAACGGAGAAGAAGCGCCTTGACAGGCTGCAGGATACCGGCCAGCCATGCAAACTGGGAGCTGAGCACAAGAATCCCCGCTCCCACCAACGTATAAGCCAGCACAAGCCCCATTCCGGAGTGAAACATTTCCGCCGCAGGCAGAAATCCGGCGCTGCTTTCGTTTACGGAGAGGAAGTTCAGATAGTGCTCAATATAATAAACAATAAAGTACAGGGAAATTGCCGCAATCAAAGCGATAATATGATAATTTTCCCAGTTCCGGATCTCCAGATAATGGACGAAAAAGGCTGAAAACGCCGCTATCCCCACCCCTGCCGGCAGATGCATGCCATCGGAAAACAGCTCGTCATGCTTCAGGCGCAGGATATGGGAATACAGCAGATATCCCATCGCACAGAGAATACACACAGCCCTTCCCGCCGGAAAAGACACCGGCACCAGCACGGAAAGCGCCGCCACAGCCAGGTGCAGCAGCACAAAAGGAACAAGGCGCGCAGCCGTACGTCTGATCAGGAAAAAGGCAAAGGGAAAAAGACCGCACAAACTCCAGGCCAGAAGCATGGCGTCCCCGTCACCGGTCAGATATCTGGACGCCCCGCCAACAATCAGCGCCAGCGGAAAAAGCATCCAGTGATTCATCTGTTCTGTCAGAATTTCATTTATAAATTGAATTTTGCCAATACTCATTCCTGCCTCTTGCCCGCGTCGGCGGACATCCCTCCTGTTCTATATTCCGCATTTTTTTGTACTCGTGAGCGCATGCATTTACCGTTTTCTGCTCCAGTCTGCGGAAGCGCGCACTCGTTATACCATTTCAACCGGCAAATGTTTTCGACCGTGAGTATAAAATTGCCGCAGGCACTTCCTCAGGACTTCCAGGCACTTCCTTACTCATCTACTCTTCAAAATGAACCACATCAATATAACGCTCCAGAGCAGGCGGCAGCTCCGGTTCTTTACTGGATGAGGAAGGATAGAACCACATGAACGGATTTCCGGAAGCCTGATATCTGGTCAGAAGCTGCACATAGTCATCATACTGATTCGGCGCTACAAAATAAGTGAATGTGCCCTGCCCTTTTTGGAATAAAAGTTCTTCAAAATGTGCCCTGAAATCTGCCGCCGGCTGCTGCGTGTCAATTCTGGCCAGTCCGCGGTAAATGGTATCCATCTGTCCCTGTCCTGCCTTCGGATGGATGGACAGCGGATTATGGGTGACGATATCCACACCGTTCCCGTAACAGGACACCTGAATTCCCTGCCGCAGAAACAGCTGGCACAGAGAGGCTGTAATGCGCAGGGTCATCTCCACGGCGGCCTCCTTCTTCAGAATATTATCGTCCTGTATGTTGAAGAATATCCGGACGCTTTTCAAGGAAGTATAATTTCTCTGGTTTACCTTGAAATCCCCTGTTTTGGCGGTGGCTTTCCAGTTGATGCTCCGCATGTCGTCATATGGCTGATATTCGCGGATGCCCCGGTACTCGAAGGGGTCCTCCTGCAGATGGCGCCTGGAAAGCATCTCCCCGTTCATCTGTATCAGAGACCGGCGCAGACGGGCGGCATCATAAGGCCTGGGGTACACATAAAGCTCCGTTTTCACCTTTTTATCCGCCGTCAGCTGACTTAAGAAAAAAAGGTCCGATGCAACCAGGCTGACCTCATCTATGGTATAATATCCCCGCCTTCCGCCCTGAAACTTCAGCGTACGGGTCACCCGCTCTCCGCCGCCTATGCGGAATATATCGTTACGGTAATACTGGTCTGTGGTACGGGAACCTTTTTCGTTTCCAAAGACCAGATGTCTGTCCGTCTTGAATTTTACCTTCAGCACGGACAGGGGAAGCCTTTTCTTATTTTCAATAATCTCCTTCAGCTCTCCCTGGTCTCCCTCAAAGATCGGTTCTTTCCCAAAGCTGACAGAGACATACAGGGATCTCTGCCACAGTTTCTCGTAGACACGTTTCTGTATCACGAAAAGCAGAAATCCAATGAAGCCGATACCCAATATTTTAATCATTTCCGAAACTCCTCAGTGGGAACGGGAGTGGAGGCAAGGATGGCTTCCACCCGCTTTACAGTGCCTTCCGTGCCGCCTGCCCCGTAGCCCAATACAATCCTGTGGGCGAGCACGGGCACCGCCAGCGCTTTGATATCGTCCGGCGTACAGTAATCCCTTCCCTCCAGCCACGCGTAAGCCTTTGCACAGCGAAGCAGGGCCAGATTGCCCCTGGGGCTGACGCCAAGCAGAATTTCATCGCCCTTTCTGGTGGCCTCTACGATATCAACCATATATTCCCGCACACAGGGATGTACAAACACAGAGGCGGCTTCCGTCCTTGCCTTTGCCAGGTCTTCCAGTGTCAGGACGCTTTCCAGCTCCGCCAGGGGCTCTTTGTCCATATATTTTTCCAGGATGGCAAGCTCCTCCGCCCTGTCCGGCAGCCCCATGGAAAGCCGCATCATGAAACGGTCCATCTGGGCTTCGGGCAGAGGAAAGGTTCCCGTGGTTTCCACGGGATTCTGGGTGGCTATGACGAAGAAAGGCTCTCCGGGGACGTAGCTTTCACCGTCGATTGTCACCTGCCGCTCTTCCATGCATTCCAGAAGCCCCGCCTGGGTCCTGGGCGTGGCGCGGTTGATCTCGTCCGCCAGCAGTATATTGGTAAAGACAGGGCCCCTAGATCGGAAGAGCGTCGTGTAGGGAAAGAGTGTTCTCTACTGTGTA
>CANDMH010000203.1 GCA_947385785.1 uncultured Lachnospiraceae bacterium
AAGCCACTATCATTACAGTGGCTTTAAGACCGCCAGCCAGGTATGTTCGTTTCAGGCGGAACAGTATATCCTGGCGGTCTTAAGGAATTGTCTACAAATAACTGATGCGAGTTTATAGCTGTTTTCCTTGTATCTCCGGGCTTTTTCCTAAACAAGTTGCATCAGTTATTTCCCGACAGTTCCTAAGCATAAAACTTGTCGGACAGTTCGGCACAACACTGCCCGGAAAATCCGTACCTGTATACAGGCTCAGATTTTCCGGGCAAACTATCGGTATGTCACAATGCACTGCAAATTTGCTTCTCAGGAATCCTGAGGAAAAACTTCCTTACGCTTTATGCAGCTGTCCCAGGCGCTGTGTCACCTGTTCCATCATCTGGGTGTATTTTGCAAGCTTCTCCCGCTCCTGGGCAATCTTCGCCTCAGGCGCTTTGGAAATGAACCTTTCGTTGGAAAGCATGCCGTTCACTCTGGCAAGCTCTCCTTCCAGACGCTTCTGCTCCTTCTTCAGGCGCTCGATTTCCTGCGCGATGTCCACCAGGTCCGCCAGAGGAATGTAGAGCGTCGCTCCGGGGATTACTACAGACACGGAGTCTTTCGCAATATCCGCTTCCGCTCCGGCTGCCGCCCTGGCTACCGGCTGTGTTTTACTCTGTGCGGCGGCGTCTTCTGCCAACGGCTGCGCCACACTCTGCGCGGCGCCTTCTTCTGCCGCAGGCTGTACTTCCTCCTGCCCGGCCGCATTTCCGCCCTGTCTGTGAACCATGGTAACTTCATTTGCGCCGGCAAGGGAGGCGAAGAACAGCTTCCCTTCCGTGAACGTAGTAAGGATATCCTCCCTCTCACTGACTACAAATACGGCAGTCTTCTTGCCCGGCGCCACATTCATCTCGCTGCGGACATTGCGGATGCCCCTGACGGCCTCCTTGATGATGTCGATATCCTTTTCCTCTTTCTCAAAATGCCTGTCTTCCGTATATGCAGGCCATCTGCTTATCATGATGGATTCTTCTTCGCTCTGCAGGGTGCAGAAGATTTCCTCCGTAATAAAAGGCATATAAGGATGAAGGAGCTTCAGGGCATCGATCAGGACTGTCTTCAGCGTCCAGAGCGCCGCGCTGCGGCTCTCCCGCCTCATTTCAGACTCCTCCCCGTCCTTTGCCTGATACAGGCGGGGCTTCACCATCTCGATATACCAGTCGCAGAATTCATCCCAGATAAAGTCGTAAACCTTCTGCACGGCAATCCCCAGCTCGTAATTCTCCATATTGTCGGTGACTTCCTTCACCAGGTCATTCAGCCTGGACAGAATCCACTTATCCACAGGCTGCAGCTGTGAAGCCGGCAGTTCCGTCATCGCGGACTGTCCGCCTTCCCCGCCTTCGCCTTCCTCCATATTCATCATAATGAAACGGGAAGCGTTCCACACCTTATTGGCAAAATTGCGGCTGTTTTCTACACGCTCGTAGTAAAAACGCATATCGTTTCCCGGCGCGTTTCCGGTAATCAGCGTCAGCCGGAGTGCATCCGCGCCGTACTTATCGATAATCTCCAGCGGGTCAATGCCATTGCCCAGGGACTTGGACATCTTGCGGCCCTGGCTGTCACGGACCAGCCCGTGGAACAGCACGGTCTTAAAGGGTCTCTCTCCCATATGCTCGAAGCCGGAGAAAATCATCCGGATAACCCAGAAGAAAATAATGTCATATCCCGTCACCAGCACATCCGTGGGATAGAAATATTTTAAGTCCTCCGTCTGCTCCGGCCAGCCCAATGTCTCAAAGGGCCACAGAGCAGAGGAAAACCAGGTATCCAGAGTATCGGGGTCCTGCGTAAAATGGGTGCAGCCGCACTTAGGGCATACATCCGGCGCTTCCGCAGCCACTATCACTTCCCCGCACTCATCACAGTAGTAAGCCGGAATCCTGTGGCCCCACCACAGCTGACGGCTGATGCACCAGTCGCGGATATTGTCCGTCCAGTTGAAATAAATCTTCTCCAGCCGTTTGGGAACCAGTTCCACGTCCCCGCTTTTTACCGCTTCCACCGCAGGCTGAATCAGTTCGTCCATCTTTACGAACCACTGTTCCTTTACCAACGGTTCTACGGTTGTCTTACAGCGGTCATGGGTGCCTACATTGTGAGAATAATCTTCAATCTTTACCAGCAGCCCCTGCTCTTCCAGTTCCGCAACGATGGCTTTTCTCGCCTCATAGCGGTCCATGCCGCAGTATTTTCCACCATTCTCATTGATGGTGGCATCGTCGTTCATCACATTGATAACCGGCAGATTATGGCGCTTTCCCACCTCAAAGTCGTTGGGATCATGGGCCGGCGTAATCTTTACCACGCCTGTACCGAACTCCATATCCACATAAGTGTCCGTGACTACCGGAATCACCCGGTTCATAATGGGCAGCATGACGCTCTTTCCTACGAGATGCCTGTAACGCTCGTCCTCGGGATGGATTGCCACCGCGGTATCGCCCAGCATGGTCTCCGGACGGGTGGTGGCAAAGGTCAGGAATTCCGTAGCGCTCGGGGTGCCGTCATCGTTCATCACCGGATATTTGATGTGCCACAGATGCCCTGCCTGCTCCTGATACTCCACTTCCGCATCGGAGATGGATGTATTGCACACAGGACACCAGTTGATCATCCTGGCTCCTTTATAAATATACCCCTTCTTGTGCATCTTGACAAAAACTTCCGTTACGGCCTTATTGCAGCCCTCGTCCATGGTAAAGCGCTCTCTGTCCCAGTCGCAGGAGGACCCCAGCTTCTTCAGCTGGGAGACAATGCGGCCGCCGTACTCCTTCTTCCAGTCCCATGCGCGCTCTAAAAATTTCTCACGGCCCAGGTCATGTTTGTCGATGCCCTCGTTTTTCAATGTCTCGATGATCTTTACTTCCGTCGCAATGGAAGCATGGTCCGTGCCGGGCTGCCACAATGCGTTGTAACCCTGCATCCTCTTGAAACGGATGAGAATATCCTGCATGGTATTGTCCAGGGCGTGGCCCATGTGCAGCTGTCCCGTGATATTAGGGGGCGGAATCACGATGGTGAAAGGCGTTTTGCTGTGATCCACCTCCGCGTGAAAATATTTCTTTTCCATCCATTTCTCATACAATCTGTCTTCCAGCCCCTTGGGGTCGTAGGTCTTTGCAAGCTCTTTTTTCATTTCTGCTCCTTTCCTGTCATTTATACTGCACGCCAGTTAAATTTACAGTATGTTCCGACTGCAGACCGCCAGCCAGGTACCTTTCGGGTTGCGTTACTGCAAATCCTGGCGGTCTGCAGTATACAAAGTTCGTGAAGCGGTGCCTGCAGTCTGCGGACAACTTCCTAAGGAATTGTCATAGACACTTCCTTAGGCATTGTCATAGACACTTCCTAAGGAATTGTCATAGGCACTTCCTAAGGAATTGTCATAGACATTTCCCTGCTTCGCGTTGGAATTTCATGAGTCAAAAAAGGCCCTCTGCCGACTCTCGTCAGCAAAGGGCGTCATTAACGCGGTACCACCTTTGTTCACAGCCGGACCCATTCTATGCCCTGCTGCCTTAAGCGACTTCTGCCAAAGTCCTATCCTGTAACGGGGATAACTCGTGGAATCTTATCTGTCCATGGTTCTGCCTGGCGTCATATCATATGCCCGCCTAAAAACATAGCGCATAGTCATGTGATACACACTCCGCAACTGACACCTCTGTCATAAAACCTGGTATTTCGGATTCCCGGCTCGGAAGCTACCTTCCGCATTCCTTCCTTTGGACGGCCTCTCAGCTTCCCGGAGAAATCTCTCCCACCGGGACGGCTGCCCTCTCTGGCAAGGGGTAATGCTTACTCCTCTTCGTCGTGGCTTTTCTTCGCTCATTTCATTTCTAATGGATACTATAGAATATGCGGCCGGGTTTGTCAAGAGGGAATTTAGAGAAACACTTTAATCGCCCAAAGATGCATCTGGCATGGTAAAAAAATCTTATTCTGGTTCTTTCTATCATGCCACTTATCCGGTACACTGGAAACCGCAGGAAACGTACACGATAGAATCGTATCCGAAACCTGCATATCAGGGATATGCCTTCCACGAGCCGTTAATGACAGGCCTGCAGCCTGCCTGTGTAAACGGATTATTTGAAGACATTCCTGAAATACATCGGGGAGAATAAAATTATGATGCGTAAAAAGAATCCATCCAATGAAACCAAAAAAGAAAAAAGCTACGGTCTCCTGATCACAGGCGCCGTGCTGCTGATTGCCGGAATCCTGTTTGCGGTATATGCCTACAACACCAGCTATCAGGATTCCGTGGCAACCGGCAAACTGCTGTCAGAAGCAAAAGCCCAGGTAAGCGCTGTAAAGGAGGGCACTGCCGAAGGCAATCTGGATGCCCTGAATGCCGAGGTAAGCAGGCTGTCGGACGAAAAGCTGGCTTCGGAGCGGCCCTATTCCTATGCCCTGACACTGGTATTTTTTGCCATCCTGCTGACTGCCAGGGGAATTTACAGCGCTATATCCGGCGTAGTCAGAGCCGACAGGACAGACATCACGCGCCTGGCACAGGCAGGGCTGCTGACCGCTCTCTGTTACATCGGCTTTGCCTTTTTCAAGATTGACATTCCCGCCGGAACGGAGAAAGCTTCCTTCCATTTCGGAAATGTCTTCTGTGTGCTGGCGGCTTTGCTGCTGGGCGGCTACTGGGGCGGGCTGGCAGGCGCGGTGGGCATGACCATCGGCGACCTGACCACCACCTATATCACCAGCGCCCCCAAAACTTTCCTACTGAAGCTGTGCATCGGCCTTATCGTCGGTCTGGTCGCACACGGCATCTTCAAGCTGAGCCGGGAACACTCGCCCAGATATGTAATGGGCGTCACCATTCTGGCATGCGTCTGCGGAATGGGGTTTAATGTGGTTGCAGACCCGATTGTGGGATATTTTTATAAAACCTATCTCTTCGGAGTACCTCAGGATATCACCGCTGTCCTGATAAAAATCAGCGCAATGACCACTGCCGTCAACGCTGTAGTGGCAGTCATCGCCGCTACCATCATTTATCTGGCATTGCGGCCTGCCCTGAAGAAAGCCGGACTGTTTGTGAATGTGTAACTGCCGCATTTGCAGCTGCTATATACTCATGTTCACAGACTTCTTATCGTCAGTGTGAAACGTATATCTGATTTCGCACTGTATACTATACACCGATGAACTTAGCAGTAACCTGAAAAAGCCACTGTCTTTATGGTGGCTTTAGACACTTCCTTCAGACCGCCAGTCATATGTGCACGTCTACGACGGATTCATAATTTCTGGCGGTCCTGCGTAAACAGGAAGGCAGGTAAAGGCACAAAAAGTACGCTTTCACGCAACTAACTTCAGTCAGTTTAAAAACATAATTGCCACATTCCCCATGGAGCACTCTATATCCATCTCCTTAGCAGCATGGTTATTTATGTCACGCTCTTCCGCAAGGCCTCCGTATGTGTTGTCGTTCAGCTGAATCGTTCCCATTCCGACCTCCAGGCTGTAATTGAAGTCCTGCTCACTCCCTTCCAGCGTCATCTCCACATTTCCCATGGAGCATTCCACATCTACGTTTCCATTCACGGCACCGTCGGCTGAAAATACTCCCATTCCGACCTCCACATCCAGTTCCGTAACCTGCATATTGGAAATCCAGACGTATCCGGCTCCCACTGATACATCCATATCGGTGGCAACCAAATTCTGTATCTCAACCTGTCCGGCTCCCACTTCCAGAGAAACCTTCGTCACATTCAGATCCGTAAAGAAGAAATTCCCCGCCCCCATTTCCATATCTACATCGGTCAAGCCATACCCGTCCGGCAGATACAGTATAATTTCTCCCTCGGACAAGTCGCTGACGCCGGCTGATTTCGCCTTAATGTGCAGTGTATCCCCCTTCACATAAGCCTGGAAGCGATGTACATTCGTCACCTCCAGCCAGATCGGAAGAGCACACGTCTGAACTCCAGTCACAGCCTCATATCT
>CANDMH010000204.1 GCA_947385785.1 uncultured Lachnospiraceae bacterium
CCGTTATAAGGATGCATTGCCACATCATCCATCCGGGAGAAGACCAGCTGCCCTACCCGGCGCCCGGCTTTCAGTTCAATGGCACAGCGGTTGACATTGTACAGTTCAAGGGTTATCTCGCCCCTGAATCCCGGGTCCACCCATCCGGCGTTCTGGATAAACAGCCCCATCCTTCCCAGCGAGCTTCTGCCCTCCACAAAGGCCGTCAAATCGTCAGGCAGTTCAAAATATTCCATGGTGGTAGCCAGGACGAACTGGTTCGGCAGCAGGACATAGGTGTCAGTCATGATGGTTTTATACTTGATTTCCTTATCCAGGGTGATGATACCGGTGGGGGAATCCTCCACGATACTGAAGGTATTGCCCAGCCGGATGTCCACGCTGGCAGGCTGCACCTGATCCCTTTCCATGGGTGTAATCCGCAGCGTACCGTTTTCCAGCATCTTATAGATTGTTCTGTCTGATAATACCATTGCTGTCCTCCTCGTTGTTCCTTGCTTTTCCTTATCTGCCCTTTCATTGACTGACAGAGTTTCTGCGCATGAGTGCATTCCTTTTTTCCTCTTGAAATCGTGGAAAAGAGTATCGCAGAAACGCTATTCGTTATACATTCTGTTTCGCATCGTATCCCCGCAGGCCTGGCTCCCATTGCATTCAAGATCATCGGAATGCAGCGGTGTACCAGAACTTGCCTAACTTAGGATAAGTATAGCACAGAAAGCATAACTCGGCAACCGCCGCCTGCATGTAGCACATCCATTCTCGACAATAGAATCCCGGCAATCAAAGCAGCAAAAGACAGGGCGAGCCTTAATCAGTTGGCTTCATATAAACCGCACTTTAAAAAAAGCGGGGCATTACGGCCTCGCTTTTTCTACTTCTCCCTGTCTCATGAAACGATATCCCAGCTCAGCCGGGCTTTCTCCTTCCAACAAATATAATTTTATGTTGCTGTTTATTTATTGATATTATCACCTTGCTTTTTAGAAACACATAGGATACCGGCAGGAAAAAACTTACCAACACTATCTTCAGCAATCCATACTTTGCCCTGACATAGCCTGCTTTCTCCAGACATCTGCCTGCCGCGTACCATGCAAGAAAGAAAAGGCTTCCGGTAAAGGATGTAAGCAATATCATACAGCTTATTTCAATCGTCCAGTTCATCCAAAGCCCTCCTGATCTGTTCCCTGTCCTTCTCCGTCAGTTTCACGGCACGGAATAAACCGGCAATCAGTTCACTGGTGTTTCCATGATACCAGAAGTCCAGTTCTTCCTTCAGAATCCTTGCCTTGTAATCCGCCTCTTCTTTCACCGCACGGACATAAGACAGTTTTCCCTTCCTGTATATCCGTATAAAGCCTTTCTCGGACAGCTTCAGCAGGAATGTCTGCACCGTGGTCCTGGCGTAATCTTTCTCATATTTTACTTTCAGGGCTGTCATCAAATCCGGCACCGCAATATCCTCTCCCGCCTCCCAGATTGCTTTCATCACCAGGGACTCCGCACAGCTTAAATTTCTTTCTTCATTGGATATCGCGTCCATCATTTCCTTCTCCTGCTTTCCATGACTTTTAAGAATTCCCGTTATAAATGCTTTATTTCCGCGTCTACTTTATTATGTTACTATTTTTATCGTATTTTGTCAATACAGACTTTTATGCAGTATGCGCAGCTCTCACGGAAAACAAATCGTTCCTCCCCCATACCACACGGTTCTGATCTCCTTCAGTTTCCGCAGCTCCTTCAGGCTGGTGACAGGATTGTCTCTGATATCCAGATGCTGCAGGCGGGGCAGCTTCAGTGTGAAGGCAATGTCCTCAAGCCCCAGAGATTTCAGGTACAGCTCCGTCAGATTCGGAAAACAGTCAAATAATTCGTAATGTTCCGATATGCTGATTTCTTCCGTTCCTTCTCCCTCCGGGTCGCCCACAAGCTTAAGCCCGGACATGGATAAAACCTCCAGGTTCTCATTGACCGGAAGTTCGGCAAAGTCCAGTCCCACTCTGCAGGCGTCCAGATACAGGCTTTTCAAAGACGAAATACCGAATATTTCTTCCACGTCACCACTGACCACCACCTCCCGCAGGCGAAGCGACGTTAATTTTGACAGTTCTGTCAGGGGATTTAATGACTTCACCGTCGTGGAAAAGCGGTGTATTTCCAGCGTATCCAGCTCCTTCATGGCAGAAACCGCCTCCAGCTGCGCTCCCGAGCAGTGCTCCAGAAACAGGGAAATGACACTTCCGGCATCTTTCAATGGCGACAGATCATCCACATCCTTCAGGGACAGCCGCTCCAGCCCTGTCAGATTTTCAAAAGAGGGCAGTTTTCCGCCATGCCCCATTTCCAGCGTCAGTTCCTCCAGCCCATGCAGCTGTCCAATGACGGAATAGTCTTCGATCATGGAATTACCCGTCAGATTCAGCAGGGTCAGCCCGGCGCATTCTTTCAGCACATCCAGAGATTTCACCCGGCTTCCCTCAATGCTGAGGCTCTCCAGCCGTCCCATGGAACCGACAAAGTCAATATTTTCCAGCGAGCCGGACGCAATCTTCAGCCACCTCAGATTGACCAATTTAGTCAGCGGGCTGTAATCGCTTAGGGCGTCACATTCCTCAAGCATCAGTCCCTGCAGCGCAGGGAAATTCAGCAATGCGGAGGTATCCTCCAATGCCCGGTAATCCACGGAAAGATAGCGCAGATTCGGGAAATACTCTATTCCGTCCAGATTCTTTTCCCCTGCCTCCTCTCCGCTTCCCGGTGCGGCGGAACCGGCTGTCTCATCCGCAATCCCCAGTTCCGTTATCGCATCCGGGTCAGGGAGGATAGCTGCCATCTCTTTCACGGTATTGCGTGTATACAGCCCAAAAAGCCTGTCCAGTCCGCGCAGATCTCCGGGATTCAGCTTTCTGTCAATGGAGATCCACTCCAGGCCGGTAAAAACCGCCAGGTCAGCCGTATCCATCTCTGCTTCCTCTCCGTAGGACATTGACTGTACTGCGCCATGGTTCAGCTGGAAACTAACGGTCTTCTCCGATGCATCGATCCGGATGGATGTAAGCCCGGCAAATTCCTCCGCCGTAATGGACCGGTAATCCTTCCCCCAGATATTGCCTGCCGCCTGGCGGAAAAAATCCGATGATAGCCCTGCTGCTTCGGCGCTTTTTAGATCCCCCTCAGTTTCCGACGCATTTGTCATCCCCTGCTGCATTTCCTTTTGTGGCTTATGTGTCGTATTGTCCCGGCCATTTTTCAAAGCCTGCTCCGGAACCCTGTCCCGCCCTCCGAATCCCTTTTTGTTTTTCCTTATAGTGTTTTCCCGTTTGTTTTTAATCGGTTTTTCAGTCCCGTCCTGGCTACTGTGCTCCATGACCTCATCTGCCGCCGGATAACCGGCTATTCCATCCTGACATGGAACAGCTGCCGCCAGCACTGCCGTACAGATATATGCCAGATATTTTCTCTTTTTCGCCTCCATACTGTATCTCTCCCCGCTTTCCGCTGTATTTCGTCACTCTTTTCGTTGTATTCTGCCGCATTTTCCGTTGTGGCCCCGCTTTCCACTGCATTTCTCCTGCTCTCCGCTGTATTTTTCCCTGATTTGGAAGTACAGCTTAAAGACTTCGTTACCGCCAACTAATAACCGATGCAGGTTTATAGCGGTTTTCATTGTATTTACAGGCTTTTTCCTAAACAGGATGCATCCGTTTTCTTCCGGCAGTCCGTAAAGCGCTCCACAATATTCCGATTGGCTCTGTGCTCCTGTACATCCGGAAGCGGTTCCAGCGCAATCTCCCTCCCGTACCTGCGCCTCAGCGCCCTCTCCAGAAGCCAGTCGCATACTTCCGGATTCTTCGGGAGCAGCGGCCCGTGCAGATAAGTGGCGATCAGGTTTTTATGGATAAGCCCCTCATAGCCGTCATTCCCTGTGTTTCCATGCCCGAAGAGCACTTTTCCGAAAGGCATGTAATCTCCAATCTCCGTCCGCCCGGCATGATTTTCAAACCCCACTATCAGAGAGGGAAATGACGGACTCTCCAGCACCACATTCCCCACCAGGCGTTCTGTTTTCCACTCCGTGCAGATATCCAGAATTCCAAGTCCCTCTATGGTTCGCTTTTCCGTCCTGTAATAATTTCCCAGCAGCTGATAAGCCGCGCATACCGCAAGCACGACTCCGCCGTCTTCCACATATGACTGAAAATCCGCCCTGATTGCCTTCAGATGTCCCGCGGCTATCTCCTGCCCTCTGTCGGAACCGCCGCCCCAGCAGATGATATCCAGTCCGGCAAAGTCAACTTTCTCCCCGGCCGGCAGCGGAATCACATCCGCTTCTATCCCCCGCCACTGGAGGCGCTTTAAAAGACACTGTACATTGCCTCTGTCTCCGTACAGATTGAACAGCTCCGGGTACAGATGCCCTACTGAAAGCTTCATGACACCGCACCTTCTCTCCCGGCGGACTGCAATTCTCCCAGCATCCGGTTCGTCCTGTACAGACCGGAATAATTCGTAATTATGTATACGTTTTTGCTGCCCTTCATCGTAATCTCTTCCACGGTACGGCGCAGATCCCGTGTAGATTTACACGAAATTCCGTCATACTTCAGACATAATTCCATGTCGTCGCAGCGCGCCCCCCCTGCCGTGACCGTAGCGGTATTGGCGCTGACCAGATAATGGTAGTCCACATCCCAGAGCCAGGACACATCCTCCCCGTCCAGCCTGGTGTCATTGATCTGCATCACCACATCCTTCGGCTCCGGATCCTTCATCAGCAGGAATATCTTCTGCTGGAATCCAACCGGATTCTTTGCCAGGTAAAGCTGCACCCTGGCTTCATTTATGGTAAAAATACTCTCCCGCTGGTTCCCGTAATCATAGCCGGCAATCATTTCATGAAAATTCTCTCTGGGCGCCTCCGCAGCATACAGGGCCGCGTAGGCGGAAAGCGTATTATACACATTGTAAGGCGCCCGGGCTCCGGACTTCATCCTCCTTCCGTCCAGCGTAAAGGAGCATCCGCCCGTCTTCCATTCAATATCCGCCGCACTGACATCCGGCCGGGGACGTTCCAGGCCGCACTTCGGACATCGATATATCCCAAGCTGTCCGTATTGGAAAAAGTCATACTCCAGCCGGTTCCCGCAGGCCGGGCAGAATATCATCTCCGCAGTTCCTGCCGGAATATCTTCTCCCATTTTTTCATTGATTCCGTAAGTAATCACAGGATTGCCGCATCCGGCGCGCAGCGCCCAGGAGCAGATATCATCGCCGTTCACCACCAGTACCGCTTCCGGTACTTCCGAAACCGCGCTCCGAATCCTGTCGCAGATCAGATCCACTTCGCCGGTTCTGTCAAGCTGATCCCTAAAAACATTGGTGACAAGGACACAGTCCGGCTTAAGCTGCGGGAAAATGCCCCTGCTGGCCATTTCATCCACTTCTATACAAGCGTAATCCACATCCAGCCTCCCGCTTCTTCCGCTTGCCAGGACCAATGCGGTAATGACACCGTCCTGCAGGTTCGCGCCCATTTTGTTGAACAGCACCCTGCAGCCCTCTGCTTTCAGGGCGTGGTACAGGATGCTGTTTGCCGTGGTTTTTCCGTTGGTACCTGTCACGGCTATGATCTTCCTGCGGACCATGCCGGACATCACGGAGAGAATCTCCGGGTCGATCCGCCTGGCCACACGTCCGGGAAATGAGGAACCGCTTCCCCTTCCCGCCCTCCGAATGGCCCTGTAAACCAATTTGGCGCATAATATTGCAAATCTGCTTCTCAATCTCATCATGAAAGCATTCCTCCCTCCCGTATCTTCACCTGGCCGGCTCTGCTGAAAATCTCCGAGCCGCTGCGCGTTTCCACTTTGCACAAACCTCCCCGTGCCCGCCTGCGCAGGGCTTTCCTCCGTGCTGTCTGCGCTGTCTACCCTGTGCCGCACTGTCTGCCTGTCTACCCTGTCTGCCATGCTGCCCGCACTGTCTGCCTGT
>CANDMH010000205.1 GCA_947385785.1 uncultured Lachnospiraceae bacterium
TCGCGACGCCGTGCGTGGCAGCGGCAGACGATAAATAAGAGGAGCGGCGACATCCCATGGAGGAAATTCGCGACGCCGTGCGTGGCAGCGGCAGACGATAAATAAGAGGAGCGGCGACATCCTATGGAGGAAATTCGCGACGCCGTGCGTGGCAGCGGCGGATGATATATAGGAGAAGCGACGATATGGCAGATTTTTCCATAAATGAGATGCTGGAAATGCAGAGAAAGCTTCAGGAGAGTTACAGGGAGATGTGGGAACCCATCAATGCGGAGACAGGCAAGAATAAGCTGCTCTGGATGATAGGGGAAGTGGGCGAAGTGATCGATATCGTAAAAAAGAACGGAGATCGCAGGGCTATAGAAGAAGCCGGGCTCAGAAATCACCTTGTGGAAGAAATGGCCGATGTCCTCATGTACTACAATGATGTCATGCTGTGCTATGGCATTACGGCGGAAGAACTGAAGCTGGCATATACACAGAAATTCGAGAAAAATATGACACGCTGGCATTAAGAATCGGTAGGCGGCAGTTTCTGCGTTTCGTGGAAAATCCGGGGCTGCCCATGCAGAGAGTAGAGGATAATTGTCCCGGAGGCTGCTGTGGCTGATAGCAAATAACCAAATAACGAATACAGAAAATCGAGGAAAGAATCATGGCAAGAAAGAAAATCATTGCCGGAAACTGGAAGATGAACATGACTCCCAGTCAGGCAGTAGAACTGGTCAATACCTTAAAGCCCCTTGTACAGAATGACGAAGTGGACGTAGTATTCTGCGTACCCGCTATCGACATCATTCCGGCTATGGAAGCGGCGAAGGGAACCAATATCCACATCGGCGCCGAGAATATGTATTTTGAGGAGAAAGGTGCCTACACAGGCGAGATTTCTCCCGCAATGCTGGATGACGCAGGCGTGAAGTATGTCATCATCGGCCATTCCGAGAGAAGAGAGTACTTTGCCGAGACGGACGAGACGGTGAACAAGAAGGTCCTGAAGGCTTTCGAACACGGTATCACCCCCATTGTATGCTGCGGCGAGACTCTGACACAGAGAGAGCAGGGTGTGACCATTGACTTTGTACGTCAGCAGATCAAGATTGCATTCCTGAATGTAAGCGCTGAGCAGGCTGCTTCCGCAGTTATCGCTTACGAGCCTATCTGGGCTATCGGAACCGGCAAGGTAGCTACCACGGAGCAGGCGGAAGAGGTATGTAAGGCCATCCGCGACTGCATCGCCGAGATTTATGACGATGCGACCGCAGCCGCCATCCGTATTCAGTACGGCGGTTCCGTATCCGCTTCCAATGCGGCCGAGTTGTTTGCCCAGGCAGACATCGACGGCGGCCTGGTGGGCGGCGCTTCCCTGAAGCCGGATTTCGGGAAGATTGTCTGCTACAATAAATAATCTGCGGTGTGTTATAACCATTACAGCAGGGAAATCTCCTGACGGAAAAGCGTCAGGAGATTTTTGCTTTATAGGAAAGTCCAGGCTTTGGAGGAAGGATGTACTGTGGAGGAGGCAGTGGAGGAGATTGGGAAGCAGGTGCAGCTGTATCTGGCGGAATAATCTGGATGGAATTCCTGTAGAATTACAATGAAAGCTATGGAAAAGCAAAAAAAATGCCGATAAACATAATAAGTGATATTGTGGGGCATATGCGGAACTATAATATAGGAGGAACCAGGATGAATGATATGACTCAGCTGCTTCATTCCATGGAGCAGAGCATGAAATTGCAGAACCGAGCCAGGGCGGCAAGGCGGGCGGCGAAAGCGGAGCAGGAGAAGAAGGAGTTCCAGGAAAAGCTCCTGCAGGCCGAAGCCAGCAAGATAGAGCTGGACGGTATGGCATCCAGTGTAAAGGGAAAAGAGGATGCCGTACAGCGGGACCAACTGATCAGTATGATGATGGGGGGCTTTTAAGCTGTGCATCTTCCTGTGTATTTTTCCATCCGAAGCGCTTTAAATCCACCTGCCAGCCGTTGGGAGTCCGGGTTACCGTGACTCCTTCGGCTTCCAGGAGCATTTTCTGCATGTCAATTGTGTCAAAGTAGGCGGCGCCGGAAAGGATTCCCTTTGAGTTGACGATGCGGTGGGCCGGTATGTCCTCTCCTGCCAGACCGCATTTCAAGCCATAGCCCACCTGGCGGGAATTGTTTGGTTTGCCGCATAAGAGGGCTATCTGGCCGTAGGTGGCGACGTGGCCTGAGGGGATGCGCCTGCATATCTGCGCCATTTTTTCATAGAAGTCCATGGGATGTATTTTCTCCTCCGTAACTGTTACCGATTTTGATTCCTTTACGGGTTTCATATCCCGCTGCCAGCAACACTTCCTTATTCAGTCAGTTCTTCTATGGAATATATTTCCGTTCGGATGGCATATTCCTCATACTCATACCACAGCACAATGTTGCCGTCGGGCAGTTCCGCGAGGCAGCTGTAATAAAACGGGCCTTTATTTACGGAATAATGATATTTCCAATCCACATTTCCGTTTTCTCCTATCAGACCTACTGCAATTATCCCGTTTACCCGGCGGTAAATTTCTTCCTCTCCTTCCGGATAGCTGGCCAGCAGAGCAGGCTTTCCCTCAACAGGGCGGGAATAGTTGATTACGGAAATCATGCAGTTGCCGCAGTAGGAAAGCTTTGGCTCCCTGCGGTACGCGCTCCAGGTATTGCCTCCGTCATGGCTGTCGGTATATGTAATCTCCCGTATGAGATTCCTGGAATACATGCGCAGCGTCTTATCCGGCAGCTCCACCAGCTGGGATTCGGAGGATTTAACCGGTTCTCCGTTCTCCCTGTATCCCGTATCCATGGCCCGCGCTCCCCGTTTCCAGGTCCTGCCCTGATCTTCCGTGTAGATTACGCTGGCATATTCCGTTCCCAGATTATTATCATAAATGGGAAACATCATCCTTTCCCGGCCCTGATATGTGCAGGCATAGCCTCTTCCCGGACAGACAGCTGTAAAGCCGCTGACATCAATCCAGGCGCTGATGTCCTGCATTCTGCCCCAGGTCCTGCCGCCGTCTCTGCTGATACGGCAGACGATGTGATAGGCGGGATAAGCCTTAATCGGGGAAAGCGCATAATAGACATTGGCATGTACCATGTGGGAAGTCGGCTGGCCTTCCCCATCCAGTTGAGGAATCATTATTTTTTCAATCCCGTTCCCGGTTCTTTGATACAGATACATTTCATCGTCCAAAAGGTAATTACTGTATGGTTTATCGCCTTTTAGCCGCAGGATGGGCAGATAGCCGTCAGCTTCCGGTTTTCCTGCATAATATGGATAAGTTTCGGCTGTCAGTTCAGTGGTTTCCGCCCGGGTATGGCTTTCCTTATCCTTCAGGGCCAGACATCCGTTGGCATGCCGGCCCCCGTTCCGGCGGCCGTACACGACACCGCCAACCTCCCAGCAGCCTACAAATGCGGGACAGAGATCTGCCAGCAGGTAGAGATTTCCATGGCTGTCTTCTCCGGTCGCCGGGTCAATAAAGCCTGCGCTGAAGATGCACCTGTCAGAGCCGTCGGCCACATCATCAAAATGGTTCACAAACTGTCTCTCCCAGGTCTTTCCCCCGTCTTCGGATCTGGCCGATACAGTCTCCAGGTTTCCCGCCGAATCCAGTCCGTGGTTCCATCTGGCATCACAGGAAGCCATTACCTGGCCCCTGCGGGTTACCAGTATGGAGGGGATGCGAAATCTTTCACTTCCCATACATCCTTTGGGAAATGGTTCTGTTATGTTGCTTTTCATTGTTTTCCTCCGCTGAAATGCGTTGTCTGTCAAACGGTATCGGAAGTATTTTAACACATTTTGGATGGAAATGCCATAAGCTGCTGCAAACAGCCTGTAATTATTATGGCATGGATGTGTCCGCATCATTTCCTCCATTGACACCAGGGTACACTTTGAAAAATGATTGCGGAAAGTGAAGAGCAGTTTAGAAAAGGTGATACTATTTCTTTTACGTTGGACGGATTGCCAGTGTCGTTTCCAGAATGATAAAAAGTGTCAATAATAAAAATCCCATTTACATCACCTGTTCCTTTCTGTTGAAGTGATAGTAAAGGAATTCCGGCACTCCGGCAGGCAGATGAGGGGTGAGATGCATTTTCGGTTGGTAAGATGCATTATTTTTCCGCATCTGTTTGGCTGTTTTAAAGAATCTTGAAACTATTTTACATCTTTATCGTTTTATTATATGATGAACATAGAAAATGTCGGTACATCATTGCATCTGTTTTCAGGTAAGCATTGCCTGATGTCGGCGTCAGGCCTGGGCGAAGGGGGAGGCGCACTGTGGACGCATCTGCCGCCGACGATGCAGTACTGGTGTGGACAAATTCCTGATGCAATGGTGTGCCAGGTTCAGTCAGAAAGATGAGCAATCAGGGGAAGGAAGGGAGAGCGGTATTCTGAATAAAGTCAACAGGACGATTTTAAGAAGATATCAACTCGATAAAGCGAACATAACGGCAGGATATTCCGTTCTTCATCTGCTGGTGGACGGAGCGTGTGCCCTGGCGATGTTCGGCAGGTTCATTCCGGAGGACAATGGCTGCTTATACATATTGCTGTATAACTTCTGCGCGTTTGCTCTGCAGATGCCCCTGGGAGTGGTGCTGGATGCGCTGAATGCGGACAGAAGTGAGAAGCGGGATTACGCGTTTGCTGCGGCGGCACTGGGGGTCTTCTGCACCATTCTGGGAGCCTTTACCCATCCGGTGATTCTGGGAATCGGAAATGCGCTGTTTCATACAGGCGGCGGTGTGGGGGTGATAAAAGCGGATAGAGCAGAGCGCTCACCGGCAAATTCCTCACCGGAAAGTTTTCCGCAGGATAACCCTTCCGCGTCGGGCTTTTTGCCGGCAGACAATGCTTCATTGCCGGAGAAGCCGCAGTCCGGAAAATGGTACGGGCAGGGGTTGGGAATCTTCGTTGCGCCGGGGGCGCTGGGGCTGTACCTGGGGACTATGGCTGCAAAAAACGGTGTGTGGGAAACGGGTTTTTTGTGTGTCAGCGCTTTGATGATTCTCTTATGTGCGGCAATATGGTATATGGGGAAGCTGTGCAATAAAGAGGAAGCAGAGCGAGCTTCGGCAGGGGCGGGACAGCGGGAAGCCCTGCGGAGGGAATGCGTCAGGAAGGGATCTGCGGAAGGTGTATGCACCAGAAAGGGATCTGCGGAACGTGAATACGCCAGAAGGGGATCTGCGGAACGCGATTGCGCCAGGAAGGAATCTGCGGAGCGGGAATGTGCCGGAAAAGTATACGCGAAGCCGGAAATCCTACCGGTGCTCTTTTGTATAGCAGTTGTCATCCTGCGTTCCCATATCGGCATGACAGTGGGATTTCCATGGAAAACCGGGATGGCAGCCGGGACTCTGGCGGTGCTTGCCGTGGTGGGCGGGAAAATGGCGGGAGGTTTTGCGGCGGCAAAATGGGGACTGTATAAGACTGTGGTCGTTTCCCTGGCGCTGGCGGCACTGTGCTATTTGCTTTCGGCAGCTGTGCCTTTTGGGCTGGCGGCATCCTTTCTTTTTAATATGACGATGCCGCTGACCCTGTACTGGATGGTATGCCGTATGCCGGAGAGACCAGGATTTGCCTTTGGGCTTCTGACATTTGCGCTCTTTCTGGGCTTTCTTCCGGGGTATTTCGGGCTTGTGCAGACCGTTGCCGGAAATATCGCAGGCTGTGCGGGCAGTATATTGTCGCTGCTGCTGTTGGCGGCGGTGATGGGAAGAAAGCATGGAGGCGGCTGTGACTGATGGAGATGCTGCCGTTGCTGCCGATAGCGACGGTGATGGGAAGAGAGCATGGGAGCGGCTGTGACTGATGGAGATGCTGCCGTTGCTGCCGATAGCGACGGTGATGGGA
>CANDMH010000206.1 GCA_947385785.1 uncultured Lachnospiraceae bacterium
GTCATATGCTGGATATTATCTCTGGGAAACATATCCGTAAAAATAAACTTTGCCGGCTGCCCAATCCTGCGGAAGATGTTCGCTCTGTAAGCCTGGGCATACTCCACCCCGCTGCTGGCCCAGCCGATTCCAAGATTAAAATTGTATATCATAACCCACTCTCCTTATGGAAATAGTATATGGAGTTTTCCCTTTTCGTCCGTAAACACATCGCTCAGCAGAATATTCCGGATGATCTGCTTCTTCGCCGTGCATTCCATCTCCCGGAAAGACTTCAGCGCTTCCTTCTGATACTCGAACACCGGGTTCCGCTGGGCGCTGGCCCGGCCGCTTACCGCAAACTGCAGCTGCTGCAGATAGTCTACCTGCTCCACCCAGGTACTGTCAATGGTGCTCAATGTGGCCACCCGCACGAATTCATTCATCTCCTGCTTCCCGCCCAGTTTTTTCTTCTGTTCCTCCAGCCCCTTCATCACCAAGTTCAGCAGATAGCATTCAACTGCCGCCGTATCCTCCAGGGAAATCCTTTCCCCTTCCTTCTCCAGCCGGTAGGACAGATTATCCAGGATATAGCGGTTCATTTGATGGATATTCAGCTTTTTATTCTCCTTCAGAAAAGAACAGATATTCTCCCTGGCAATCTTCATGATCATGCCGGCAGGCAGGGTACCCCCGTCCAGAAGATGGTTCCTGGTGGCGTACATCAGATCCCTCTGATACTTCAGCACATCATCGTAAGCCGCCGCCCGCTTTCTTCCAGACACCGCCTGCTCTTCTCCCAGAGCCTGCATCCTGTTGATAAGCTTTCTCACTTTCCGGCGGCTAACCCGCTTTTTGCCTTCGATATATTTCTTTACCTGTTTCAGCTTTTTCTCTGCCACTACCTTATCCTCCAGGGATACGAAAAAACGGCTGGTGCCGGGATCCCCCTGCCTGCCCGCCCGTCCCCTGGCCTGGCGTTCCTGTCTGCTGTTGGCCATCCTGCCAATCCCGATGACCGCAAGGCCTCCTAACTCGCTGACCCCCTCTCCCAGCTGGATATCCGTCCCCCGTCCCGCCATTGAGGTGGATACCGTCACGGCGCCACGCTGCCCCGCCTCCCGGATCATCTCCGCCTCCCAGAACGCATTGTTGGCATTTAGGACACAATGGGGAATGCTCTCCTCCAGCAGGAGCTTCGACACCACCTCTGTCTGTCCGATGGTGGTGGCAACGATCAATACCGGCCGCCCTGTCCGATGGATAGCGACAGCTTCATCGATTGCAGCCTCATACTGCTCCTGCGCCGTGACGAAAAAGCAGTCCTTCAAATCCTTTCTCCGCAGGGGCCGGTTGGGCGGTATGACCAAAACCTTTTTCTTATACAGATCCGACAGTTCATCCGAAGCGTCCGCCATGGTGCCGCTCATCCCCGCCATCTTCGGGAACATCAGGAAGAGGCTCTGGTACGTGATCGAGGCCATAGACCGCATCTCCTGGCTGATCTTTGCCTTCTCCTTCGCCTCCAGCGCCTGGTGCTGGCCGCCATGGAGCTTTACCCCCTTCAGCATGCGCCCGGAGCCCTCGTCCAGCAACTCTACCTCCCCTTCCCCGGAAATCATGTAATCCTTCCCCTTCTCAAAGAGCACATGAGCCCTCAGCGCCAGGGTTACATGGCGGTTAATCTCAAAATGCTCCTTGCTGTAGAAATTATCGATCCGGAAAAAGCTTTCCGCATACTTGATTCCCTCTTCCGTAAACCATACCGCCCTCTCCTTTGTCTCATAATCCCTGCCCTCTTCCAGCGTGGTAACGAAAAAATCCGTCATCCCATACAGGTTGGACTGTACCCGGGGCGCACCTGCAACCACCAGCGGCATTTTCGCCGCGTCCAGCAGGACCGAATCCGCCTCATCGATAATCACATAGTAAAACTCCCGCATAAACCGTTCTTCCCTGCTGGGTACCAGATTGTTAAACAGATAGTCGAAGGCAAGCCCGCTGTGGGTGGTATAGACGATATCAGCCGCATATATCTCCTTTTTGCCGTTATTCGTATCGCTTTTTTCCCGCTTGTTTTCTTCCTGTTCCTTTTCTCCCGACTCCACGGTGAGCCCCATAAACCGGTACACCGGCCCCATCTCCTCCGCGTCCCGGTTTGCCAGATATCCATTGGCCGTTACCAATATGGTACTCTTCCCCGTCAGGGCATTCAGGTATAAGGGCATGGTAGCCATCAGGGTCTTCCCCTCTCCGGTATTCATCTCCGCCAGGTAACCCTGATGCATAGCAATCCCACCCATTACCTGGACGTCATAGGGGACCTTCCCCAGAATCCGATAATCCGCCTCGCAGATCGCGGCATATGCCTCCGGCAGCAGGTCATCCAGGCTCTCCCCCGCCTCCAGGCGTTCCCTGAACTCCACGGTCAGATGAGCCAGCTCCTCGTCTGACAGCCTTTGCATGCTTTCTCCGAAGCTTCTTACCTGATGCATGAGCTTTTCCAGTTGTTTTAGTTTTTTCCTCTGTCTCATCCTCAATTTCCCGTATCACCACTGAATGAAAGTGGAAATGGGTCATTCCACCATTGATTAGCTGCAGCCTGTAACTGTAGGTTTTCAGCGGGCATTTAAAGTTCGTTACCCGGTCTCTGATGGCGACAGCCCCCGCTTCCACCTCATACCGGTCGTAAAATACCAGACGCATCAGCCAGTTTTCCCCTTCGATGCAGTCGATATTGACGGTGATCTGATAGCTGGTCTCGCCGTCTATCATGGGCAGGGCCGGCTCGATTCTCTGTCCCTGATAGTTGGTCTTAGAATACCATTGCTTCAGGATGGTTCCCGGTGACATCAAATGGTTCAGGAATTCCACATCGTCCTTTTTATGGTAGATGATCTCCGAGCCGTAGAGATAGGTATCCGATACATATTCGTTCCAATAGATATTCCATCTTTGTAATTCCATCCGCCCCTCATCCCTTCTTCGCCCTTCCGAAATCTTCCCGCAATATTTTATCATACTGGCTGACGAACCAGCCTACAATCCCGTTGGTATCATCATTATGCCTGCCATGCAATCCCTTGCCGTACACCTGGACTCCCGAAGAAGCCAGGTGAGAAAGCAGCGTGTCATAAGCATCCGAGTCATAATCATCCTCAATCATATAGGCCACGGCAAATTTGGAATGATCCCAGTCAGCGGCATCGAACTTGTCCCAGAACCGGTCATTCATCTTCCCTACAGCTCTTTCGTCCGTATTTCCGCCCAGGTACCGCAGTACGTCCAATGAAGTGTCAAAGCTGCCTGGACGGCGGAGCCGCAAGTTCCCCGCAATATTCCCAACGCTTGCCAGAGGTTTCCCCAAAATAATAGCATGGGGCAGGATATCGCAGCCATAGTACATTGCCCCATACGTACCCATGGAAAGCCCTGCCATAATCACCTGCCGGGAGGAAAACCCCAATTCCTCCATATACCGCCGGATCACCTCCACCATCAGCCGCTCATATTCCCTGGAACCCATATAGAAGCTGCCGCCCTCCAGCCTGGGCTCCGCCACCAGAAGATAGGGCGCTCCCATCCCCTCCATTATATAATACCCCTCGAAGCCCTGCCTTGTCTTGTAGCCCGAAAAATAGATATTCAAAGGTGGCTTTCTGTCTCCGGGATTAAAGTAACAGAAAATCTCTTCCCGCTTTGAGGTGACATACCGTTCTCCTCCTGGCAGGAAAAAACCATGCTTTCCCCTGGACTGGCGATCATGAAGGGCTATGACCTGTAATCTGCCCCATCCTTTTGCCCGCAGGGACAGAAAAAGCCAGCCTCCGGTCTGCCCATTGTCCAGCTGAATCACCTGGTCTAACGCTTCCTCGTCGAATTCCCAATAACCATTCACACTAGAAATACTACCATTGGCTATTTCCGTTACCACTAAAGAAATTTCCACTTCAGGATCCTTCTGGTATTCCAGCCAGAAATCCAGCACATTCCCCGAAAACAACGGTATATTGTAACGCCAACATACGATTTGTCGAAGTTCTTCTCCATAGTCCCCCTTTAGCTCCACGCTGTAATCCCCATTCCATTTCACAGAACCGGAAAACCCCTGTGCAACGGTAATATTTTTCAATCTGAATTTTTCGCCATATGGTTTCGGATAGAAGAATCTGGCCTCCTGTCTCAGGAACTCCTGGACTTCGCCTTCCCGGATCCGCTTTCCTTTTTTTCTCTCAAAAAAATCCCTGGCTCCGCCTTCCAGCTTTACATGATCCAAAATGAACAGGCAATACGCTTTCGTTACCCTATATAAGGACTCCAATTCCTCTTCCAATGGTTCACGTTCCAAAAAGACAATATCATAAGGTCCTCCTGACGTCTTTGGTGCCTTTGACTCCTTCATCGCTCTTTGCTCCTTTGATGCCTTTAACTCCTTTGGAGCCTCCGGTGTCCCTAATGTCTCCGATGTCTCCGGCGTTTTTGCCAATGTCAGGGCATGTTCCAGCCTGATCCCCGGCGGCAGCGAGTATACCTTATTCCAATCTCTGCTTCCAATCTGCAATACGCGAATCTCGTCCAACGGCCCGGATCACCCCTTTCCACTTTTCCAGCAATTCTTCTGTGGTATACTTCTTCCCCAATTCATAGCAGCAGACTACCGCCTCGTTCCAGTTTACCAGGCTGTCCAGGTAATAAGCCAGAATATTCCTCAAATCACGCATATATTTCAATACAAAACCGTTTCTCTCATGCTCCACAAATTCCGTTTTCCTTCCCACAATCTGGGGAATCCCGATGCTGATGGCCATAATCTGTAAATATAATTCCGGCGTGTCACGGAGATCAACCATGACCCTCTGCTCCCGCATGCACTTGCTCACAGCCAGTTCATCCACACATTGCTCCACATAAAACTTCACTGGGATTTCCTTCTCCTGATCCAGATTGTTCTCCGCCACTCCCTTTTCCACACTCTCCGCCGCCCATCCCTGTTCCAGGCCTGCCTCGTCCAATGCTTTCCTTGCCTGTTCCAGCAAAATCTGTTTCCTGTTCCATTCCGCCCTCCTGGTGAACAGATGAACTCTTGCCTTCTCATTTTCCTTCAGATATTCCCCCAGATGCCCCATTAGTTCCCGGAAGCCTTCGTCCCGCAGCCCGTCTACGGGCACCATGATCTTCTGGACATGGAGTTGTTGGCTGATCCCGAAATCTACCCTGGAATCAAAGGGGGTGATATCGATCATCTTCCGAAGCAGCCCTGCAGACTCCTTGCGCAGCCTCTCCA
Source organism: uncultured Lachnospiraceae bacterium (assembly GCA_947385785.1). Lineage (GTDB taxonomy): Bacteria > Bacillota > Clostridia > Lachnospirales > Lachnospiraceae > Acetatifactor. The sequence continues at coordinate 5,264 of CANDMH010000206.1, forward strand.
TGTTTGACCTGGAATCTACAATGATATAATCCGCGTCTTCCACCGCATCTAAAAACTGCAGATGCTTCCGGACAGAATAACGGTCTCCAAAAAAGGAGAGAATCTTTTTCCTTCCTTCCAGAACCTGGCTTAACATCTGGATATGCTGCACATGCATGGCCATACAGAAGATATCTTTCCTGGCTGTCAGCCGGACATAAGCGGTCAGCACCTCCCGTATCACCTGATCTATGCCGGAGTAAACCTGCTTTTCAAACCGTCTCTCGTACTCCTGTCCCCTATGTTGCAATAAATATCCCGGATATTTGGGGTTAATCTCCACATGCCCGTCCACCTCGAAGCACCGCATCTTCCAAACCCCGTTTTCCATAAAGTAATCCTGGTAAACAGACTGTCCCTCTTCATAAACCACACAGCCGGACAGAAACCCGCGGTCATCATACAGATTGCGGCGGCTGGGCTTCCCGTCCTGATAGATATCGACTCGAATCGGATTGCCGTCCTCCCCAAATTCAATCTGGGCATATTTCTCCCCCTTCAGCATGGCAACGATGACAAACGGAGTATAGATAAACTCCACA
>CANDMH010000207.1 GCA_947385785.1 uncultured Lachnospiraceae bacterium
AGCATGGCACGGGAACAGCTTCTGGCAACGCAGGAGGGCATCGCCTCCCTCCGCAAAATGCGCCATGAAACACTGAACCATTACGCTGTACTGCAGAATCTGTCCCATGCAAAATCCTGGGACAGCCTGAATAAGTATCTGAAAGAACTGCTTGACAACGAGGCGGCGGTTCCCATCATGACATATACCGCCCACCCCACTGTAAACGCCATACTGACCACCATTCTGGCCCGCGCCCGGAAACAGGGGATCAAAGCGGAATACAAGGTGAATATCCCGGAGACGCTGCCCTTTCCGGATACGGAGCTTTGTACGGTACTGATGAACCTCCTGCAGAATGCCCTGGAAGCCAATGCCCTGGCCCCGGAGGGCGCCGAAAAATGGCTGCGGATCGATCTCCACGTTCGGGGAGCTCATCTGTATATCGGAGTGGAGAATTCCCGTTTCGCCGCGGTAGAGCAGGATAAGAAAACCGGCCTGTGCCGCACCACAAAAAATGATTGCGTTTCCCACGGTTACGGCCTGAAAGAGGTACAGGCCGTAGCACGGAAATATCAGAGCGAGCTGCTGTTGGAATTTCCGGAGGGCCTGTTTCGCGCGGCTACAGCCCTGCAGATGCCGTACTAAACCGGACAGCGCGAGCCGGACGGACAGTTTCGACGCAGAAAAAAACAGCCCCTCCTCCATGGGAAAGGCTGGCTTTTATCTGATAAATGCAATATAGCGCTTTTTCACTTCTTTCTGTCGGGAACGGCTCACCGGAAGTTCCCGCCCGTTATCCATCACAAGCGTGCTGCTGTTAAGGCGATAGACATGCTCCAGATTCACAAGGATACTGAAATGGCATCTGCAGAACCGTTCCCCGCCCAGGCGGGAAAGTAATTCCGAAAAACTCCGATTAATGTACAATGTCTCTCCCTGCAAATGGACGGCTGTCTTATGGCTGGTGGCCTCCGCGAAAAGGATTTCCCGGGCGGGTACGCTCCGCCAGCATCCGTCTACCGGCAGACTGATTTGCTCAGGATGATAATTCTCCCGCAAATCCCGGTCGATTATCCCTGCCAGCTTTCCCGTATCCACCGGTTTGAGCAGATAGTTAAGGGGACGGGTATCAAAGCAGTCGAACACATAATCCCGGTAAGCGGTAATATACACAATGGAACAGTCCGAACCCAGCTCCCGCAAACGGGCGGCAATATCCAGCCCGTTCTCTTTTCCCAGTGTAATGTCCAACAGCAGCAGATGCAAGGATGAGGGTTCCTTCTCTATCTGTGCCAGCAGCGGTGCAGCTGAGATAAAACAACGGATCCCATAGTCCACATCCCGCCTGAGGTTCCTGGCTTCCAAAACACGGCAGCACACAGCCTCATTCTGCGCCGCTGCCTGTGGCTCGTCATCACAGACGGCAATCTGATACATAGGCATACCTCCCTCCAGTACTACACATATCTATTCGATGGGCAGTATAAATAATCCGATACCCGGCCTCCCGCATAACTCTGCCAAACTCCAGGCTGATCCGGCGGATATCACAGTCTTTCGGCAGAACAGACACATCGAAAATATCCGTCCCCGGAAGAACCCGATAAGGGACGCCCACAGCCTTCCGAAACAGTTCCCGGCATTCCGGGCGCACCCGGATATTGCGGATGTCCACGGCAAAGGCATCCTGAGGCAGAATTGCCCGATGCAGATAGCCGCTGTAATGTACAGGCAGATTTTCATAGAAAATCCTGCCGTCTTCCGCCATTCTTCCCCCGATTATGCGCGTACCGCATCCCGGCCTGCCCCCGGCTGTGAGCGCACTCCGCTTCATTCCGCTCCCTGCTTCAGACGCACTCCCTTTCATTCCGCTTCCTGCTTCAGGCTCACCTGCAGCCAGGCGGCTTCCTTTCAGCCGTCTTCTGCCGATGACACTGCCGCCCACGGCTCCTACCTCCGGCCTGCTGTCAAAAATCGATCTCTCATACTCAAGCAGATAGAAACCAACATGAGCGGTGTTCACCGCCTCTGCATGCCATCCTGCCTGATTCGCAAAATCCTGTACTGCCATACGTCCCGCATCATATGCGTAACGCTTACTCTCGGGATTTTCCGCAGTGGAGCCGGTATGGCATCTCCAGTGATAAAGCACCTTGGGTATGTGTATAATGGATCCAGACTCCGCCGCATCCGCACGCACTGCACCTGGTTTTGCCGCTCCCTTCCGCATTGCATCCGGCGGCGCTGCGTCTGCCCGCGCCGCGCCAAGCTCCGCCGCCGCTCTCAGCACCAGATCGTAGTCCTGGGCGCCGTCATATTCATGGCGAAACCTCAGCTTTTGCATCAGTTTCCTGTCCATCACCAGAAAATGACAGATATAATTATTGCTCAGCAGCAGATCAAGATTAAACGCCTCCTTAAAATTCGGCTCATAGTATTTTGTCCTGTCGCCATTACACTTATCCTCATCAGAATAAAGCATCCTTGGCACACATCCCTGCTGCCGCCCCGCTTCAATCGCCGCAGCCATTTCAAACAGGGCGTTTTCCGTCAGCACATCATCATGGTCCAACAGTCCTACATAGTCCCCTGTGGCATAGGAAAGCGCCCGGTTTGTATTTTCGGCAATGCCCGAGTTCTGCTCCAGATGAATATAACGAATCCGAGAATCGCGCTCTTCTGAAATACCGTATTCCCAACCGCTGCTTCCGAAGACGGCATCAGGCTTCCTTTCACCCGAGTCACGGCTGCCGATACCGAAAGAATCCTCCCTGCCCGCCTTCGGCTTCCCGGAGTCCAGAATACGCCGCACCACCCGTTCCACACTGTCGTCCTCTGTGGCGTCCGCCAGAATCAGCTCCCATTTGGGATAAGTCTGGCTGCGCAGGGATGCGATTAATTCCGCCAGATACTCCGGTTTCGTCCTGTATACAGGCACAAGGATGCTGAATACCACGGAAAAACCTTTCTCTTCCCACTGGCGGCGCTGACTTGACAGCTCTGCCTCCGAAGGCGGAGTCCACACATAAGGCGGCTGCCTCTTCTCTTCCATCCGTTCCCTGACCGCATACCAGGTTTTTCTCAAACCGTTTCTTTTTAAATAATATATCGTTTTTTTTAAATTTACCCTGTTAATTCTGCCCAATGGTACCTCCTCTGAGCCAGCCCATCTCCTCCAGCACCTCCATGACACTCTCCGGAACATCGGACACATTCCCCTTTTTTAACCGGATGCAAAAGTACACATTCATCTGCGCAGGATAACTCAGCATCATAGTGCCATTGTGAACAATCAGAATCCTGTCCCCTGTGCTCAATTTGGAAAACAGGCCTTCCTTTCCCTTCGGAGGCAGCATGATGACAGGCTCCCCTGAGCCATGATCAAACAGGATAAACGGACTGTCCGCCCCGATGTAAATCCCGGTGTCTGCCTGAAAGGGGCTGAAGAAAAGCAGCCCGCCCAGAAGAACGGCAGCACACAGAACAATCGCCAATATGATAATACCTTTTTTCCGCATATGGTATTCTCCTCAGGTTATCTTATTGTCCCCAGTCGGAAAGCGCATCATACTGCTTTGGCGTAATTGTCAGAATTGTGCCATGTTTAAATCCATAGGGGAAGAAAAACTGCTCGTCCGCCCGCACAAATCTTCCGCTCCCGAGGGAGTCCGCCACAAAGGGCACATAGCCCTGCCCTTCTCCGGCCACTCCGTAATAGTCCAGGAACAGGCACCATCTCCCATCCTCCAGGCGTACCGCAGTGGGCGCTTCATACACCCCCGTCTCCAGTTCCGCCATGCTCTCGTCAAAGGCGGGCATCTGTTCATAAGGCCCCTCCAGACTATCCGCCCGCAGCAAAATATTCCTGCATTCCGGACCACCCCTTTTCACAAAAAGATAATAGATGCCGTCCTCCTCATAGATGGCGGAATCGATCACCTCTTCCTCCGGATGCCGGTACAGCAGGACGGGTTCCGTAAACTGCAGAAAATCCCTGGTTCTGCTGCAGTAGATTGCCTTCTTCCCGTAACCGTTCTCCGCATGGGAGGAAGACCAATGCACCACATATTCCCCGGTTCTCCTGTCTCGAATCACATCCGGAGCCCACAGACATCCAAACCTCTCGTCCCCCAGTTTTACCAGACGCTGCTCTGTCCAGTGCAGCAGATCCTCCGACTCCCACAGGGAAAGACACTTGCTGCCATTCCTGGCGATTTCCTCCCAGCTGTGATGATACTGCCCCCGCATTCCGTATGCCAGGCTCAAATCTGTTCCCAGAATCACATATTTCCCGGTTTCCTCACAGTATGCGATGGTGAAATCCCTGCCTCCCTTGTCCCCGTAATAACACCAGAGCACAGGATTTCCGCCGTTAACCGTCTCCCAGTGAAACCCGTCCCTGCTGACGGCAAAATACACCTGCTCCCCGTCCGGGGTAGTTTTTTCCTTAAAATGTACAAATAAATACGCCTGTTTCATGCTGTTTCCCTCCTGTCCCAGGAACCATTATAGCATCTTATCGGGTTCGGCTGCAAGGATAAGATAAATGGCTTCGATTGGCAACTTCCCTGTTGTCTCCCGCATATATGTCTGGACAATTGCCAAAGACGGTTTGAGGTTTTGGTCTTATGCCTCCGCAAACCGCCGTTTATATTCCTCCAGTTCTGTGAGAAGCTTCTGTACTTCTATCTCTGCCAGTTCCGCCCGCTGCCGTTCCTTTTCCTTTTCCTGCCGCTCTTTTTCCTTTTCCTGTAGAGCCTCTTCCTTCGCCTTCCTTTCGCGTTCCGTGTTGGCACGCTCTTCTTCCCGGGCCTCTTCCCGTTCAAGCTCTATACGCCTGTCAAATGTGTAATCCAGTTGTGTCACCTTTGTCACCTCCCCGCGGCGCCGTATCAGAAATTCCCGCAGCACATTTTCTTTGATACAACGGTCTATGGCTTTGTTGATTGCTTTTTTCAAATCCTTTTCAGGATACGCCTCCAGGTAATCCCGCACATAGCCTACAAAAATCATGTATTGACGTAAAACCGGACATTTCGACAGCAGTTTCCGGTTCTTTCCCGCATTAATGTTGTATACGGTACAGATCAGCTCAAGCTCCGGCTTTTCCATTGGGTTTGCATATGAGTCAGACAGTTTCAGCTGATACCGCGACCGCTGCTCCTCCATCCCATTGTAAAACACCGCAAACCGGGGCGTCGGGATCTTCACCAGTCTCCGTCCGTAAATATTCTGCGTCTTCACCAGCTGCTCCAGGATGTTTGTCACATAGATCAGCTCCCGCAGGGGCATATTGGGGCAGACGGTGGACTCATGCTCATATACGCTTAAGTTCATGTCCAGGATGAACGCCGCGTCATTGCGCACCGACAGGGAAATCCCCCTCTCCAGGTTACACACCTCTACAAGCCCCGGATCCCTGTAATCCGACTGGTTCAGCGCGTTATACACCTCCAGCGCATACCCCGGCTCCTCCATCAACATGCCAAACACGTCACTTTTGTACTCCCTGTTTCCTGCCATAAAGCTCCTCCTTTTGCGTGCAGGAGGACTGCGGATTAGGTATTACATACGGAAACTCCTGCCCTTATTGAATTTGAATGGATAAAATAAAAGCATGAATTTCCCTGACAGCGTGAAAAACTTAACATTTGACAAGTATGCAGCCCTGACGGCCATACCGGATTTGAAATAATGCTTTGTATAAAGTCTAGCATATTCAGGAAGGAAAGGCAAGTGATTTTTTGGCTGTTCCAGGGCTGTTTCACGAAACTTGTTTAAATTAATGTCTTGACAATCCATCTAACGG
>CANDMH010000208.1 GCA_947385785.1 uncultured Lachnospiraceae bacterium
AGCCGGGATATCCTCGGCGGAAGTGACAGGAGCGGACGGTCTGCCATCCGGCGCCGATTCTGCTGAAACGGGTTTTGAAGCCGGGATATCCTCGGCGGAAGTGACAGGAGCGGACGGTCTGCCATCCGGCGCCAATCCTGCTGAAACGGGTTCCGAAGCCGGGGCATCCGCGGAGGAAGCGCCGGGGGCAGGGTATTCGGTAGCGGCCAGGGTCACCATTTACAGGTATTATCTTTCACAGCTGAACCTGTTGGGACATGCGGATTCTGAAAACGGCCTTCAGATAGATGAGGGGTATTACGCACCGCATGCCCACAATATTGTCTTACAGTATGCTTTTAACTATGGGCTGCCGGCGGGGATTGTATTTCTGCTCTATCTGGCCGTCTCAGGGATATGCGGTCTGATTCTCTGTATCCGGAATGAAACCGATACGCCGTTCCTTCTGGGACTGCTGCTGTTTGTATCCATTGCCGTGTTCGGCATGATGGAGATCATATGGAGATACGGGCAGCTGTCCCATATGCTGCTGCTGTTGCTGCCCCGCTTCGGGACTGTTAAAAATGTTAAGGGGCAGGAAAGATACGGCAGTCAGCGTCTGAAGCCGCAGTGGTTCGGAAAGCCGCAGAAATGAAACTGTAAAACTGGAGTGGATGCCTATGGGAAAAAAGTATGCTTTTTACGGTACTGCGCTCTTTTTCATGCTGCTGTCGCTTCTGGCGACGGTGAAGATTTGCTTTCTATATCTGGATATCGACGAAGAATATGCCGTCACTCTTTCGTGGCGTATTTTGTCGGAAGACAGAATGTTTCTGGATATCTGGGAGCCCCATCAGACTTCGGGCTTCCTGACGGCCTTTCTGTGCTGGATCTATCAGCGGATTGCGGGTACCACGGAATATCTGGTGCTGTATCTGCGTATTTGCGGTGCGCTGATACAGGCGGCAGTCAGTATTTTCCTGTATCGCACGCTGGCGCGGCATTTTTCGCGCTTTGGGGCGTTGGTGGCGGCTTTCTTTTTTTATAATACGCTTCCGAAACAGATTCAGACACCGGAATTTTCCAACATGCTGGTGTGGTTCAGCGTGCTGGCGATGCTTTGCTTTTTCCGGGCCTGTCATTCACAGCGCGGCCGATTATGGCTGACTGCGGCAGGTGTCTGCGTCTGCGGGCTGATATTGTCATACCCCTCCTGTATCCTGGTGGTTCCGGTTTATTTCCTCTGCCTGAAAAAAATGAGGCCGCAGTCCTTCCGGCGGGATGCCGTAACCCTGTTTGCGGTCTGCGCCGTTTTGGGTATCGGGTATATCCTCTTTTTCCTGTCCCACATGACGGTATCGCAGTTTCTGTTCGGACTGCGGCAGATGATGACGGACAGTGCGCATTCAGACTCCCTGCTGCAGCGTCTGTCCTGGTATGGCAGGGAACTGTATTCGTTTTTGCAGCCCATGGGCTTTGTCCTCTATCTGGCGGTTTTCTTTTTGCTGGTGTATGGCCTGACGGCTTTAAAATGCAGATATGGCCGCTTTTTCCGGCATTTGTCCCTCTGCTGTATTTTATGCGGCAGCTTTGTGGTTCAGATTTTGCTCTGGTCTGTGGGAGGGTATCGGAGGTTCCATTTTCCGCTGCTGCATTTTTATCTTCTGTATGGGGCGGGGCTTCTGACATACTGGAAAAGGCTCCGGCCCGGCAGGACAGCGCAGCGCAGTTTGTTCTGGTTTGGCTCCGTCTGCGGCGTCTGTGTGTGGTTTGCGGCGCTTCTGGTCACCAATACAACCATCAGCGTAACCGGCCCATATCTTATGAGCGGACTCATACCGGCGATTGTCCTGCTGGCGGAGGAGGCGGAAGGTTACGCGGCGTCTCAGCACGGTTTTCGCTACAGGCTGCCTGCTCTGCTGACCGCGGTAGGCCTGCTGGGAACGACTTTGTATGCAAAAGGATTTCTGGTATGTGAAAACGAAGGGCGCTGCTCCGATATCTTTCTGGTAAGGCAGAAAGCCCTGTCCGGGCCGGCCAGAAATATTTACTGTTCCTATATGGAGGGCTATGCCTATAATTCATATGCAGAGCTGCTGGAAGGCTGCTGTACCCCCGGGGATTCCATTTTGTATGTAGGACAGCACAGCCTGTATTATCTGCTGACTGACAGCAGGATCGGGGTGCACTCCACCATCAGCACTCCCACCTTCGACAGCCGCCTGACGGAGTACTGGTCGCTGTTTCCGGAGCATTATCCTGCGCTGGTGGTAATAGACCGGAATTATCAGATCCCGGGTGAAGTCGATTTCGTTATGGAGACATTGCGGCTTAAGGAGCCGATTGAAGAAAATGATGAGTTCTCCGTTTACAGGGTTGAGGCACAGTAAACCTCCATGCATAAGGCCTACAGGACAGGCCTGGCCGCACCACCATGCATGGAAAGTGAGGCAATAAAGGGAATTGCCCAGGGGTTTACTGTGTGCCTGCACCTGGCACACTGGGATGCACACAAACCCGCAAGGGAAGCGGGTTTGGCGCACAGCTGTCTTGCCGAATAAGCAAGGGAGCTTATTCGGACTGCGCGGATTCCGCAGGCGAGATTCAATTCTTTCACAGTAAACCCCCCATAGCATCCTGGCCGCACCACCATGCATGGAAAGTAAGGCAAGTCCGGGGTTGAAAAAAGGCGGCGTATGAAGTATATTTATAGGGTATTTAAGAAAGAAAATAACTGATATTGAGACGGAATATGGAAAGGCGGGATGAAGAAATGAATTTAAAGGGACGTGATTTTTTAAAATTACTGGATTACACACCGGAGGAAATCGTATATCTGCTGGATCTGGCGGCAGACTTGAAGGATAAAAAGCGGAAGGGAATCCCGGTGGACACGCTGAGAGGGAAAAACGTGGCGCTGATTTTCGAGAAGACCAGCACGCGGACAAGATGTTCTTTTGAGGTGGCGGCCCATGATCTTGGGATGGGAACCACGTATCTGGACCCTGCCGGTTCTCAAATTGGGAAGAAAGAAAGCATCGCGGATACGGCCAGGGTTCTGGCAGGTATGTATGACGGAATTGAGTACCGCGGATACGGACAGGATATTGTGGAGGAGCTGGCGACGTATTCCAAAGTGCCTGTGTGGAACGGCCTGACCAATGAATTCCACCCCACTCAGATGCTGGCTGATCTGCTGACAATAAGAGAGCATTTCGGAATTCTGAAGGGGCTGAAGCTGACTTACATGGGAGACGCCCGCTATAATATGGGGAATTCCCTGATGGTGGCCTGCGCCAAAATGGGGATGCATTTTACCGCCTGCACGGCGAAGAAATATTTCCCGGAGGAATCACTGGTGAAGCAGTGCCGGGAGATTGCCGGCATGACAGGGGGCAGCATTTCGTTTACGGAAGACGTGGATGCCGGAACGAAAAATGTGGACGTGGTCTATACCGATGTGTGGGTGTCCATGGGAGAGCCGGATGCGGTATGGGAAGAGCGCATCCGGGAGCTTTCCCCGTATCAGGTGAACCGGGCCGTGATGGAAAATGCAGGCGGGAAAGCCGTATTTATGCATTGTCTCCCTGCTTTCCATAACCTGGACACGAAAATCGGCGCACAGATGGGCGAACGTTTCGGAATCAGGGAGATGGAAGTGACGGACGAAGTGTTTGAGTCGGCGCAGTCACTGGTGTTTCAGGAGGCGGAGAACCGCATGCATACCATCAAGGCCGTGATGGCTGCCACGCTGCAGACCGATGCAAAAAGGTAAGCGGGAATGAATATGAAATCTGAGATATTGGCGCTTCTGCGGGAACGCGGGGAGTATGTGTCGGGACAGGAGTTGTGTGAACGTTTTAACGTATCCCGGACTGCGGTATGGAAAGCAGTCGGACAGCTGAAAAAAGAGGGTTACCGGATTGAGGCAGTGCAGAACAGGGGATATCTGCTGGCAGAGGGGGATGAGATGTTCGGACAGCATGAGCTGGAGAGCCGGATGGACACAGAATGGGCGGGACATCCGGTGAAGTTTTACAATACGCTGGGCTCCACCAATCTGCAGGCGAAGATGGACGCGGAGAACGGAGCCCCGGAGGGAACGCTGATCGTGGCGGATATGCAGACGGCCGGGAGAGGACGCAGGGGAAGGGCATGGAGCAGCCCGGCGGGGACGAATGTATATTTTACGCTGATATTGAGGCCTGATTATGCCGTGGAGCTGTCTTCCATGGTGACTCTGGTGATGGGACTGGCAGTGGCGGAGGGCATCCGCAGGGTAAGCGGGGTGGAGACGGGGATCAAATGGCCCAATGATATCGTGATAAACGGGAAGAAGGTCTGCGGCATGCTGGCGGAGATGAGCGTGGAGCGGGAGTACATTCACTATATCGTAATGGGCGCCGGCATTAATGTGGGAAAGCAGGAATTTCCGCCGGAGATTGCGGATACCGCCACCAGCCTCCAGGCGGAAAGCGGGAAAGCAGTGTCAAGAGCGGGGCTGGTTGCAGGCGTGATGAAGGCTTTTGAGGAATGTTACGATATTTTCCGCAGAGAGGGAAATCTGTCCGGCCTGGTGGAAAGGTACGGTGCGCTGCTGGTAAATAAAGACAGGGAAGTGCGGGTTCTTGACCCCAAGGGAGAATTTCAGGGAATCGCCAGGGGCATCAATGACACAGGGGAGCTGCTGGTGGAGCTGGCGGACGGCAGGGTGACGGCAGTTTATGCCGGGGAGGTATCCGTGCGGGGAATTTACGGGTATGTGTGATGCCGCAGGGCGGGAGGTTTGAATGGAAGAGAAGAAGGTGGTGCTCTGCGGAGCGAATGCCTATGAGATGAAATACTATTTTAATGAACGCTTTCAGGCGATTCCGGATTCCATCAAGGATGAGCTGCATATCATATGTGTGTTGTTCACGGAGGAAGCAGGCGGTATCCTTACCATTGCCTTTGAGGAAGACGGAAATGTAGTAATAGAGACGGACGCAAAGGAAGACGACATCTATTATGATGAAGTCGGCAGCGGCCTGCTGGTATCCGAAATCCGCAGAAACCGCCAGGAACTGTTTGAGGCGCTGAGGCTGTATTATAAAGTGTTTATCCTGAAGGAAGACGTAGCCGGGTATCTGGACGAGGGATGAGGGCAGGAACCTGCCGACATTCCATAGGGGGTTGCAATCGGGGGCGATGGCGGCAGAACTGGGGCCATACAGGGAAGGGAGCAGTGAGGAATGCCATGGGGAAGTTAAAGATAGGCAGCGTAGTCATGGACAATCAGGTGATACTGGCGCCAATGGCAGGGGTGACGGACCTGCCATTTCGTCTGCTGTGCAGGCGGGCGGGGGCCGGGCTGGTATGCATGGAGATGGTCAGCGCCAAGGCTGTTTATTATAACAATAAAAATACGGAGGAGCTTCTGAGGATACATCCGGACGAGGGCCCCGCCTCGTTACAGCTTTTCGGCTCGGACCCGCGAATCATTGCGGATATGGCGAAACGGATTGAAGACAGGCCCTTTGCCATACTGGATTTCAACATGGGCTGCCCCGTGCCGAAGGTGGTGAACAACGGAGAGGGCTCCGCATTGATGAAAAATCCCTCTCTGGTACGGGAAATCCTGTCCGCTCTGGTGAAAGCCGTGGACAAGCCCGTGACGGTTAAAATCCGTAAGGGATTTGACCAGGCGCACTGTAATGCGGTGGAAATCGCGAAGATTGCGGAGGACTGCGGGGTGGCCGCCATTGCGGTGCATGGACGTACCAGAGAACAATACTACAGCGG
>CANDMH010000209.1 GCA_947385785.1 uncultured Lachnospiraceae bacterium
AGAGGGAAAACCTAAGAGGTTATGAGGGTATATAAGAACTTCTCCCCATATCTAAAATGCCGGGAAAGCCCGAAAATACGGGCTATACCGACATATAAGAACTTCTAAAGAGATAATCTAAATTCACCATAAATTTTTACAAATACAGATTTTTTACCCTTTTTTCGGTAATCTCTTTTTCTCCATCTCCCTACCGCTTCTCCCTCCAGTTCTCATTCCTCTCCTGGCTGGAAGCCGTGGCTCTGGCCAGCTGCAAAACGATCTCGCTGAAATACCTGGCCGGAACGTCCTTTAACGGAATCGCCTTCTCCGGCTTCACCTCGTCATACATATAACTTCCCCGCTTAATTTTACCGGCCTCGTAAAACCTTGCGTCATATACGGTGATTTCCTCATTCTCATCCCCCACAAACAGGCCGGAGAAATGCAGCTCCACGCCCAGTCCCAGCTCCTGATCTTCCCGGTAAAAGGTATAATAGCCGCCGGCATCCTGGACGGAGCCCCGGTACCAGCCCTGGGACTGCAGCTTTCCGGACAGAGACAGGCCGTTTAAGATACAGCCGCCGAACCGTTCCAGCTGCCGCAGCTTTTCCTCTCCCGGCTCCAAAGGATAAACCGTCCGTTTCAGCTGTTCCACAGACTGCGCCACCTCGTAATCCTCCAGCTGCTCCTCCCATGTTTTCCTGGATTCTTCCGACAGCTCGATGGGATGAACCAGGCCGATCTGGCAGGTCTCCGGCATGGTGTATTCTTCCTCATCCTCTGTGTTAAAGGTTCCGTCCTCCATATACCGGAAGGTCTGAACCAGTTTTCCTTTTTCGTAAACGCCCCAGATCAGACTGATAGCAAACTGGTGCATCACCGGGTTTTTCACAAACAGGTTATTCCACCCCTCCTTAGACCATTTCCGCTCCACCGACAATGCCTGTTCCAGCCGCAGCTTCTGGTTGGCCACCGTGGTTTTCATCTGCTTTTTCATATCCTTAAAAGCCTGATTTTCTTTCACCGCCTGTTCCGGGTCATCCTTTTTGCCGGGGGCAGGCAGATTTTTCAGCTTTTTGTCATTTTCATCAAAAATTTCCAGCTCCAGATTCTGGGTCAGATACACCTTGAACTTCCTGGTTCCGTAATCGAAAATCCGCTCCATCCTCTCGTTAAAGCCCAGATCCGGCACAATCTTATCCGCCAGCTCTTCCCTGGTCATGCCAAGCTGGGCCGCCGCGAAATCCAGGGCTGCGGCAGCCGCAGCCTTCACCTGCTTAAACTTAAACTTTCTGGCAATGCTGTCCACCGTCAAAAGCGCCGCCGGCTCGCTGTTCAGCGCCAGCGCCTTCACCGCCTCCGCCGCCATGGCTCCCCTGGCGTGCTGGGGCCATTCATTGATCTGGTGCTTTAACCGCTCCACAATCTCGCTGCCGCCGTGAATCGAGGCTGCGTACAGCACCCATTTCTTTTTGGCCTCCGCCCCGGCTTCCAGCCATTTGTCAAACAGCTCATTGACATAAACCGCCAGCTCCCGCTCATCCAGCTTTTCCGCCAGCCAGGCAGCGTCCTTGCTGACGCCGGGCGTGGACATGGATGCATAGCAGAGCAGGACTGCCTGCAGATACTCCTCACTTGCCTCTATCCGATTTGCTTCACCGGACACATCCTCTCCATCGCCCTGTCCCTTCATATGTACCGCACAGAACGGCGTCTCATACGCCCAGGCCAGCGTCCGTTTCTTTCCGCCCTTATGCAGCTCTTTCACTTTTTCTTCCGGCGTGGCCGAAACCTGCTGCACCTCGTCGGAGGTCAGGTTCAGCACATCCCGAAGAAGCGCCGCCAGCTTGCTGCTCTTTTCCGTATCCAGGGCTTCCTGCAATAGCTGCCTGTACTCCGGCTCCTTCCATCCCCGCATAACCTGGATGGCCATCTCCCTCTGCGCCGCCTTCTTGGATTTCAGCAGACCGGTAATATCCGCCGCCCAATCCTTCTGCTTCCGCAGGACCTCCACCAGCGCCTCCTTCACCGCCTTCGAGCTGTCGCCGCTGTAGGCCAGCAGATCCTCCTTATGCCGCTCCGGCAGCCTGCCCAGCGTCTTCACGCCCATGCTGCGCCCTGTGGCCCCCGCATCCCGGAATGCCTGAAGAGTTTTATCCGGCGTCTCGGCCAGATAACGGGAAAATGCCTTTACCGTGGCCTTCTCCACCATCTTCTTCTGACTCTCGGAATAAATATACTCATAAATCATCTCTCCGCATTGTAATTGATAATTCAGCGACAGCCCCGCTTCCGAAAGTCTGGCATACAGCTCTGCCGCCGCCTGTTCATTGGGTTGGTTCCGCCTTCCGGACTGAACAGTCGTCAATTCCTCCATCATCGCATAGGAGGCCCGCTTCATAATCAAAATCACCAGGCATCTGGTATAAAAATCATCCTTTCCGTACATATCCCGGTACTGGTTCAGCAGATTCCGCTCTTGCCACGCATAACGGGAGCCCGCCGCCAGCTCTCCGGCATAAGGATAAATATCATCTGCCGGCAGCTCGCCCCGGAGATAATCACACAGCTGGGAAAAACCGCTGATACCCGCCGGGATCACCGCCTTTATCACCTTCTCCCTCTGTCCGGACACCTTATCGTCCTTCAATCCTTTATACAGCGATTTATCCTTTGCCTTTACCACTTCCATCATCGCCTGGAAGCCGTTCCCATCCGCCTGATCCATACATTGGATGAAAAATGCGGAATCCCTGTCAAACTGGGTATATAAAATATTTTTATACTGCTTCTGCGCTGTCCACAGCAGAAATTCCTTCTGATCGATATCAAAGAGCAAGTCAAAATTTCCGCCCCTTGCGGTCAGCTTATCGTCCATATTAAACCACTCCATCACAATCAGGAGGCCGCCCCGGTCGGCGGCAGCGCAGAGCCGGAGGAAGTTCCGCAGCTTGGGCGACAGTTCGAAGCTTGAAAAAGCACAGCCTCCCAGCAGCCGGAGCAGGTACTGGTTCACCGCATACCCCCTGGACAGATTGTACAGCTGTTTGGGCAGCGGCTCATCCTTGGGCTGGCGCACATATTTCTCCATCGCCTCCGACGCATAGGCCGGGAGCTTTTTACTGAACAGATTTCCGATGCTGGAGGCAATGCTGTTCACGCAGTTATCCAGCATTTTCTGATCCCCCGCATCCGACAGATGCAGGGCTTCATCCTCCGATTCTCCTTTGAACAGCTTCGTGATCCCTTTCAGCAGGCCGCCCTGCTGCCCGTCCTGC
The DNA here is from genome assembly GCA_947385785.1 of uncultured Lachnospiraceae bacterium. Lineage (GTDB taxonomy): Bacteria > Bacillota > Clostridia > Lachnospirales > Lachnospiraceae > Acetatifactor. Next base: position 3,261 of record CANDMH010000209.1, read on the forward strand.
TTCCCCTCGTTTTTATTATAGGCAATATCCCATTTCCGTTTCCGCTCCTTGTATCTCACATGGAAATAGGCAGCGTACAGCACCATCAGGCCATTGTCAAATTTTCCCTTATGATAATCAAAAGCCTTTTTCAGCACCCCAGCATTGTTTCCGGCAAGCTCGATCAGCCGTTCAATCCAGTAACGGGTCAGATAATGCTGGTTTTCACATGCCTGTTCCGCATACAGAGAACAGATGCAGGCCGCATCCAGCTGTTCCAGGCCACCACTTTTATACCGGAGCAGGTCGGAAGGATAGAGCATATAGCTGGTAGACTGCCCCAGCTGAAATACCAGCTGAAACAGGCGGGCATACTCCTGGTTCCTCCCCCTGTCGCTGAACTCCTTAAACAAACTCCGGAAACCTTTTTGCGTTTCCTCCGGTACCTCAGACAGATCTCGGAAGGCCAGACAGTCCAGATGGGACTGCTCTCCCCCTTCAAGATAATACTCCCCATGATCCAGCTCCTCCTGGGTCAGCGGTAATTGAGACAACAGATTCATCATTTTCTGCAGACGCAGTTCATTTGGATTTTGCATATCGTGTCCTCCTCGCGGCAGATTTCATCGGCCATGCGTATCAAATGTTTTTCATATCTTAGTGTACTGTCTGGTTCATATCTGGTAAAACTCCGCCGGATATTTTTCTGAGAGTGCTGCTTCACAAACGCAGGCGTAGCGATGGCTACGCTGAGGCTTGGGAAGTAGTGCTATCAGGAAAATAGACAAGGAGGTTTGCCTGAATATGAGTCAGACAGTACACTAGGTATTTTTGCTCTTAAAAGAAAAACAATCCGCTTTTTTCGCTATATCTACAGTTTAACATGAAAAAATAGTCTGGTAAAGAAAAAAACCGGGAATCCATCCCTGAATTCCCGGTTTTCATGCTATGTGATTTCCAGTCATACCCGTGAGTATAGCTCTTCATATTCCTTTCCGACACGCATTTTCACTCCACCCCCAAGTCCCACAAACTTATCTGTCCTCCAAAATCATTTTCAGGGAAAGCATGCAGATACTGAAATATCTGTTCATTATCGCAAAGGATTCCCGCCTCTTTGCATTTCCGGTAAAATAATTCCATCAGACGGCTGCCGTCCGGACTTTCAATTATATACTGGTTTCCATACGTCCGCATATATTGTTCTTTTAAGCCCGGAAACCGGCGATCCAGCTGCTGATAAAAATACTCCCGGTTTCCTTCCCGGAGGGTCAGCCCCATACCAAAGCAGATCACGCCGTAAACCTTCGCCTCCTGGCACAGCTCCAAAATACCGGAAATATTATCCTCCGTATCATTGATAAAGGGCAGAATCGGAGTCATCCATACGACGGTGGGAATTCCCGCATCCCGCAGCCGTTTTAATACGGCAAAGCGTTCTCTTGTCGTGCATACATTCGGCTCAACCTTTCCGCACAGTTCTTCATCATAAGTGGTCAAGGTCATCTGCACAACGCATTTTGTCTTTTCATTGATTTTCTGCAGCAGGTCTAAATCCCGTAAAATACGGTCTGACTTTGTGATGACCGTGAAGCCAAACCCATAAGTATCGATCAGTTGCAGCGCCTTCCTGACATTTCCGATTTCGATTTCCAGAGGGATATAGGGGCCGGTCATGGCGCCTGTGCCAATCATGCATTTCTTCCGCTTACGCTTAAGAGCACAGGCCAGCAGGTCGATTGCATTCTCTTTTACCTCGATATCCTCAAAATCGTGTTCCATATGGTAACATTTGCTTCTGGAATCACAGTAAATACACCCATGGGTGCAGCCACGGTACAGGTTCATTCCGTTTTTGGATGACAGGATTCCCTTCGCTTTCACAAAATGCATTGGCGGTGTCCCCTCCTATGGCCGCAGGATATGTCTGAACGCGCCTCAATTATTTCTTCCACCGTTTTAATGTGGGAAACCATGCAAGCATGGCTTTTCTCGCTTCTTCCCCGCTCATCTCCGGATGTGCCGCCGTCATATGGGGCACGCACACCTCCACCATTTCTTCCATTGTACCCGCAAAGGTAAATGCGCCGTTTTCAAAACAATATTTGCAGTAGTCTTCGTTTTTGCTACCGTCGGCATTGGTTCCGTACATCTCATCCGTCTCACCCATAGGCATACCGCAGCACTGGCAGAATTGTTGATTCATCTCGTTCATTCTCTTTTCCTCCTAATTTAGTTCCGCAACTCCCCTTCCAAGCCCCCTGGATCTGGGAGAATTTCCAGCCACTAAAGTGTCTGTAAATCCTCACGGGGCTTGTACGGTATGTTGCTGTTTCTAGTTCCGCAACTCCCCTTCCAAGCCCCCTGGATCTGGGAGAATTTCCAGCCACTAAAGTGTCTGTAAATCCTCACGGGGCTTGTACGGTATGTTGCTGTTTCTAGTTCCGCAACTCCCCTTCCAAGCCCCCTGGATCTGGGAGAATTTCCAGCCACT
>CANDMH010000210.1 GCA_947385785.1 uncultured Lachnospiraceae bacterium
GAATCATAAATCCGTCGCAGACATGCGGTATAAAATCCGGAAAACGGAAACCACCGGTTTACACAGCCGGTGGTTTCTTATATACTCGTGAGCGCAAACATTTGCTGCTTTTGGGCCCACATTACAGCGGCGCTCACTCGTTATACATTTCATTTGGCAAATGTTTTAGATCGTGAGTATAAATTGCTTTTTCGTAAATCTAATAATACTATCTATTTTTCCGCAAAATTGACAAAACTGATATTCATGTTCACATAACCCACAATACCGTCCACGGAACCCTCAAAGTCATACTGCCACATGGAGAATTTATAGGGATAATCGGGGATATCCGCCGCCTGGGACAGCCATACGTCATAGGCTGTCAGCTTGGACATATCAATCTCCTTGACGAGCCATTCCTTATTTCCATAGACCATGGTCTTCCGACCCGTTGCCGCGATGGTATCCAGAAACGCTTTGGCTATCTCCGTCTTCTCTCCCTTGGTCAGATTATCTGTCCTGGCTGTGTCATTTTCCACCAGCTCCATATCGTAAGCCACCGGGTAGGCAAGCTGATATTCGCCCAGATTCTCAATGACCAGGTTTGCCTCTTCTATGGCTTCCTCCTTCGTGATAGCCTGGGAATAAAAGTATACGCCCACATCCAGTCCGGCATCCATGGCACGCTTGATATTGTCGCTGAAATATTCGTCCAGTATCAGCTGCCCCGAACTGTATCCCCTTGCTCCCACACGGATCATGACAAAATCAATGCCTGCTTTCTTCACCTTCACAAAGTCCACATAGTCCTGATATTTGGAAATATCAACCCCCACATAAGAGGTCTGTTTTCCGTTCTCATAGTACTTCATCAGATCAGACTGGCACACCAGCTTCGTAAAGTCATATTCGTGCTTTGGCAGATAAGGGCTGATCAGAACCCATTCCTCCTCGCCGTCCGCATACTGCACCAAAGTGTGCTTCCCGTCCGTGGACGGATCCGGCTCCTCCTTTTCCGGTTCCTTCGTAGGTTCCGGCGTGGGAGAAGCTGTAGGTTCCGGAAACATGTCCCAAAAATCCAGATCGTCCGGGTGCAGCTCACTTCCTGACAGCAGCTCATCTGTCTCCGGATAGATGATAACAGGAGAAGACTGGTTCGCAGCAGCCTGCACCGTACTATTCTGCTGCGAACGTCCGTCAGATGCGGTACTTTTCTGGTTCAGCAGCAGAACCGTCAGCAATATCACCGCCACAAAGGCGGACACAGCCACAATAGACATTACTACCGTGAACGTCATATTCGAATTGTCGTCAAAATCATTCGGCATTTTCATAATAATCTACCTCCCTGCCTGAACCCTGAATTCGAGGTTCAGGTATTACTCCCAAGCCTACAGCCTCCTCCTGTTTCGCATCCTCTCTGCTTTCTACCCGGTAGGCTTTCTGTCCGGTCGACTTTCTGCCCACTCGGATTTCTAACCGGCACCGCTTTTATTGCATGCGCCTTCCTGTTTTGCATTTCGGAAACGTTCACTCGGTGCCTGTTTATACTCGTGAGCATACCAATTGACTGTCCCACAGTATGGACGCGCCCGGGCGTTTATATTTGCGTCGGCAAATGTTTTCGGTCCCGCAGCAAAAGACGTGCATTTTTATCACGTTCTTGTGATACACTTTTTAGGGCATTTCTCCGCACAGGTACCGCAGCCCGTACATTTTTCCTGGTCAATTGTAGCATGGAAATCTGTCACGGTCACCGCCTGGGCAGGACAGTTGCGCGCACACAGGCCGCAGCCGATGCACCCTGCCTGACATGCCTTCATGGTCACAGGCCCCTTATCCGAAGAACTGCAGGCAACCACATATTCCGCCTTGTACGGAATCAACGAAATCAGGTGCTTCGGACACGCCTCCACACATTTTCCGCAGGCTTTGCACTTCTCCTTATCCACCACAGCCACACCGTTTACCACATGAATGGCGTCAAAAGGACAGGCCTCTACGCAGCTTCCAAAGCCCAGACAGCCGCTGCTGCAGGATTTGGGGCCGCCCCCGGGCACAAAGGCCATGATACGGCAGTCATGCTGTCCCGTGTATTCGTAATCCTCCTTTGCCTTCTCACAGTCTCCCATACATGCTACAAAGGCCACCTTTCTCTCCTGGCTGCCTGCTTCCACTCCCATAATGGCGGCAATCCTGCCGCTCACCGCCTCACCCCCTACAGGGCAGCCGTTCACAGGCGCCTCTCCCTTTGCAATCGCCGCAGCCAGGCCGGAGCAGCCCGCGTATCCGCAGCCGCCGCAGTTATTGCCGGGCAAAGCCGCCAGCACAGCTTCTTCCTTCTCATCCTTCTCCACATGGAAACGGATTCCGGCCACTCCCAGAAACAGCCCTACAAAGATGCCCACTGCGCCCACCACAGCCGCAGCGGACAAAATCCCCGTTATACTCATTATCCTGCTCCCTTCTTATTCCAGTTCCGTCCCTTCCCTACCGCACCCTTTTCCGGGGGAGCTATTTCCATCTGCACAGCAACGCAGCTGGAAATTCTCCCGGGTGCTTCCGGGAAGGGACTGTTTTATTCCAGTTCCGTCCCCTCTTATAATAATCCAGAAAATCCGCAGAAGGCAATGGCCATCAGTCCCGCCGTCAGCAGTACGGTGGGCATGCCTTTAAAGGGGGCGGGAATGTCATTGTATTCCAGCTTTTCCCGGATTCCCGCCAGAATCACGATAGCCACACAAAATCCCGCAGCCGTGGCAAAGCCGTTTACGATACCGGTGAGAATCCCGTACTCCTTCTGCACATTGGTGATTGCCACACCCAACACGGCGCAGTTGGTGGTAATCAGAGGCAGATACACGCCCAGCGCCTCGTACAGAGATGGCATGGATTTCCGCAGAAACATCTCCACAAACTGTACCAGAGCCGCGATTACCAGAATAAATACAATGGTCTTCAGGTATTCCACATGGAACCGGACCAGCACAAACTCATATATTACACCGGCTACCGCACTTGCCAGAGTGATTACAAAGATAACCGCCACACCCATTCCCGCAGCCGTATTGGTCTTTCTGGATACCCCCAGGAAGGGGCAAAGCCCAAGGAACTGGCTGAGCACCACGTTGCTCACCAATGAAGAGCCTATCAGAAGAACCAGCAATTCCTTCACATATTCCATATTCATTTATCTGCCCTCCTCTGTGCTTCCGGCTTTCACATTTCCGGACGCCGCATTCCCGGTTTTCACGCTTCCGGCTGCTGCATTCCCGGTTTTCGCATTTCCGGCTGCTGCATTCCCGGCTGCCGCATTTCCCTGTGCTTTCGCCTGCTTTGCTTTCCCTTCCGCTTTTCCTCCTGCATTTTCGTCGTAAAAGCGTTTCGAACATCCTTCGCTGTCTTTACAGTTCATGCAGTCATGCGTACATCCGGAACCGATTTTCTCATATTCCTTACCGGCTTTTTTTCTGGATTCCTTGATGTAATTCTGCAGGGCAACCAGTCCCGCAAGCACGAAAAATGCTCCCGGCGCCTGACCGAAGATACGGATGGGCTCTGCGGAATCCGGAAGGATATCCAGTCCGAAAAACTGTCCCGCTCCCAGCAGTTCCCGCACCAGTCCGATGCAGGTCAGTGCAAAGGTGAATCCCAGCCCCATGCCGATGCCGTCAAACAGAGACGGAATCACCGGATTGGAATAAGCGTAGCTCTCGGCGCGCCCCAATATGATACAGTTCACCACAATCAGCGGTATGTAAACACCCAATGCCTGATTCAGGGAGGGCAGATACGCTTCCAGCAGAAGCTGCACCACCGTCACAAAAGAAGCGATAATCACAATAAATGCCGGAATACGTACTCTGTCCGGTATGATATTCCGCAGCAGTGAAATAATCATGTTGCTGAGCGCCAGTACTACCATGGTAGTAAGCCCCATTCCCAGACCGTTCACCGCAGAAGTCGTAACCGCCAGCGTGGGGCACATCCCGAGCATCAATACAAAAGTCGGATTTTCTTTCACCAATCCGTTATAAAGCCTCTCTCCCGCTTTATTCATTGCCCGCACCTCCTTCCAGCATCCTTCCGGCGGCCTTCAGGCCTCCGTTCACCGCATTGGTGACTGCCCTTGTGGTAATTGTGGCGCTGGTGATGGCATCAATTTCATTTTCGGCAGACGCGCCTGACTTCGTATAGACAAAACTCTCCACCTTTTTGTCATGGAACTGCGGTACCAGCACCTCCGGCGCCAGCATCCCCAGGCCGGCCGTCTCCGAGATTTCCAATATGGATATGTCATTTAAGGTTCCGTCCGCTCTCACCCCCAGGTACAGGACAATATTGCCGCCATACCCCTGAGTAGAGGTAGATTCCAGCACATATCCCAGCATTGCATTGTCACTGCCCAGCGCCTGATAAACCGTTCCCAGCTTTACTCCCATGCCGGACAGTTCTTCCGCCAGCGCTTCATCCGGAGTATACTCCATTTCCTCAAAGGAGGACGCATCCGCAAATACGGCCCTGCACGCCTCCTGTATGGCCTTTTCCTGCTGGATGCGGATGGGTTCCTTCGTCAGTTCGTTGACCACGCCCAGCAGCAGGCCCGCAATCAGAGTGATGGCAAACAGAATGCCTGCTTCCTTCAGCATGACAGATATATCATTTTTATTTTTCATGGCGCGCTCCCCCTTTCCTGTGTCCAAAGGCAGTGGGCATGGTGTATTTTTCAATCAGAGGCACCAGCAGATTGCCCAGGATGATTGCATAGGAAACGCCCTCCGCACCGGGCCCGAAGATTCTGAAAATCCCTGTCAGCAGGCCTAACGCCATACCGAATATGTATTGTCCTTTTATCGTAATCGGCCTGGTCACATAATCGGTTGCCATAAAAAACGCCCCCAGCATCAGTCCGCCGCCGGAAAGCTGCGCCGCAAGGTAAGAAGGATTGAAGCCATGTCCTCCGAACAATCCCGCAAAAATAACAAAGGTCACTATGTAGCTGCCGGGAATCCGCAGGTCAATCACGCCCAGCGCAAGCAGCAGGCATGCCCCCGCCGCAATGGCAATCACCGAAGTCTCCCCGATAGTTCCCGCCGTATGCCCTGTCACCATATTCAGCAGGTTCACCGGATCCCCGTTTTTCAGCATCGCAAGGGGGGTGGCCCCGGTATAGGCATCACAGTCAAATGACGTCATCGCCGTGGGAAAGGATATCAGCAGAAAACATCTGGCAGCCAGAGCCGGGTTCATAAAATTCTGCCCCAGGCCGCCGAACAGCATCTTCACCACCAGAATGGCAAATACGCCGCCCAGGGCAGCCATCCACAGCGGTATGGTTACCGGAAGGTTCAGCGCCAGCAGCATTCCCGTCACCACCGCCGACAAATCCGTCACACTCAGCTTCTTTTTATATAGTCCGAAAAGATATTCCGTAAGAACCGTACTTCCCACGGTCACCGCGATGACGGCAAGCGCCCTGGGTCCGAAATTATAGATTCCAAAGCCGGTCGCGGGCATCAGGGCAATGACAACCGCAAACATCAGGCTGTTTGTAGCCGCTTTGGAACGAATATGAGGATTGGATGATACCTTAAATAATTCGCTCATGTAATGATTCTCCTATTCCAGTTTCGTATCGTATGATGCTTTTATTTCTTAGGAATTGTCGGAAAATAACTGATGCAACTTGTTTAGAAGAAATCCCGGAAATACAAGGAAAACGGCAAAAAA
>CANDMH010000211.1 GCA_947385785.1 uncultured Lachnospiraceae bacterium
GGGATCATACGGTTCAGCCGCTTTAAGAAGATAGCCTCGATCTCGTCGTCGCTGGCAGGATAGTACATCACATATTCCAGGCCGTGGTCGGAGACGCAGCAGCCCATGGAAGCAAAGTAATCCATACGCTGTCTCAAAGCTTTTTTCAAGGCTGCGAAGCTGTTGATTTCACCCATACCGGCAGCTTCAGCGAGCTGATCCAGATAGTTCAGATAATCGGGCTTCTCAATATTCATGGCCTTGTCGGGTCTCCATGCGGGCAGAACCTTTACATCAAAGGTATCATCCTCTGCGATTTTCTTATGCCATTCCAGGGAATCGACGGGGTCGTCCGTGGTGCAGATCAAAGTTACATTGCTCTGTTTGATCAGGCTGCGGACGCTCATGGAGGGCTGTGCCAGCTTCTCGTTGCAGAGTTTCCATACTTCATCGGCAGTCTTCTTGTTCAGCACGCCATGGTAACCGAAATATCTCTGCAGCTCCAGATGGCTCCAGTGGAAGAGAGGGTTGCCGATGGCTTTTCCGAGACATTCCGCCCACTTGCAGAATTTTTCGTAATCGGTGGCGTCGCCGGTGATATACTTCTCATCCACGCCAAAGGAACGCATCAGACGCCATTTGTAATGGTCGCCTCCCAGCCATACCTGGGTGATATTGTCAAAGTGACGGTCCTCCGCGATTTCCTTTGGATTGATGTGGCAATGGTAATCCAGTATTGGGGTATTTTCCGCATAATCATGGAACAGCTTTTTGGCTGTCTCAGATTCCAGCAGAAAATCCCTGTCCATAAATTCTTTCATGTTCTTTTCCTCCATAATTTAAATTTATTGTAACAAATTAAGTGTTCTTCCTTTCAGGAACTGCCGGAAGCAGTTATCTGCAGACATTTCCTTACGCTTAACGTGTCGTTCCCCGCCGGATAATTTCACCGGAAAAAACGGTTTTTTTGGGCATTTCCCGACCTTCCAGCAGCCCCAGCAGGGTAGTGATCAGATGCTGGCAGAGGGTCTCCAGTTTATTGTCAATGCTGGTCAGTTCAGGCTCGCAGCAGAGAGCCAGCATGGAATTATTGTACCCCAGAACGGAAAATTCTTCCGGAATCCGGTAGTTCATTTCTCTGGCATATTTTACGGCAGCCAGGGCCAGCATATCGTCTGAAGCTATGACGCCGTGGAAGACAAGTCCTTTATCGCGCAGATTTTTCAGACAATCAACCATGGCATGGACATCTTCGTGGGAGCCATGGTAAAACTGAGTCATGGCATCGGCTTCGGAAGCCGTCTGTTCCTTCATGGCGGCAAGGAAGCCTGCCAGCTTGTGTTTGCCGCTGTAGGAATTGGAATTGTAAAAGTACAGAATATCTTTAATGCCGCTTTGAAATACCGAAACGGTGGCCTCGTACATGGACGAAAAAGCATCGGAGAGGACACTGTAGACATTGGGGATATCCAGGTCGGCATTCAGCAGCATGACCGGAATCTGCGCGGCGGCATCCGCAATGTATTTATTCTCGCTTTCTTTATCGTGTACAAAATTGGAGCCTGCCAGGATAATGCCGTCCACCTTCTTGGTGAGCAGCAGGTTCATGGAAGCGGCTTTCGTCTCCGGGGCATAGCCGGTACAGCATAAAAGGCTGTCGTAACCGCTGGCCCGAAGCTTCTGTTCGATATAATAGACGGCTTTGGCCAGGTAGGGGTCGGAACTGTCCGCGCACATGATACCCATGGTCCGCATGGTATTCAGTCCCAGTCCCCGGGCAAATGCGTTGGGCGTATAGCCATAGCGGTCTATAATGTCCAGAACCTTCTTCCTGGTTTTGTCACTGACATTTTGGCTGCCGTTCAGCACACGGGAAACCGTGGCAATGGAAACACCGGCTTTTTCCGAGATATCGTATATTGTCATTCGCTTTCCTCATTTTCAGACAGTCCGACCGCCGCGCCGTTGAATTGGTTTCCCTTTTCCCTCAGGCCATGTTCATGCCGGACGGCAGCGCCTCGGTTAAGCGGTTTGTTGCAATATTGATGTAAGTAGTTTCAAAAATCCCCTATCTGCATTATAGCAAATGCAATTTTTTTTGCAAGATATTTTTTGAGAAATCATGTTTTCTTATTGACAAAATATTTTTTGGCTGTAAAATAGTAAATGTAAGCGCTTACACATCATGCGCAGTGGGCAGGACAGTCAGCAGGCTATGTCCACAGAGGGTGGACGGAAGGGAGAAACATGGACAGTTTAAACAGGACAATGACGAACAAAAAGGCAAGACCTGTCAGGGTGGTACAGTTTGGGGAAGGCAATTTCCTTCGGGCGTTCGTGGACTACATGATCGATATTGCCAACGAACAGGGGAAGTTTGACGGGGATATCGTGCTGATCAAGCCTATCAGCTTCGGGAGCCTGGACAATTTCCACAGACAGGATTGCCAGTATACCGTATCTCTGCGGGGCATTGTGGACGGCGAGGCGAAGATTTTAAACCGCCAGGTTACCAGTGTGGCAGATGCTGTGGACGCATACGGTGAATATGACAAATACATGGGGCTGGCTGAGATTGACACGCTGCGTTTTGTTGTTTCCAACACCACGGAGGCGGGGATTGTATTCGATGCCGAAGACAGGTTTGAACTGAACCCGCCCAAAACGTTTCCCGGCAAGCTGACGAAATTTTTATATCACCGATTTGAAGTAATGAAGGGAAATCCGGAGAAGGGGCTTGTGATGCTTCCGGTTGAGCTGATTGACGATAACGGCATCATGCTGAAAAAATGCGTTATGCAGTTTATAGAACTCTGGAACCTGGGGGATGCCTTCAGAACCTGGGTGGAGGAGAGTTGTATCTTTACTTCTACATTGGTGGACCGCATCGTCACCGGGTATCCCCGGGATACGGAGGCGGAGGAGTGGAGAGCGCTGGGATATAAAGACAGAATCATGGTCACAGGGGAACCCTTTGCGCTGTGGGTCATTGAGAGTCCCAGGGACATCAGCGCCGAGCTGCCGCTGCATCAGGCCGGGCTTCCCGTTATCTTTACGGACAACCAGAAGCCTTACAAGCAGAGGAAGGTCCGCATTCTGAACGGCGCCCATACTTCTTTTGTGCTGGCCTCCTATCTGTGCGGCAATGACATTGTGAAGCAGTCCATGGAAGATGGAGATATCCGGAATTTTATGGAGAGGACGATTTTCGATGAGGTGATTCCCACTCTGACACTTCCGGAGGAGGAGCTGAAGGAATTTGCGGAGGCGGTGATTACACGTTTCAATAATCCGTATGTGAAACACGCCCTGCTTTCCATTTCGCTGAATTCCGTCTCCAAGTGGAGGGCGAGATGTATGCCCAGCCTGCTTGGATATGTGGAGAAGTTTGGAAAGCTGCCGGCACATCTGACCTTTTCGCTGGCGGCGCTGATGGCTTTCTATGACGGCACACAGATCCGGGATAAGGCTCTCATAGGCCACAGAGGGGAAGAAGAATACTGTATCATGGATGATATGGAGGTCCTTACATTTTTCAGGGATAACTGCCGGAAGGACAGCCGGACATTCGTCACGGCATTCCTTGGAAACGAGCATTTCTTCGGGCAGGATCTGAATCGGACAGCAGGTCTGACCGATGCGGTTGCGGGCTATCTGGAGGACATCAGGACGAATGGCATGAGGGCAGCATTATGCAGGATTTCATAAAAATAAATGACAATGACAATGTAGTGGTGGCTCTGCGCCCGATACAGGCGGGGGAGAAGCTGTATGTGCCTGTAACGGAAACGGCTGATGTGTCCGGGGACGGCTGTGGGGTGAGCGGAATTTTGAATCGGGGAAACGGGTCTGGCACGGATGAAAGAAACGAAGATTCGGTTCGTGCAGACGGCCTGGAAGAGAGCGGAAATCCTGTGAGGGAAAGCGGAATTCCGCAGCGCGACGGAATGCGGGAAGTGTTCGCGCTGGAAGAGATCCCGGCCGGGCACAAGATGGCAGTCTGCCTTATCCCTCAGGGCGGAGAAGTTATCAAATACGGATACCGAATCGGGAATGCGAAAGAAACAATAAAACCGGGTGCATGGATTCATACTCATAATCTGAAGACTGCGCTGGGAGATTTGCTGGAGTACACTTATGAGCCTGTCTTTCCGGAGAGGGAATCATCGGACGGCGGAGCGGAGGGAAAGGCTTTCAGCGACAGCGCTTCCGGAACAGAAAAAACTTCCGGTTCCTCCCGGGAGACGGCAACATTTATGGGATTTTGGCGCTCTGACGGGCAGGTGGGTGTCCGCAATGAAATCTGGATTATCCCTACCGTTGGCTGTGTAAATAATGTGGCGGCAGCCATCGCAAAACAGGCTAACGAAAGACTCGCTTCACAGCCGGAGCGGGGAAGCGTGGAAGAGGTGATTGCCTTTCCCCATCCTTATGGCTGCTCCCAGATGGGAGAGGACCAGGAACATACAAGGCAGATTCTGGCAGATCTGGTGAAGCATCCCAATGCCGGCGGTGTACTGGTGCTGGGACTGGGATGTGAGAACAGCAATATCGAGGTGCTGAAGCCCTATATCGGCGGGTATGACGAAAACAGAGTGAAGTTCCTGGTGTCACAGGACTGTGAGGATGAAGTGGCGGAAGCGTTGGAGCTGATAGAGGAACTTACCTGTTATGCGTCCACGTTCAAACGACAGCCCGTCAGCGTGGACAGGCTGGTGATCGGCATGAAATGCGGGGGCAGCGACGGGCTGTCCGGCATTACGGCGAATCCGCTGGTGGGGCGTTTTTCCGACAGGCTGATCCGGGAAGGCGGAACCACTATCCTCACCGAGGTGCCGGAGATGTTCGGCGCGGAGACGATACTTATGAACCGCTGTGCCGACGAGGCGCTTTTTCATCAGACAGTGGCGCTGATCAATGACTTTAAGACGTATTTTAAGAACCATAACCAGACGATCTATGAGAATCCGTCCCCCGGCAATAAGAAAGGCGGAATCTCCACACTTGAGGACAAATCTCTGGGCTGTACCCAGAAATCGGGTTCGGCTCCGGTGAGGGGCGTACTGCAGTATGGAGAGCGGGTTCAGGTCAGCGGCTTAAATCTGCTCAGCGCTCCGGGCAACGACCTGGTGGCGGCTACGGCTCTGGCGGCGGCAGGGGCGCAGATTGTGCTTTTTACCACAGGAAGAGGCACCCCCTTTGCATCCCCTGTGCCCACGGTGAAGATTTCTACAAATTCTGCCCTGGCAGGCAAAAAGGCAAACTGGATTGACTATAATGCCGGCGTGCTGGTGGAAGACCGGGGAATGGAAGAGGAAGCGGAGCGGCTGTTTGGCTACGTGCTGGAGGTTGCATCAGGAAGGAAGGTCTGCAGCGAGGAAGCAGGGTATCATGATATGGCAATTTTTAAGCAGGGCGTGACCCTGTAAGAGGGAGGTGCGTCTGCAGCGGCTCTCCGCAGTCTGCCGGGCATGGCAGTGGGAGAGTCAATCGTTACGATTCACAGTCCCCTAAAGTATAAGCATTAAGTTACAACAGCAAGCCCCAAACCTCAGTGTTCAGCTATGGTTTGGGGCTTTTGATATCCTGTAAAACGGGCTTATTCGGATTGCGCGGTTTCCGCAGGCCGATTACGGGACTTTCACAGTAAACCTCCATGCATAAGGCCTATAGGACAGGCCTAGCCGCACCACCATGCATGAAAGTCTGGAGGTTTACTGTG